>JBOFMR010000103.1:0-58817 GCA_051658485.1 Phocaeicola sp.
CTGTCCGATAAAACTTAATGCCTTTAGAAAATCACTTGATTTTCCTATAATCGAATCTATTAGAGAGTAAATACGCTTCAATTTAGGCCCATTCTGTTGAGTTTCTTACAAAATCATTAGCCAATGAAAAGACAAGCCCCTTTTTAAGGAATCGCATCAACGTATTGATTATCAGATGATATAATGACTCGTACCATTTTTTACCGGACAGCAATATTTTTGAAATAAATCAACGTCAAACAGATGAATCTGATGGATGATGAATCTTTTGCATCGAACTTTCACAAGGGAGCTCTTTTTTAGTTGAATATTTTATCCAATCCTGTGGAATAGCTATTTTCTGTAGATTCTTCTTCCAAAAGAGAATCTTTGCAAGGATCAAAGTTCTCAGGCAATTCAAAACGTTCTTCTTCAGAATATCCCAAACTTTGATCTTGATATACTTTCTTCATATAGAGCGTCCAAATGGGGAGTGCCATAGCTGCTCCCTGTCCATCGACCATACCATCGAAGTGAATATCTCGATCCTCGCCTCCTACCCAAGCACCTGATACCAGTGAAGGGGTGAAGCCCATAAACCATCCATCCGAGTTGTTGTTGGTTGTTCCTGTTTTTCCTGCTGCATCGGCTTTGATACCATATCGGCGTACCCGCCCACCGGTTCCTTCGTTTATTACGGCACGCAACATCACCAACATCTTGTAGGCAGTAGCTTCACTTATTACCTCATCCATGTGGGGTACAAAATTGGTCAATACATTTCCTTCACCATCCTCTATGCGCGAAACAAAGAGAGGTGCTGTGCGTATTCCACGATTGGCAAAGGCTGTATAGGAGCTAACCATTTCGCCTACTGAGATTTCACAAGGGCCTAAACAGATAGAAATTACAGGGTCAATCTGCTTGTTCTTTACTCCCAATGAGTGAATTAGTCGAACCAACTGATAGGGGCTCAATTTACTCATAAGATAGGCAGTAACCCAGTTGTCTGAATTAGCCAATCCCCATTTGAGGGTAACCATCTCTCCTATGCGCTTTTTGCTGGCATTGCGAGGCGTCCATGGGCGTCCATTTTCATCCAACAACGTTTGTTGGACGTGGTGCATTTGATCGCAAGGTGAAAAGTTATTCTCCATTGCCAAAGTATACACAAAAGGCTTAACAGTCGAACCTACTTGTCTGCGTCCTACCATTGCCATGTCATATTGGAAATAGTTGTAATTTGGACCGCCTACGTAGGCTTTCACAAAACCTGTATGAGGATCCATTGACATAAACCCTGCACGCAAAAAGTGTTTGTAATATTTAATGGAGTCCATAGGGGTAAGAGTTGTATCACGTTCGCCATTATAGGTAAACACAGTCATCTCTTGAGGTGTATTAAAGGCTTTTCGAATCTCTGCTTCTGAATTGCCAGCTTGCTTCATCAAGCGATAGCGATCGGTTTGAGTCATCGAACGAGTCATTATAGACTCCACCTCGTCGGGTGTTAAGTGACTGGTGAAAGGGGCTGTCTTTTTCCTTGATTTCTCTTTAAAGAAGCGAGGTTGAAGATATTCAGCAACATGCTCTTGTACAGCCTCTTCAGCATACTTCTGCATGCGTGAATCCAAGGTAGTATAAATTTTCAATCCATCGGTGTAAAGATTATAAGGCGTACCGTCTTTCTTTACATTTTTGACACACCAACCATAGAGAGGGTCGGTCTCCCAAGCCAATGAATCTTCGTAGAACTTCTGCATTTGCCAACTACGGTAGTTGCTTCGGTCAGGCTCTTTAGCATTCATAACGCCTCGTAGATATTCACGGAAATAGGTCGCAAGTCCATCTTTATGGTCTACACGGCGATATTTTAATGTAAGTGGAATCTCCTTCAGAGAGTCTGTCTCCGTTTTTGTAAGATAACCTACCTTTTCCATTTGGTCAAGGACGACATTACGTCTTCCCCATGTACGTTCGTTGAAACGGCGTGGATTAAAATAAGAGGGATTTTTACACATCCCCACAAGTGTGGCCGCCTCTTCGATTTTTAAATCTTTGGGCTCGCATGAAAAATAGGTATTGGCAGCTGTCTTAACCCCAACTGCATTGTTCAGAAAGTCAAACTTGTTGAGGTACATCGTTAGAATCTCCTCCTTAGTATAATAGCGCTCAAGTTGCACAGCAATGACCCATTCGATGGGCTTTTGCAACAAACGTTCCATTAGATTGCCAGCAAGTGGTGAATAAAACTGCTTGGCTAGCTGTTGCGTGATGGTACTCCCCCCTCCCGCATTTTTCTGCATAAAGATACCTCTCTTTATAATGGCTCGAAAAAGCGCACGTGCATCAATGCCTGAGTGCTCTGCAAATCGAGCATCTTCAGTAGCAATAAGGGCGTTAATAATGGCAATTGGAAGCTGATCATAATCAACAAAGATGCGATTTTCTTTACTGAGCGAAAAGGTACCTAACAGCTGTCCATCGTCAGATAATACCTCGGTTGCAAACTTTAAATTGGGATTTTCCAACTCCTCTACAGGTGGTACATAGCCTATCCACCCCCGTGATATGGCAGTAAAAGTTAATAGGATGGCCGATAGTATACTGAATAAAAGAACCCAAAGCCCATAAATTATGAATTTTCTCATCGTCGTTATTTAAAACTGTTTAAAGTAGTTTGTTCCATAGAAATCACTGCAAAAATAGAGAAAAAGTTTGATATAGAGCCGATTTCCAACAAATTTGCGGATAAAACCGAGATGGTTCAAAGAGTCTCTTTTATCAAATCAGGATTTCTCTCTTTGAAAATAGGTAGCCATCTCCAGCAGAGCCGTGAAGATAAATCGATATAAAAAGGCTATGATTTACCGCAACTTCCTATGAATCAGTCTACATAAAGAATCAAAGAGGTTTAAAAAAGGAAATAGCTAGTAGAACGTAATGGAAGGTAGAAGGTAGAATATTTATTTTATGAAATTAGCCGAGCAAAATGGCTCTTTTTTGTTTTTTTTCATACCTTTACGCTCCGTATAAGTTGTAACAATTGTATCATACACGAATATCTACAAAAATATGGAGAATAGAAGCTTAGTAACCATTGCCGAACATTCCAAAGAGAAAATTATGTATCTATTGGAAATGGCGAAAGAGTTCGAGAACCACCCCAATCGCAAAATTCTAGATGGGAAAATCATTGCATCGCTTTTCTTTGAACCCTCTACTCGTACACGACTTAGCTTTGAGACAGCAGCCAACCGGCTCGGTGCACGGGTAATTGGATTTACCGATCCTAAAGCTACCAGCTCTTCAAAGGGTGAAAGCCTGAAAGATACTATTTTAATGGTGAGTAGCTACGCAGACATTATTGTTATGCGCCACTATCTAGAAGGAGCTGCACGCTATGCATCCGAAGTTACCAAGGTGCCGATTGTAAATGCGGGTGATGGTGCCAATCAACACCCATCGCAAACGATGCTAGACCTCTACTCTATCTACAAAACGCAAGGTACATTGGACAACCTGCATATCTATATGGTAGGTGATTTGAAGTATGGACGTACCGTACACTCTTTACTTATGGCTATGCGTCATTTTAACCCCACCTTTCACTTCATCGCACCGCAGGAACTGAAAATGCCAAACGAGTATAAAATATATTGCCGTGAAAACAATATTAACTACGAAGAGCATGAAGAATTTAACGAAGATGTTTTGAGAAATGCAGATATCTTATACATGACTCGAGTGCAACGCGAACGTTTCACCGACTTGATGGAGTACGAACGTGTAAAGGATGTATACATTCTAAAGAATGAAATGCTCAAAAATACCAAAGAGAATCTACGTATTTTACATCCCCTACCACGAGTAAACGAAATTGCTTATGATGTTGATGAAAATCCAAAAGCCTACTATTTCCAACAGGCTCAAAATGGACTTTATGCGCGTCAAGCGATATTGTGCGATGTGCTAGGCATCACTTTGGAAGAGGTAATAAAGGATAGAGAAACCAAGTAAAAAGAGAGCATTATGAATAATAAAAAACAGGCATTACAAGTAGCAGCGCTTCAAAATGGTACCGTAATAGACCACATACCTGCTGATAAACTATTTATGGTGGTCTCTTTACTAAACTTGCAATATACGGACTCCTATTTGACTATTGGAAATAATTTCGAAAGTAAAAAATGGGGGAAAAAGGGAATTATAAAGGTCGAAAACAGATACTTTAGCGACGAAGAGATAAGTCGTCTCTCAGTAGTGGCAAGCAATATCAAGCTAAACATCATTCGTGATTATGAAGTGGTAGAGAAGCGAGCTGTTGAGATTCCAAGTAAGTTGAAAGGCATTGTGAAGTGTAACAATCCCCAATGCATCACCAACAATGAACCAATGACTACTCTGTTTCGAGTGATTGACAAAGAGGTCGGAATATTAAAGTGTCACTACTGCGAAAAAGAACAAAGAAAAGAGACCATAAAATTAGTATAAGTTATTCGCCTTCCCTACTTCAGTTATCTGTTTGGAGAAGAAGGAGCAATGCGTAAGATAAGAAATGAAACAAGACTGGAAACCTGGGACAATGATTTATCCACTTCCTGCACTACTCGTTAGCTGTGGAAGTACGGAAGAAGAGTATAATCTAATAACGGTAGCTTGGGCAGGAACAGTCTGCACCAATCCTCCAATGTGCTATATATCGGTTCGTCCCGAAAGACATTCCTACCCCATTTTGAAAAAAAACGGGGAATTTGTTCTTAATCTAACCACTACAGAAATGGCTTTTGCTACCGATTGGTGCGGAGTACGGTCGGGTAAAGATTACAACAAGTTTAAAGAGATGAAGCTTACCCCAGGGAAAGCAACAGTAGTGAAAGCACCCATCATAGAGGAATCGCCTCTCTGTATCGAGTGTCGAGTTACGCAAATCATCCCTTTAGGGTCTCACGATATGTTTATAGCCGAAGTCGTGAATGTAAAAGCAGACGAGAAATACTTGAATGCAGAAACCGGGAAATTTGAATTAGCTGATGCAAATCCTTTGGTATATGTGCATGGAGGATATTTTGAATTGGGACCCAAAATAGGGAAATTTGGGTGGTCAGTACAAAAGAAAAAGAGAATAACAAGTTCTTCTATAAAAAGACAAAAACCACAATAGTTTTTACCCAAATGGTAGATGCTAATTGGAGGAAAGGAAATTCAAAGGTGGAACTTTCTAATTAATAGCTACTAATTAATTTGCATCCAAGAGTTTACTCGTAAAATTCCTCTGCTGAAAGAGGCATCTGCTAGGTAGTAAATTCTTTAAAAAAGAGTTTTTTAAATAGATTTATCAAGTGAATCTTTCTCCTTTTACTAGTTGCATAAGGGACTAACTGCCTGATAAATCGGCTATTAGCTTTTGTGTTATTGTCTAAAGGATTAAATAACCTCTTTTACAGAGAAAGCAGACTATTATAGATTTAAAAGCATTATATTTGCAAAATACATAAACAATTAGTTGTATTCAATAACATTTTAATCTACACAAAAGATGAAAAGAGACAATCTGATTTTTGAAATTATCGAAAAAGAGCACCAACGTCAATTAAAAGGAATTGAGTTAATTGCTTCAGAAAACTTTGTAAGTGAACAAGTAATGCAAGCTATGGGCTCTTGCTTGACCAATAAATATGCGGAAGGCTATCCTGGCAAACGTTATTACGGCGGTTGTGAAGTTGTAGACCAAAGTGAACAAATAGCTATTGACAGACTCAAAGAAGTGTTTGGTGCTGAATGGGCCAATGTACAACCACACTCGGGTGCACAAGCCAATGCAGCAGTCTTTTTGGCTGTACTAAACCCTGGTGATAAGTTTATGGGGTTAAATCTTGCACACGGTGGACACTTGTCACACGGTTCGCTAGTAAATACTTCGGGCTTAATCTATACACCATGCGAGTACAACGTTAAACAAGAGACTGGATATGTAGATTACGACCAAATGGAAGAGGTGGCTCTACGAGAAAAACCCAAAATGATTATTGGGGGTGGATCGGCATACTCTCGCGAATGGGATTACAAACGTATGCGTGAAATAGCCGATAAAGTAGGTGCTATATTCTTGGTAGACATGGCTCACCCTGCTGGACTGATTGCTGCAGGATTGCTTGAGAATCCACTAACCTATGCACACATCGTCACAACTACAACACATAAAACCCTTAGAGGTCCTCGTGGTGGAGCTATTATGTTGGGAAAAGATTTTCCAAATCCTTGGGGAAAAACAACTCCAAAAGGTGAGGTAAAAATGATGTCTCAACTTTTAGATTCAGCCGTATTCCCAGGAGTACAAGGCGGTCCATTGGAACACGTTATCGCTGCAAAAGCTGTTTCGTTTGGCGAATGCTTACAACCTGAATACAAAACCTATCAAGCACAGGTGAAGAAAAATGCAGCGGCACTAGCAGCAGCTTTAATTGAGAGAGGATTTACGATCATCTCGGGCGGTACTGACAACCACTCTATGTTGGTAGACTTGCGTGCTAAATACCCTGATTTGACAGGTAAAGTAGCTGAGAAGGCATTGGTAGCAGCCGATATCACAGTCAACAAAAATATGGTTCCATTTGATACTCGATCAGCTTTCCAAACCTCAGGTATCCGTTTAGGTACGCCAGCTATCACAACACGTGGTGCTAAAGAGGAATTGATGGTAGAGATCGCTGAAATGATTGAAACGGTTCTTTCTAACCATGATAACGAAGCTGTTATTGCTGAGGTACGTATGCGTGTAAATAAAACCATGGAAAACTATCCAATCTTCGCTGAATAAGCTTTAGATCTCATTTATAATATGTAAGCCGTCTCTATCTGATAGAGGCGGCTTACATATTATAAATGAGATGATAGTTGAATAATTATAAAAAGTGGGGCTAATCAGTAACAATCAAAGAGTGATATTTGTTACTTCTTAAAAAGATGGCTTAGCGATTATTATAAATCTCTATTAAGCAATTTTAGAAAGTCTAGTGGCCTTCTATTTTTTTTGGAGATAAATGTTTTTTTTATCTTTGCGAATAGATAAAAAAAGGCCCCCATCTATGATCTCTATGCGATTTTGAGTGACTGTTTTACCATCTTTCGCTGCGAAAACAACTGTGTGAAATGGATTATCTAGCCGAAAATAAGGATTGTTTCATAGAGAGAGATCAGGATTCCATTGTAAATGTAGAACGTATAACGAAGCTATTACTTGAAACAAATGAGATGCTGACTTGCCATTTATAGAGTGGGTATAGCTTAAATATCGCATCGTTTTTTTACGCAGTGCGTAAAAAAATCAAACTTATGATTCTGCTGACTCTTCTGTTTCCACAAAGGGAATGAGGCAAACTGAATGGATAAGATTTAAAATTAAAACATTATTATATTATTAATATCAAACAGAGATGACTATGAAAAGAATTAAAATTACGGCAGTAGTTTTATGTGCTACATTAACGTTTAGTAGCTGCGGAATGAACAACACAGCCAAAGGTGGGCTTATTGGTGGTGGTGGCGGAGCAGCACTTGGTGCAATTATTGGTGGAATAGCTGGTAAGGGTACAGGTGCAGCGATTGGTGCAGCTGTGGGTGCAGCTGTAGGAACAGGAGCTGGAGTACTTATTGGCAAAAAGATGGATAAGGCAGCACAACAAGCGGCGGAGATCGAGGGAGCACAAGTAGAGCAAATTGTAGATAACAACAACTTGCAAGCTGTGAAGGTAACGTTTGATTCTGGTATCTTATTCGGATTTAACTCAAGTGCATTGAGTGAGGTAGCTAAGATTTCATTGGCGAAATTTTCTACCATTCTGAATCAAAACCCAACCATGGATATTGCTATTTATGGTCATACGGACAAGGTAGGTTCCTATGAAGCAAATCAAAAAGTATCTTTAGCACGTGCTATAGCAGTAGAAAGCTTCTTGAGAACGCAGAGAGTTCAACCTGTACAGTTTAAAGCGGTAGAGGGACGTGGATTTAGTGAATATAACGAAGGATTGAGTGCTGATGCCAACAGAAGAGTAGAAATCTTTATGTATGCAAGTAGTCAAATGATTCAAGAGGCAGAAGGCGGAACATTGCGCTAATAGCCAATACCGCAACTCTTCTTTTGCAACCAATATATTGCCTTTTCAGTTTATCCATCTAGGTGAACCCTATTTTGCATAACCATCAGTATCATACGGTTGGCTAAAAGAATGTGGATATAAAGAAAGAACCCGCTTTTATAAATAGTCTTGCAGTTAATCGAATTAATTGGCAAGGATATTTATAAAAGCGGGTTAAATCATTTAATTGGCTGAACTCAATTAGCTTATAGTGAGATTGTTGAAATACTCATTAAGCAATTCCTAGCAATTCCACCTCGAATATGAGGGTAGAGAAGGCAGGGATTGAGCCACTAGAACGTTTCCCATAACCTTTATCGCAGGGAATATAGATTATCCAGCGATCGCCTATACGCATCTGCTTTAATGCCAACTGCCAACCAGTAATCACTTCATAGAGGCGGAAGGTTTCGGGAAATTGGCGTTTAAAGGAGTTATCAAACTCTTTTCCATTGATTAGATTACCTTTGTAGTGTACCGTCACAATGCTATTTAGGCGAGGTGTATTCCCATTGCCATCCCCTGATTTTATCACTTTATACAATATACCATCCGAAAGCGCTTTTACCCCCTCTTCGGAGCGAATCTGCTCTAAGAACTCTTCATTCCTTCTTTTATACTCCTCTTTTTTTGCCATATATCTCTTTATTTATAGGTGCTAACTTCCACTTATTGCTCATATCGTTATGAGGCTAAGTCTAGTTTAAACTGATGTAGCAGCCACTGCTACCCTACGGTGTTTCCAAATAGCTGCTATCTTTCTATGAACTGCAACCATATTAAGCAGAGTAACTAACAAGAAGAGAAGAAACCCTACAATGTAACTATTCCACATCCCGCTAGCAACTGCTGTAGGAAGAAGTTCCTGTAAAGTATCTAAATAAAAAGTCCTAGCTATTACAACAACTCCTGTAGCCAAGAGCCATACCATGCTATTCAGCAAGAATGTCAATACATGATATGGAAATGCAACTTTCTGTGGAGAATAACCAAGAAGTAATAAGTTCTCTAATTTGGTGTTATTCTTTTCCAACAAGAGATAGATGCTCAACATAAAGATATAGAATGATAAAAGACAGATAACTACCCCTACAGTAAGCACTACCCCTACTACAAGTTTGAGGAACCAAGTCGTTTTACCCGCATCGAGTTTATCACCCTCTGTCTCATACCCACGAGTGGAAAAATATTGAGCAATCCGTTCGTCAGCAGGATTTGTTACCTCTATCATTAAACGAGAGGGGTTTCGCTCTTGTCCAGGCGCATAAGTGGAATTGGCCCACTCTAAAAATTCCTGAGGAACTAACAGCGTATTAAGCCTATTTGAAAAGCCTACTATTTTGCCTTTTAATGAAGTACTTTGACCTGCACCGCTAATGCGTATATCAAGATTTACCATTCCCATTACCCCCTCAGATAATTGAGGTAAATTACGACTCTGTGCAAATCCAAAATTGTAGAGATTTAGATAGTTACGAGGTAAGATAATCGGCACAATTTCATCTGTGGGATGAAATCCCCACTCATCCAAATCAACATCAACGAAAGTATTGGGGACTGATTCAAAGAAGAGATCAGTCGACATACGTACCCCTTCCATACCCAATCCCGCCGATACTCGAAAGAGAGAGGGAGTAAATGCTCCAACTGCTACTGTAAAGGGTTGCTCCTTCAAATTAGCGATATCGCTAGCCGAGAAGGTTACATCTTTCCCCACTAGAGTCCCTAAACTGCTCACCTTTTTGCTAACGATTATATACTCTTTTTTCATAAAGCCATCGCTCGCTGAAAAGAGTGGTAACACATCGGTATAAAATTGGACACCGAGCAATACAATAACCATACCCAATAAATTGGCTAAAAAGAAGCCAAGAAACTGAGGTACACTGATGTGCTTACGCATTAGTTTAACTACCAAACTCATAGTTTCAATATTTTAGTATAATTCATTTGGGGTGCCCTACCTATAGAAGTTAGAATAATCCCTGCTCCTTGTTTCTCTGCCTCTTTAACCAAAAGATCTGCTACTAATGCAGCATTTACATCATCCAAGTGACTAATTGGTTCATCAAGAAAGATAAAGTCAAAAGGCTGACACAAAGCGCGCATAAAGGCAATTCGTTGTTGCTGACCAAAAGAGAGTTTAGCAGTAGGTACATTCCATTTATCGGCTATTCCCAAGAGCTCGAACCAAGATTTTACCTCTTTTTTTGTCTTATAATGGGTTAAATTATTCTTTAATTCGATGTTTTCCCAAGCTGTCAATTCACCGAAAAGTCGAAGCTCTTGAAACAACATACTGATGTGTCGCTGACGAATTTCTGTCCACTGAGCAACAGAAAACTGACTAATGTTTTTTTCATCAAACAGAATCAATCCTTGGTAATCATTTCTATAGCCATGTATATAGCTGCAAAGTGAAGATTTACCCGTCCCTGATTCAGCCTCTATTAGGTGACTCTCACCTTTCTGTAGGGTCAATGATTGATGCCATACATCTGAGTTTATCTCATCTCTTCCAGCAAAGACTGAGGGAAGAACTTGGCGAAATGCGAGCGTTTCCATTAATTGATAAAGGTTTCTAAGTTATGAAGTAACAATTGAAGTGCATTCTTGCTTTTCTCGTCCAGACTAAGTTCAAAGGTCATTTCAGTAGCATGGGATGACATGGTTGTCACATAATCACACGGTTTGACAAAAAGGTCAAAAAACATCTTTAGTGATGACCCTAATTGCCGATCCAAGTAGTTACTTCCTTTGGTTTGATTTTTTAGCTCATTGATATTCAAAGCAGAAAAAATACGATTCTGGCTACTTTGAGTAGACCAAGGTAAATTCTTCAAAGAGGCACCGTAGCGGCGTCCTGACTCTTCTGCCCATGTTTTATTATTTGTTATATAGAGCAATCCATTTTTCACTCCAAACCAAGTAGAAATATTATTTTTCCTAAATTCATACTGATCCGTTCCTAAAGTATTGAGCTGCACTCTCCCACCCGTAAGTTCTAGTAACGGACGTAAAGACTCAATAGTACGTAAAAATTTAGTGTCTGAAACTTGCGCGTAACCTAAATACTCTTCCGTTTCTAACGAAGAGTAACCTAGTACAAAATCACCCTCTATCGCACGAAAGACACTCTCGACATCAAACATTGGATTAGTTATAAATTTGCGTATCGTAGGATTTTGACACAACAACTCATAAGCATTTCCTCCCTTAACATTTCCTCCTACAGCGAAAAGTGTATTTCCTGGGAGCAGTTCTAACAAAGAACCATTCATAGGTGATGTGAAGGTATCTATTTGATTGAAAATAGACTGCCAGGCAACCTCTGTGGTGATTGATTGGCAAGTCAGAACAGTTCTACCCTGTTCAAAAGAGAGTCCTAATAAGAATTTCAAGTCTTCCAATTTCAAGTTAGCAGGCATACCCATACGGAGGGATGTCGTTACGTTACGGGGCATGAGAGCCATATTAACAACAGCTATCACATCTCCTTTTGCATCCATTAGTGATTTAAACTCAGCTGTCGAAGAGAACCCTTCGCCCTCTTCTTGGCGCAACCATAAGAATAGAGTTCTTTTGAAATTCTCTGCATGCCCTGCAGGACTGTAAAGCAGGAAAAAAGCACTGTCGTTAAAGACACAAATCAAATCTCCCATCTGCGTAAAGCTGCACCCCTCTTCTTCTAGCAACGGTGAGCAAATACGCGATTTGGCAAGCGCTTCGAATAGGTTCTCTAGCTTCTTGCGATTAGCTACTTTAGCTAAAGCAAGTTGAGCACTTCCATCAGGCACCGAAAAAAGATAGAGTTTATCGTTAAGTGATAAGCCTGATTGAGCAGGATCTTGCATAATATCTTCCGCTATCTTATAACTTTCCCCCTCTAATCCGGAACGAAGTAATTGGGTTAGTTTTGCTACAATAGCTTCGCCCTCTTTACCAGCTAAACCACTCTTAGAGGCTATGCTCTGCATATCAACTGCTACTACAGCTGTTGCCCCTTTGGGTATGGCTTGAACATAATCTGATTTATGCGAACAAGCCGCTAGGAAAAAAAGGATAAAAATGAGCCCTAGGCCACAATGATTTTTTTTCATTATTCTATTTTTGATTTAATAAATTAAGTGTATGACAAGCTACTAAAGCAGCTGTTTCAGTACGCAATCGCGCTTTTCCTAAACTAATTGGTTGAAACCCATATTCGGAAGCTAAGCGTACCTCCTCTTCGCTGAAATCACCTTCAGGCCCAATCAACACCAAAGCGTCACTTCCAGGCTGTAGAATTTTTTTCAATAGAGGCTTCTCACCTATTCCGTGGCAATGCGCTATAAACTTTTGTCCTAGAAAAGGCTGTTTTATAAACTCTTTAAAAGGAATAAGTTTGTTTAATAAGGGCTTCGTTGATTTTAGAGATTGCTTCATAGCAGAAATTAGAATTTTTTCAATACGCTCTTCTTTCAATGCTTTGCGCTCGGAGTAACGGCATTGTAAAAAAGTAAGCTCATCAAATCCTATTTCAGTAGCTTTTTCAGCAAACCACTCCATGCGATCCATATTCTTTGTGGGTGCCAATGCAATATGAAGGTGACCATTCCAAATTTTCTCTTGCTCCTCCTCTTTTACGATTTGAACTTGACATCGCTTGTTTGTAGTCGTGGTTATTACGGCGTCATAGAAAGATCCCTTTCCATCCGTTAGGTTAATTGAATCCCCCGTACCCAATCGTAATACCCTCAGACAGTGTCCAACCTCTTCCTCGGGCAATTCTGAACTGTCTTTTATATCTGGAGTGTAAAAAAGATGCATCTTAGATTGTGTTTATTTTTTGTTAGAGGCACTCTCACGGCGGGCTATTTCATCCCGTAGCTGAGAGGCTTTTTCGTAATTTTCATTTTTGATGGCTCTATCCAACTCTTCTTGTAGGAGTGTTACATCAACCATATTGATGGAAATGGAGAAGGCACCATCACCGATTTCACGCAATTGCTCACTCTCTATTAACGAATCTGTCACATAAAGTGGAGCTTCGTAACGGAAAGCAAGCCCCATTGCATCTGGAGTTTGTGCATTTAGAATCACCTCTCTTTCGTTCTGTTGGAAATAGAGTAGAGAATAGAAAAGTCCATCTTGTACTTTATGAATCAACATCCTCTTCAACTTGATATCCAACTGAGTGGTTAGTTGCGTTAATAAATCAGCCGGCGATGAAGGTAGAGTACTCTCCTTCATCGCTGCTTTAATGGTGCGTGCTTCTAAACTGTTTATAATAATAGGCAGTTTACGTGAACCATTTACCTCTTCCAAAATCAATGCATAGCCATTGGTTGGATGTACAATAGAACAAATTCGATGTAGTCGTATTTGGATTTCTGTCATTACAGTATTCAAAAATAATCGGATTTTTAGAATTTACTATTCTTAATCCTTAGGAACATGTTTGTATTTAAAGATAATAGCAAATAGTATGGCTACAACTAATGCATAAGCTGCAAAAACGAACCAAGCCATACTCCACCCTTCTACCTGCGGTGCCGTACTTTCAAAATCAACAAATTGGTCTACCACATATTGAGCACCAAGTGTACCTACTGTTGCTCCAATACCATTAGTCATAATCATAAATAATCCCTGTGCGCTAGAACGGATAGAAAGGTCTGTTTCATTATTTACATAGAGTGAACCAGAAACATTGAAAAAGTCAAATGCAATTCCATATACCAACATCGAGAGTAAAAACATCCACACACCTGACCCTGGATTTCCTAAACCAAAGAGAGAGAAACGGGCAACCCAAGCCAACATAGCAATGAGCATAACACGTTTAATCCCAAACTTCCTTAATGCAAAAGGAATAAGTAGTACACACAAGGTTTCCGATACTTGCGAAAGAGAGATTAGTACATTTGCATGCTTTACACCAAAGGTATCTTGGTATTCAGCTATTGAACCAAAGCTAGTAATAAAGGGATTGGCAAAACCATTTGTGATCTGCAAAGAGACTCCTAATAACATAGAAAATATAAAGAAAACAGCCATTTTCTTTTGCTTAAATAAGGCAAAAGCACGTAGCCCTAAGGCATCAACTAATGTTTTTTTCTCACCATTGGAAGCTTTACTCACGCTACAAGCTGGAAGTGTAAAAGAGTATGCTGCTAATAGCAACCCAAAGAGTGCACACAAGAAAAATTTCACGCTGTTGCCTTGAAGTCCCAAAAGATCTGTGAGGAGCATGGCGCAAATAAATCCGACTGTTCCAAAGACACGAATGGGAGGAAAAGCAACAACTGGATCAAGTTTAACTGTATCTAATGCTGTGTAGGCTACAGAATTAGATAGAGCCAACGTAGGCATATAGAAAGCAACTCCTAATGAATAGAGCGCAAAGAGTGGAGTAAACTCAATAGATTCAGTTGCCCATCCATAATAACCTGCAGCAGCCATAAACAGAGCAGAGATAAAGTGACAAATACCTAATAGCTTTTGAGCAGGTATCCAACGGTCTGCTACAACTCCCATTATAGCTGGCATAAAGAGGGAGACGATACCCTGCATAGCGTAGAATAGACCGATATCACTTGCCATATCCACTTTAAACAAATAAGTTCCCAATGAGGTTAAATAACTACCCCATACAGCAAACTGCAAAAAGTTCATAACTATAAGCCTGAACTTCATTCCCGACATACAATTTCCCATTTTATGTTTTTTTAGACTTAAACATGATTATAATGGCTGTTATTAGCTATTATCTTTTGCAAACTTAACTAAAAAGAGGGATTCTATCACTGAACAATAAGGAAAAAACGCATTTTTTCTTATTAAAAAAGGCAAAATGAATCATTTACTGATTGCATTTCGCCTTTCTATGTTCTATTCTCTCTGCTATTACTAGCGAATGAATCCCTTTTCTTTAAAAAGGAAGATCATCTTTGTCATCGCTTGCCGTAAAGTCTACTGGTGCTGCATTTACAGGAGGGAATGGAGCAGCTGGTTGTGGCGCTGCACCATAGTTTTGAGCAGCTACTCTATCCACTTTCCATGCACGAACACTATTAAACCAACGTCCGTTCCATTCGCGAGCATCTACATCAAAAAAGACATTTAGCTCTTCACCCATTTGGATTTTAAACTGGTCAATTTTTTCATTTCCAAACACTTCAAAGCACAACTTTTTAGGGTATTGATCATGTGTTTCAATCACATACTCTTGTGCTTTCCATTCGTTTCCTGTTTTTGAAACGCCACCTTTTGGCTCAAGAACAGCTATTACTCTACCTTGTAATTCCATTTATTGCTATTTTAAAATACGGGTACGAAAGTACATCTTTCCGCGTGAGTATGCTAATTTTTTACCCGTTTTTTTGTAGGAAGTCGTTAATCTTTTCGTAACTTTGACCATTAAATATAGAACGATTAAAGTCGAAAAATAAAAAAAATAAATTTATATGAAGTTCATCGTCTCAAGCACTGCTTTATTCAGTCACCTACAGGCTATCAGCCGCGTTATTAATTCAAAAAACACTCTTCCTATCTTGGAAAACTTCTTAATTGAACTAAATGAAGGAACCTTATCGCTTACTGCATCAGACAATGAAACGACTCTTTCGACCTCTCTAGAGAGTAATCAATCTGATGGAGATATATGCTTTACAATCTCTTCAAAAACAATATTAGAGGCTCTAAAAGAGATTCCAGAACAACCCATTAGTTTCGATGTAAATCCTGAAACATTGGAAATAACAATCTATTACCAAAATGGGGAATATAGCTTTATGGGACAAAGTGCAAATGAATACCCACAAGCTCCTGCCATAGACAATAACGGGATTGAGTTAAATATCCATTCGGCCACCATTCTTAATGGGATTAATCGCACTCTATTTGCTACAGCCGATGATGAATTACGCCCTGTTATGAATGGTATCTACTTCGACATTGCAACCGATAGCTTAACTTTTGTTGCTTCGGATGGTCATAAATTAGTACGCAACAAATGTATAACAGCACAGACAAATGAAAAAGCTGCCTTTATTTTACCTAAAAAGCCAGCCAACTTGCTAAAATCCTTACTTGCTAAAACAGACGAAGAGGTACGCATAGTATTTAACGAGCGTAACGCAACCTTTACAACTGAACATTACCACATGGTGTGCCGCCTTATTGAGGGGCGCTATCCAAATTATAATTCAGTAATACCACAAAACAACCCCTTTAAAGCTATCATTGACAGAGTTTCTATGCTTGGGGCTTTGCGTCGGGTATCGGTATTCTCTTCACAATCAAGCAGCTTGATAAAGCTAAAGTTAACAGAAAACAAGATTGAAATATCAGCGCAAGATATTGATTTTTCGACCTCGGCTGTAGAATCAATTAGCTGTCAATATAGCGGCTCCCCTATGAGCATAGGATTCAAAGGTACATTCCTTATTGATATACTAAACAATCTATCGATTCAAGAGGTAGTACTAGAATTGGCAGATCCTTCAAGAGCAGGACTCATTCTCCCTTCAGAAAGTGAAGAGGCAGAAGATGTGTTGATGCTACTTATGCCTATGATGTTGAACGACTAAACCCTATAAGGTATGAATTTAAAACTAAAAAATCCCATTGTCTTTTTTGACTTAGAGACAACAGGTATCAATATAAATACGGATCGTATCGTAGAAATTGGTTATTTGAAAATCTATCCAAATGGAAACGAAGAGAGTAAAAATATGCGTATCAATCCCGAAATGCCTATTCCAGCGCAATCATCAGCTGTACATGGCATTTATGATGCAGATGTGGCAGACTCTCCTACATTTAAAGATGTGGCAAAAGATATTGCTCGTGACCTAGAAGGATGCGACTTGGCTGGATTTAACTCCAACCGATTTGACATTCCTGTACTAGCAGAGGAGTTTCTACGTGCAGGAGTAGATATCGATATGATGAAACGAAAGTTCGTAGATGTGCAGGTTATTTACCACAAGATAGAGCAACGAACGCTATCTGCAGCTTATAAGTTTTATTGCGGAAAGGATTTAACGGATGCACACTCCGCCGAAGCAGATACACGAGCTACCTACGAAGTTTTAAAGGGACAGCTAGATAAATACCCTGATATACTTGAAAATGACGTTAACTTTTTAGCGGAGTACTCTAGCTTCAATCGCAATGTCGACTTTGCAGGACGTATCGTTTACAACGAAGATGGCGTAGAGGTCTTTAATTTTGGAAAATACAAAGGAGTCTCAGTTAGTGAAGTGCTACAGAAAGATTCGGGATACTACGGATGGATGCTTAATGGTGACTTCACCCTTAATACAAAAAATATATTGACTAAAATCAGACTACGTGATAGTGGTATGATTAAATAGGAAAAAAGAACTCCATGAAAGGAAAGAAACTAGTCTTAGGAATTACAGGAAGTATAGCCGCCTACAAAGCGGCTATACTCGTTCGGTTACTTATTAAAAAAGGGGCAGAAGTACAAGTGGTTATCACACCAGCAGGAAAAGAGTTTATAACTCCTATTACTCTCTCTGCACTCACTAGCAAACCTGTTATCAGCGAATTCTTTGCGCAACGAGACGGGACATGGAATAGTCACGTTGACTTGGGATTGTGGGCAGATGCAATGATTGTAGCACCTGCAACAGCATCTACCATTGGAAAAATGGCAAATGGCATAGCTGACAACATGCTTCTTACTACGTATATGTCAATGAAAGCGCCTGTGTTTATTGCACCTGCGATGGACTTAGATATGTTTGCACACCCTTCTAATCAGAAGAATTTGAGGATTTTAAAGAGTTATGGCAATCATATCATTGAACCAGGCGAAGGCGAATTAGCTAGCCACTTGGTGGGAAAAGGAAGAATGGAGGAGCCCGAAGCGATTGTAAATGAACTTGAAGCTTTTTTTAGACAGCAGCAAGTGATGCAAGGAAAGAGGGTCTTAATTACTGCAGGACCTACTTACGAAAAAATAGATTCAGTTCGTTTTATCGGTAACTATTCATCAGGTAAAATGGGATACGCTCTAGCCGAAGCTTGTGCAGAACGTGGAGCAACTGTTACATTAATTAGTGGACCTGTATCACTACAAACAGTACACCCGAATATTACGCGAATAGATGTGGAAAGTGCTAAGCAAATGTACGATGGTGCAGTGGAAGCGTTTGCTGCTTCAGATGTAGCCATTATGTGTGCAGCAGTAGCCGACTTTACACCTACAGAGGTAGCAGATCGTAAGCTCAAAAGAGGCGAAGAGAGTCTTAATCTCGCCTTGAAACCTACACAAGATATTGCAGCTGCGCTAGGTAAAATCAAACAACCCCACCAATCTTTGGTTGGATTTGCATTGGAAACAGACCAAGAAGAGCAAAATGCACAGGAAAAACGAATTCGAAAGAACCTCGATTTCATTGTACTCAACTCACTCAAAAATGAGGGGGCTGGATTTCAACATGATACAAATCAGATCTCAATCATAGATGCTTCAGGTACTACAAACTACCCTCTTAAAAACAAAAAAGAGGTAGCCGAAGATATTGTTGAAAGAGTAATTGAGTCAATGGCTAAATAGCAAAATAGTTACACATATCGTTCTAAAGAAGATTACCTGGAGTTACTCTCTATTACAAATGGATGTTTAAGACCAATCACTTCGGGTTATTTACTCATTAACAATATGTATCTGTCCAATAATTGAACGAAACGAATCATAGAAACCTAAAGTAAAGAGAAATTCAGCGACGGAATGAGAGTCATTAAAATAAATAAAAGTTGCTGATAATCGAGTTTAGTAATCCATAAATAGTATGTTACAATCCATCTATATACAAAATTATGCCCTGATTGATACGTTAGATATCCAGTTCCATGCTGGATTTTCTGTCATTACAGGTGAAACAGGTGCAGGGAAGTCCATTATATTGGGAGCCATTGGGCTTCTATTGGGTCAGCGTGCTGATATCAAGGCGATTAAAAGAGGGGCAAGTAAATGCATTGTAGAGGCACGCTTTCAAATAGCAGGCTATCAAATGGAGGATTTCTTCACTACTAATGAGTTGGAATTTGATGTAGAATGTATTTTAAGACGTGAGCTATATGCATCAGGCAAAAGCAGAGCATTTATTAATGATACACCCGTATCGCTTGTACTCATGAAAGAGCTAGGCGAACAACTTATAGATGTACACAGCCAACACCAAAACCTACTACTCAATAACGAAAGTTTCCAACTAAGTATATTAGACATCATTGCATACAGTGAGCAAACGTTGACAAAGTACAAAGAACTTTTCTGCAAATACAAACAGATTGAAAAAGAGCTTAAAGCATTGACGCAGGAGGCTATACAGAGCAGACAAGACGAAGATTACCTACGTTTTCAGCTCGAACAACTAACCGATGCAAACTTTCAAGAGGATGAGCAAATCTCATTGGAACAAGAGGCTGACCGATTAACACATGCGGAAGAGATAAAAGCAGGATTGTACAAAGTGGACAGCACCCTTTCGGGAGATGGGAGTAGTTTGGTCTCGGCAACTAAAGAGTGTATACAAACGTTGCAATCTATAACCAAAGTATACCCTGAAGCTGAAGAGTGGATAGAACGACTTAATAGTTGCTACATCGACTTAAAGGAGCTTTCACACGAAATAACCTATGCTCAAAACCAAGTAGAATTTAACCCTAGTCGATTGGGTTTTGTGAATGAACGATTAAACCTGATTTACTCCTTGCAACAAAAGCATCGAGTTGACTCACTTCAGGATCTTATTAAATTCACTCAAGAGTTACAAGAGCGACTAGAAATGATCCATTCGTACGATGAACGAATCAACCAGCTTACCGAACAGAAGGAGAAAGCTTTTGAAGAGATGATCCTCCAAGCGAACAAGCTAACCAAACTACGTACTGCATCGGCCTCTAAAATAGAGCAGGAAATGGTGACACGCCTCATTCCATTGGGCATGCCCAATGTACGCTTTCAGGTCGCTCTTATTCAGCGTAAAGAGGCAGATGAAAGCGGTATGGATAGTGTGCAATTTCTCTTTTCAGCCAATAAGAATGGTACGTTACACGATGTATCCTCAGTAGCATCGGGAGGTGAAATAGCCCGCGTAATGCTTTCACTCAAGGCTATGATAGCGGGAGCCGTAAAGCTTCCAACCATTGTGTTTGATGAGATTGACACGGGTGTGTCAGGCTCCATAGCTGAGAAGATGGCACATATCATGCAAGAGATGGGAGAAAGTAACCGCCAAGTAATAAGTATTACTCACCTACCTCAAATAGCCGCACGAGGTCTTGCGCATTATAAGGTATATAAAGAAGATACAGAAACTGGAACGAATAGTTATATTCGTCCACTAACCAGCGAAGAGCGAGTGGAGGAGATAGCCAATATGCTTAGTGGTTCAAAGCTTACCGATGCAGCGCTTAACAACGCTCGAGAGCTATTGAAACAGCCGTAGCATTTATCTTTTACAAGTAGACGCCATTCATTGATATCATTTGATTTTTCAAGAGCCTATTCAAATGATTCATAGGCATCGAGTGAAAAGAGTCACTAGGTATAAATGATAACTATTCACGAAGAGAGTACAAATAGAGTTTGCTCTATTTGCTTTTTAATTGAACTGTAGCTGCATAAAACGAACTGCAAATAGATTGACTCTTTAAGAGTTCATCGATGAAGAAAAAGACAAGTTGATTGTTCTCCTTATTATCCTTTGGATTGATACGGGTACAACACCTTTTTATAACATACTAAAGTATTCACAACTAGTAATATCCACTGCCAAGCGATTGGCATTCCAATAATTAGTTTGATATACTTAAATATTTACCAATAAAAGAAACAGAAAGAAAATTCATACATTATGATTGAAAAGAGCGAAATGATTTTCGGCGTACGTGCCGTTATTGAGGCCATACAAGCCGGAAGAGAGATAGATAAAGTACTAGTTAAAAGGGATATGCAAAGTGAACTTTCTAAAGAACTATTTGATGCTTTGAAAGGTTCTATGTTCCCTGTACAACGCGTACCAGTAGAACGCATTGACCGCATTACGCGTAAGAATCACCAAGGAGTCGTTGCTTATATCTCTTCTATTACCTACCAAAAAACAGAACAGATGGTTCCTTTCTTATTCGAAGAGGGAAAGAACCCTATTTTATTGCTCTTGGATGGAATTACTGATGTACGTAATTTTGGTGCAATTGCACGTACATGCGAATGTGCTGGAATAGATGCTATTATTATACCTGCTAAAAATAGTGTGACGGTAAATGCAGATGCTATTAAAACGTCGGCTGGAGCACTACACACCCTACCTGTATGCCGCGAGAAAAATATTACAGAGACAATCAAGTTCTTAAAAAATAGCGGATTTAAAATTGTAGCAGCTACCGAAAAGGGCGACTATGACTACACGAAAGCCAACTACCAAGACCCTGTATGTATCATTATGGGTGCCGAAGATACAGGTGTACCCTATGAGCATTTAGCATTGTGTGATGAATGGATTAAAATCCCCCTAAAGGGTACGATTGGATCACTAAATGTGTCAGTTGCAGCAGGAGTACTCATCTACGAAGCTATTAAACAACGTGGATTCGAAGCTGAAGTATAACTAATTTCAAAAGAATTTTAATTTGAAGACAGATAGAGCTGCTAAAAAATAGAATCTCTCTTTTACGCTATTGTGCAGTAAAAGAGAAAGTCTAACGTTCTAGCAGCTTTATTTATCCTTTTTAGCACCTTATAGACCATAAAAAAAGATGAAAAAAACACTACTACTACTAAGCTTTGCTTGGTTTACACATGCTCTGACTCAGGCTCAGAGCAATCCCAAATGGGCAGAGCAGGCTCGAAAAGCGAGCTTCTCAGTTATCACTTATGATAAGAACAACAGCATCAAAGGGACAGGAACTGGCTTTTACATAGAGAATGACGGGAGTTCCCTTTCGGACTATACACTCTTTGAAGGGGCTGAAAAAGCGATTGTTATACTGACAAATGGCAAAGAGTATCCTGTGCTCGAAATAGAGGGAGCAAGTGCAATCTATGACTTGGTAAAATTCAAGACAGCGACTGATAAAAAAACATCAAGCTTAACAATTGCTACCAAACCCTCTGCGGTAGGAGAAACAGTCTATATACTCCCCTACTCAACTCAAAAAACAGCTACCATACAAACTGCTAAAATCACAAAGGTTGACCAAGTAGGTGAACGAGGAGTTTACTATACACTTGATGTAAAGACAAACGATAAAATGACAAGCTGCCCCGTACTGAATGCTGAAGGCAAACTTCTGGGACTTTTGCAAACAAGTAATAGCGAAAAAGAGAGCTATGCCATTGATGCTACAATAGGATCGGTACTATCCATCTCAGCTTTATCTCTTAATGATGCTGCGCTCAGCCGAATTGGTATTAAAAAAGGGTTACCTGATGCAGAGGAACAAGCCTCTATATATCTTTTTATGGCAGCTTCACAGCTTAATCATGATGATATGATGAAGCTTTTAGAGGATTATCTTCTAAAATTCCCACAAGGAGCAGAGGCCTATGTACAACGTGCAGCGCTCAATATGGATACAAATGATTCAACCCTAGTTCCACTAGTGAATGCTGATTTTGAAAAAGCTTTAGCAGTGGCTAAGGATCAATCTAGTATCCACTATGCAATAGCGAAGCTAATGTATAACTACACTCTCTCTAAAGGTAGCGAAAAGACACAGCCTGAATGGAACTATGAGCAATCTCTAAAACACATTCGCCAATCAGTGCTATTAGATAATCAACCCATATATAAGCAATTGGAGGGGGATCTTCTTTTTGCACTACGTCGATACGAAGAGGCCTATGTATGCTATGAATTTATCAATCAATCTGAGCTAGCTAGCCCCATTAGTTTTCATGCAGCAGCTAAATGCAAGGAACTTGTGGAGTTTCCAGACTATGAACAGGCTGTAGTATTGATGAACCGTGCCATTGAATTTTTCAAAAAACCATATACCTCTGAGATAGCCCCCTACTTTTACGAACGTGCGACACTAAAAATGCAACAAAATCTCTTCCGTGAGGCAGTGGTAGACTATGACAATTTCTTTGAGGCAATAGGCGGGAAAGGACGTGTATCGGCTGAATTCTACTTCCAACGTGAGCAGGCTGAGATTCAATGTCGCATGTATAAACAAGCATTGGACGATATCAATGAGGCAGTAGCAATGAGTCCTAACGAAATTATCTATTGGGTAGAAAAAGGATCGGTGCACATACGTATAGCACAATTCGAAGAGGCAACAGAGGCACTTAAAAAGGCCATAGAAATTAATCCTAGTGCCGGTGTAGCATATCGCATGTTGGGATACTGTATGGTACAACAAAAGAAGATGAAAGAGGCTTGTACGCACTTTACTAAAGCCAAAGAGCTAGGTGATGAGGTAGTACAAACTCTAATTGACAAATATTGCAAATAGCGATTTAGGGTCTATATATGCAATGCATAAGAAAACCATATAGCCAAGATTCGTAATTTGACCAAGTGATAAAAGAGTCTACTTTCTCAAATTCTTTGGGAGCTAACCTCATTTAGGTAACACTCTCCTCTTTTAATGGCAACTCTAGCTTTTGAGCTTGTAGTTGCCATTTTTTCATCTTGTTGCCCGGTAAAAAAGGCATTTAGTCAATAGAAGAGAACTACACTCAGAATCTACAGAGCGCTACACTCTCTAAAAAGTAGCTATACACAAATATTGCTGTCTGATAAAACTTAATACCTTTAGGAAATTACTTGGTTTTCCTATAATTGGATCTATTAAAGATCAAATAAGCTTCAATTCAGGTGTATTCTGTTGAGTTTCTGGCTCACCCGATAAACCCTGGGGACTACGCATATAGTTTCGTTAGCCTAAAGTTATAACAAATAAAAGAAGAGAGTTTGATCGGATTTATCCAAAATAAAAAAAGAGTATTCGTTTCAGTTTCCTGAAACAAATACTCTTTTTTATTTCTCCGTAGTAGGTGAAATTAAGCAGCTTTAGCTTTTGCAACTACAGCTTTGAAAGCTTCTGGGTGATTCATTGCTAAATCAGCCAAAACCTTACGGTTAATTTCAATACCTGCTTTGTGAAGCGCACCCATCAATTTAGAGTAAGACATTCCCTCTAAACGAGCAGCTGCGTTGATACGTTGAATCCACAACGCACGGAAGTTACGCTTTTTGTTTTTACGGTCACGATATGCGTAAGTCAAACCCTTTTCCCAAGTGTTTTTCGCTACTGTCCATACGTTCTTTCTTGCACCAAAATAACCTCTGGTAAGACCTAAAATTTTCTTTCTTCTTGCTCTAGAGGCAACATGATTTACTGATCTTGGCATAGTTTTAATTCATTTTGAATGTTAGCGTCATCTCTATTACTGAGTGAACTTAAAGCTAAAGACATTCGGTTAATACTAAAATAATACGTTTACTTTTCTTTTCTCAAAGATTATTTCAAACAAAGAAGTTCTTTCACTTGATTTACGTCTACAGCTTTAACCATAGCAGTTTGAACAAGGTTTCTTTTTTGTTTCTTTGTTTTCTTTGTCAAGATGTGGCTGTGAAAAGCGTGCTTTCTCTTGATTTTACCTGTTCCGGTAAGAGCGAATCTTTTTTTGGCACCGGAGTTAGTTTTTACCTTTGGCATCTTTTTAAATTTTAAATAATTAGTATAATTATGGTAGCGCACTATACCGGCGCACTACACACTTATTCTTCTACTTTTGCCTCTTCCTTTTCAAGGGATTCAGCCGGTTGCTCAGCTGGCTTTTCAGAAGGTGTAACCACCTTCTTAGGCATTGGCGCTTTTTTAGGAGCCAAGAATATAATCATTCTTTTTCCTTCCAACACAGGCATTTGTTCTACTTTGGCATATTCTTCCAAATCGGTAGCAAAGCGAAGTAGCAATAGCTCTCCCTGTTCTTTAAACAGAATAGAACGTCCTTTAAAGAAGACGTATGCTTTTACTTTGTCACCATCTTGCAAGAAACCAACAGCATGTTTCAGTTTGAAGTTGTAATCGTGATCATCGGTTTGTGGTCCAAAACGAATCTCTTTTACGTTTACTTTCACTTGTTTTGCCTTTTGCTCCTTTTGACGTTTCTTTAATTGATAAAGAAATTTAGAATACTCAATGATTCTACAAACGGGAGGAACGGCATTTGGTGAAATCTCAACTAAATCAGCCTCATGTTCTTCAGCCATTTTAAGGGCTTGCTGGATAGAGTATACCGCTGGTTCAACATCATCGCCCACAATGCGGACTTCTTTTACACGAATTTGCTCATTAATTCTGTGCTGTTCTTTCAATTTGTCGTCTTTCCTTGAAAAACGATTGTTTCCGTTTTGTTTTTTCAAATTTTATATCCTTTAAATTTCATGCTACTAATAAAGAAAAGTCCCTTGGTATGAGATACCCTCATTATGTAAACGGTTGCAAATTTACCATTTATTTATCATATTAGAAACTTCTTCTGATAAAATCTTTGCAAATTCTTCAACTTTCATGCTTCCGTTGTTCCCATCTCCCTGTTTTCGAACAGAAACTTCACCATTTTCAACCTCTTTCTCGCCTACGACTAACATATAAGGAATACGTTTCATTTCGTTGTCACGAATTTTACGCCCTATTTTTTCGTTGCGATCATCTACGATGGCACGAATATCACTTTGTCTTAAAAGCTCTTTAACTCCCTCAGCATATTCATTGAATTTCTCTGAAATAGGAAGAATTGCAACTTGATCAGGAGTTAACCACAAAGGGAATTTACCCGCTGTATGCTCAATCAATACTGCTACAAAGCGCTCCATAGAACCAAATGGCGCACGGTGAATCATAACCGGACGGTGTTTTTGGTTGTCGCTACCCATGTATTCTAGTTCAAAACGCTCGGGTAAGTTGTAGTCTACCTGAATGGTACCCAACTGCCAACGACGACCAATGGCATCTTTCACCATAAAGTCTAGCTTAGGACCATAGAATGCAGCTTCGCCATATTCAACGCGTGCCTTCAAGCCTTTCTCTTCACATGCCTCAATGATGGCTTGTTCAGCTCTGTCCCAGTTTTCATCGCTACCGATATATTTTTCACGCTCTGTTTGGTGGCGTAGTGAGATTTGAGCCTCAACGCTATCAAAATTCATTGATTCAAACACGATAGAGATAATATCCATTACGCGTGTAAACTCCTCTTTTACTTGATCAGGGCGGCAGAAAATATGCGCATCATCTTGCGTAAAGCTACGTACACGAGTCAAACCGTGCAACTCGCCACTTTGCTCATAACGGCATACATTACCAAACTCAGCCAAACGGATAGGAAGATCCTTGTACGAACGGGGTGAGTTCTTATAAATAATACAGTGGTGAGGGCAATTCATAGGTTTCAAGAAGTACTCTTCACCCTCTTCAGGTGTGTGAATGGGTTGGAATGAGTCTTTACCATATTTTGCGTAGTGACCCGAAGTAATATAAAGTAATTTATTACCAATGGGTGGACAAATTACCTCTTGGTAGTTGTGGCGACCTTGAATGCGACGCAAGAAGTCTTGCAAACGCAAACGAAGTGCTGTACCTTTAGGCAACCACATAGGAAGACCTTTACCTACGGTATCAGAGAACATAAACAAGTCCATCTCTTTACCAATCTTACGGTGGTCGCGTTTTTTAGCCTCTTCAAGTAATACCAAATATTCATCCAACATCTTTTTCTTAGGGAAAGAGATAGCATAGATACGAGTAAGCTGTTTGCGGTTTTCTTGACCTCTCCAATAAGCACCTGCAACTGACAAGATCTTTATTGCCTTGATGGGCGCAGTAGTTAGCAAGTGAGGGCCTCGGCAAAGATCGGTAAATGCTCCTTGTGTATAAGTTGTGATGGTACCATCTTCCAGTTCCGAAATAAGCTCGCATTTGTACGTTTCGCCTCTATCGCCGAAAAGCTTCAATGCATCTTCTTTCGTAATATTTGTGCGTGCTAACACTTCTTTCTTTGCTACTAGCTGAGCCATTTTGGCTTCGATAGCTGCAAAGTCACCCTCTTTGATAGGCGTTTCACCCGAATCTACATCGTAATAAAAGCCATTCTCTATAGCTGGGCCAATGCCAAACTGAATGCCCGGATATAACTCCTGTAAAGCTTCAGCTAACAAGTGTGCACTCGTGTGCCAAAAAGCATGTTTCCCCTGCTCATCATCCCATTTGTAGAGAATAATAGAAGAATCTTGATTAATAGGGATAGAGAGATCGCTAGTTTCTCCATTGATAGCACAAGCCAAAACATCTTGTGCCAAGCGACTGCTGATACTTTCTGCTATTTGCAGACCAGTAACTCCTTCGTTATACTCACGGATAGAACCGTCAGGAAAAGTTATCTTTATCATTATATATCGTTTATATTCTTTCGTATTAAGGATGCAAAAATAACGATTTCTTTTATACACTACTCTCTTTTGAGTGAAAAAAATGAACCTTTTCCACCTCCTCGAATATCATTTTACTAAGTTAAACGAATTGCACTACATAATAGACAACCCCTCTTCACCTAATAAGGTCGTCCATAGACAATCTAGGCAGATATTCTTTTGCATATAAAATCATATAAAAAATGAGCAGAATTATACCATTGGTACATCCTGCTCATTTTTTAGCTATATCGAAAGTTATCGATTATCTCCTATTTATACATCTTATTACGCATCTCTTTGATATGATCCGAAGAGATATATTCATCATAGTTCATCATCTTATCAATAATACCATTTGGAGTAAGCTCAATAATACGATTAGCTACCGACTCAATAAAGGTATGGTCATGTGAAGAGAACAACACATTTCCTTTGTAGTGCTTCAAGTTATTATTAAAAGCTTGAATAGACTCAAGATCCAAGTGATTGGTAGGCGTATCCAAAATCAGACAGTTGGCATTGCGCAATTGCATACGAGCAATCATACAACGCATCTTCTCTCCTCCCGAAAGAATATTCGCTTTCTTCAAAACATCTTCACCAGAGAAAAGCATACGACCCAAGAAACCTTTCATATAGACCTCGTTTCCTTCACCGTGTTGACCCAACCAATCTACTAGATTCAAGTCATTCTCAAAGAAGGATGTATTATCCACAGGAAGATAGGCTGTAGTGATTGTTACACCCCAGTCAAATTTACCAGCATTAGGCTTGCGATTTCCATTAATGATTTCGAACAAGGCAGTCATAGCACGTGGATCACGACTTAAGAACACAACCTTATCTCCTTTTTCGATGTTGAAATTGATATCATTGAAAAGTACCATTCCTTCATCTGTTTCAGCACGCAATCCCGATACTTCAAGTATTTGATTTCCTGGTTCGCGATCTGGTGTAAAGATGATTCCCGGATACTTGCGTGACGAAGGTTTAATTTCATCCACATTAAGTTTCTCCAACATCTTCTTACGGCTAGTTGTTTGCTTGCTCTTTGCCACATTGGCACTAAAACGGCGAATAAACTCCTCCAACTCTTTCTTCTTCTCCTCAGCTTTCGCTTTTTGATTTTGTTGTTGACGCAAAGCAAGCTGACTTGATTCATACCAGAAGGTATAGTTACCAGCAAACATATTTACCTTACCAAAGTCAATATCTACCGTATGCGTACACACTGAGTCCAAGAAGTGACGGTCGTGACTAACTACAAGAACTGTATGCTCAAAGTTAGCAAGATACTCTTCTAGCCAAATAACCGTTTCCATATCGAGGTCATTGGTAGGCTCATCCAGCAACAAGTTATCTGGATTTCCATAGAGTGCACGAGCCAACATCACACGTACCTTCTCTTTACCGCTCAAATCACCCACTAGCGTGTAATGCTTATCCTCTTTAATGCCCAGTCCGCTCAAAAGCATCGCTGCATCACTTTCAGCATTCCAGCCATCTAGTTCTGCAAAACGTTCTTCAAGCTCCGACACCTTCAGTCCATCTTCGTCTGTAAAATCTTCTTTTGCATAAAGCACTTCACGTTGCTTCATAATGTCCCACAAAATATCGTGACCCATCATAACAGTATCCATTACGCTGTAAGCATCCCACTTAAAGTGGTCTTGACTTAACACGGACAAACGCTCACCTGGTCCCAATGTTATTGAACCCTTCGTGGGCTCTAAATCCCCCGATATGGCTCTCAAGAAAGTAGACTTTCCTGCACCATTGGCACCAATTACCCCGTAAATATTACCGTTGGTAAACTTCATATTTACATCATTATACAAAACTCTTTTGCCAAATTGAACGGCTAGGTTTGAAACTGCAATCATTTAAATCTATCTTAAATTATAATAGTTAGCTTTGATATCTATAGCCTTTTGCTACAGGGGTGCAAAGGTAACAATTTTAATTCATTCTGAGGTGTCAGTCTGACATATTTTGCCTAATTTTGCACGCTGATTTCCTTAAAAACAGTTTAGGCACACTATTTGTTAGGTGGGCAAGCAAAGCAAATTACTAAAATAACAATAATATAAAACAGATATAATATGACATCGAAGAAAAAAACTCATCAAGCAGAAGAGGAATTATTAGTAAATCCTGAGGCAGAGGCACCAGAAACTGCAGCAGAAGAGAATGCTAATGAGGAGGATACAGTTGAACTTACAGCTGAAGAGAAACTAATCATCGAGGTTTCAGAGGCACAAGCACAGAGCGAAGAGTGGAAAGATAAATATCTACGCCTTTCGGCTGAATTTGACAACTACCGCAAACGTACGCTAAAAGAAAAAGCTGAATTAATAAAAAATGCAGGCGAGAAAACCATTACAGCCATTCTTCCTGTACTAGACGACTTTGAACGTGCGCTTCAAAATATGGAGACAGCAGAGAATGTAGAGGCACTTAAAGAGGGGCTTGACTTAATCTGTTCTAAATTCTCAAAAACATTGGCTCAACAAGGTTTGGCTAAAATAGAAACAACGGAACAAAACTTTGACACCGATTTTCACGAAGCCATTGCTTTAATCCCAGCACCGAGCGATGCTGAGAAAGGAAAAATATTAGATTGCGTACAAACAGGTTATTCGCTAAATGAAAAAGTAATTCGCCACGCTAAGGTAGTTGTAGGTCAATAAACGAAATAAAAGTTATGTCAAAAAGAGATTATTACGAAGTATTAGGTGTTGAGAAAAATGCAACTGCCGACCAGATAAAAAAAGCATATCGCAAAAAGGCAATCGAGTTTCACCCCGACAAAAACCCTGATGATAAGGTTTCTGAAGAGAAATTTAAAGAGGCTGCCGAAGCATACGATGTATTAAGCAATGCAGACAAGCGTGCACGCTATGATCAATTTGGACACGCTGGATTGGGCGGTGCAGCAGGAGCCGGTGGTGCCGGTGGCTTTGGCGGATTCGGAGAGGGAATGTCTATGGATGATATTTTCTCAATGTTTGGCGATGTATTTGGCGGACACCGTGGTGGTGGCTTTGGCGGAGGAGGTAATCGCAGGCAAGAACCACGCAGGTTCCGTGGATCAGATTTACGCGTAAAGGTAAAGCTGAATCTAAAAGAGGTAGCCACTGGTGTTGAAAAGAAGTTTAAACTCAAAAAATATGTAAACTGTAAACATTGTCATGGAAGCGGTGCAGAAGGCACGGCAGGAAAAGAGACCTGCCCTACTTGTCACGGTTCAGGAAGCGTGACACGCACACAACAAAGTATCTTTGGAATGGTACAGTCACAAAGCGCTTGTCCACAATGTAGCGGAGCAGGTACCATTATCAAAAACAAGTGTAAAGCTTGTAGCGGAGAGGGTATTACCTATGGAGAAGAGGTTGTAGAGGTGAAAATCCCTGCAGGGATAGCCGAAGGAATGCAATTTACAGTGAGAGGAAAAGGGAATGCAGGAAAACAAAATGGAGTGCCAGGAGACCTATTTGTATTTATCGAAGAGGAAATGCACCCTGAATTGGTTCGCGACGAAAATGACCTTATCTACAATCTACTACTAAGTGTGCCTGCGGCAACATTAGGTGAAACGGTTGAAATACCAACCATAGATGGAAGGGTGAAAGTAAAAGTAGAGGCAGGTACACAGCCTGGAAAAGTGCTTCGCTTACGTGGAAAAGGTCTTCCTAATATTGACAGCTACGGACGCAGCAATGGAACAGGAGATCTTTTGGTTAATATCAGCGTATACATACCTGAAACACTAAGCAAAGAGGAGAAACAGGCACTCGAAAAGATGAAAGAGTCTGATAACTTCAAACCAAACACCTCTATTAAAGAGAAAATATTCAATAAGTTCAAACACTTTTTTGACTAAGGAAGTCAGCTAGCTATGGCTATATTCGCTTAAAGACAACCACATAGAGGGTGAGCTGTCCACAATGAAATATTGATGGAGGAGTTCACCCTCTACTGCATTTAATTATATTGTTGTCCGATAAAAAAGAAATGAATCATTATATTTGCTGATAATCGGTGGATTGATGAGATTCCTTAAAAAGGGGCTTCTCTTTTCATCGGCTAATAAATTTGTAAGAAGCTCAACAGAATATACCTAAATTAAAGCTTATTTACTCTCTAATAGATTCTATTATAGGAAAATCAAGTGATTTTCTAAAGGCATTAAGTTTTATCGGACAGTGATGATTTAATTATGGAGTAAAACTGAGTTTAGAAAGCAAATAACAGGAGCAGCTAGCGAAGAGAGAGTGGTCAATTAAGCACCCTCTCTCCTATTTTCTGACTAATTAAATAGCTAGAGAAATGATTCTAATGAATGACTCACAGCCAACGGTTGAATCAATAATCATTTAGTTGCAAACCACTCTGGGGGAAGAGTCAAATTCCACGATGAAGGAGCAGGAAGTGATTACAGTCAAATCACAGATAGAGTCCTTTTTTATATTGCAGTTTGCAAACACCATTCACCTCGTTCATAAAGCCCATGAATTACCAAGAAACATTGGAGTACCTTTTTCAAAGTACTCCCCTCTTCCAACACGTAGGCAAAGATGCCTATAAAGAAGGATTAAGCAATACCCATCTACTGGATGCTCACTTTAACCATCCACACCGCAAGTTTCAAACCATACATGTGGCAGGAACAAATGGCAAAGGATCATGTTCTCATACATTAGCTGCTATTTTTCAAGCAGCGGGTTACAAAACAGGACTCTACACTTCACCCCATCTTATCGACTTCAGAGAACGTATTCGTATCAACGGAACGGTTGTTCCCGAAGAGTTTGTAGTTGACTTTGTAGCACAACATCGTCCCTTTTTCGAGCCAATACACTGCTCCTTTTTTGAGTTAACTACTGCGATGGCATTCCATTACTTTGCACAACAAGAGGTAGATATTGCCATTATTGAAGTAGGATTGGGTGGACGTTTGGATTGCACCAATATCATTCATCCTAGACTCTCTATTATAACCAATATCAGCCTCGACCACACGCTCCTTCTAGGCAACTCTTTGGAGCAAATTGCAGCTGAGAAAGCGGGAGTTATCAAGGCGGGAGTTCCTGTAGTAATTGGTGAAACTACCTGCGAAACGAAACCACTCTTTAGTAATCAAGCAGCAGTGGTGGGTGCACCTATCATCTTTGCAGAAGAGGAACATAGACTCATCGGAACCTCTCATCTATCGGGAGGAATACCCATCTACCAAACCACTGACTACCCTAAACTGATAGGAGAATTGGGAGGATTGTACCAACAAAAGAATACACAAACCTTACTAAGCGCTATTCACCAATTGAAGCAAATGGGCTTTAACCTGAGCGAAGAGGCCGTACGTAGTGGCTTTTCAACCGTATGCGAGCGTACAGGACTTATGGGGCGTTGGCAAAAGTTGGGTAGTCAACCCACTATCATTTGTGATACAGGGCACAACGTAGCAGGGATTTCATACATTGTGGAGCAGCTTCGTCAGCAAACGTATCAGCATCTACATGTTGTGATGGGCATGGTGAACGACAAAGACATAGAAAGTGTCTTGAAGATGATGCCCAAAGAGGCTAGTTACTATTTCACCCAAGCCAACATACCACGCGCCCTGCCAGCAAACGAACTAAAACAGCTTGCTGAAAGTCATGGACTAAAGGGAGATTGCTATGCAGATGTGGCTACAGCCTATCTCAAAGCAAAAAAAAATGCACAAACAGATGATCTTCTCTTTATTGGAGGAAGTAGCTTCATTGTTGCCGATTTATTGAAATATTGCTCTCCTGAGGGGTGAGTTTTCTACGGGTTTGTTTGTGAATACAAATTAAAATCTTTTTATTTGCATTCAGATTGTCAAAACTAACCCTAAAAAACATACACATGGCAGACACTTGTAAACCTGAAAATATCAAATGTAAACTTAACTGGGCTGATTTTCAAAAAAATATAGAGGGTAAGAAAAGTGCCCTTTTCATATTAAAAAACAAAAATGGTCTAGAGTTAGCTGCGACCAACTATGGTGGAGCAGTAGTAGCTTTGATGACTCCTGATAAAAAGGGCGAATTTGCCAATATTATTCAGGGACATGATACTGTTGATAATGTAATCAATAGCCCCGAACCTTTTTTAAGCACTCTTGTTGGTAGATATGGAAATCGCATCGCCAATGGAGAATTTGGACTAGAGGGAAAAAGCTATAAATTAACGATAAACAACGGTCCTAACTCACTACACGGTGGACCCACTGGATTTCACGCAAGAGTTTGGGATGCTGAGCAGATAGACAGCCAAACACTAAAGCTACACTATCTATCGAAAGATGGAGAAGAGGGCTTTCCGGGAAACTTAGATGTAACTGTCACCTATTTGCTAACTGATGACAATGAGTTCGTTATTACCTATACTGGTACAACCGACCAGCCAACAGTTGCCAACCTAACTCACCATGCCTTTTTCAGCCTATCAGGCATTGCTAATCCCACAGCACGGGTGGAGAATAACATTGTCACCATCAATGCCGATTTTTATACCCCTATCGATAAGGAATCGATTCCTACTGGAGAGATTGCACCCGTTGCAGGCACTCCTATGGATTTTCGTACCCCTCAAAGTGTGGGTAGCCGTATCAATGACTCTTTCGAGCAATTGATAATAGGTGCGGGTTATGACCATTGCTATGTCTTAAACAAAAAAGAACAAGGTGCGCTCACCTTTGCTGCTAAATGCGTAGAGCCCATTAGCGGACGCAGTATAGAAGTTTATACCACCGAACCAGGTATACAACTTTATACCTCTAACTGGCACAGCGGATTTAAAGGTTCACACGGTGCTACCTTTCCAGCACGCAGTGCCATTTGCTTCGAAGCGCAATATTTTCCCGATACACCCAACAAAGGACATTTTCCTTCGTGTGTATTGAAACCAACAGAACGCTACCACCAAGTAACTATTTACAAATTTGGTGTAGAAGAGTAAATAAGGTTGTAGGCATCAGATATTGAACAGTGAAAATCGCTATTCAATAGCTAATGCCTATCCTCTCTTTTTGCAAACGATATTGGAGTTAAGTTTTCAAAACAATTGGCATTCAACTCTATCCTAGATTGAGATAACCATTTGCCAATCATTGACAACCTACTATCTTTTGAATTTATCTATTTTTAAACCATAAATTAAAACACTTTTTACCAATGAACGAACAATCTCAAAAGAACTATGCATTGCCTATAGCAGTGATGTTCGCACTTTTTTTCATGGTTGCATTTGTAACCGGCTTACCTTCACCAATGGGTGTAATTGTACAAAAACAGTTTGGTGCCTCTAACTTTCAAGCCCAACTTGGTTTTCTAGCCAACTTCATAGCCTATGCCTTTATGGGAATACCTGCAGGTATTATGCTTAAAAAAATTGGTTATAAGAAAACTGCATTAGCTGCCGTAACGGTAGGTTTTGTCGGAGTTGGTATCCAATGCCTTTCAGGTGTATTAGGAAGTTTTGTTTACTACCTAGCTGGTGCTTTTGTATCAGGTTTTTCAATGTGTTTATTGAACACAGTAGTGAATCCTATGCTTAACACTCTTGGAGGTGGCGGAAACAAAGGAAACCAATTGTTGCAATTTGGAGGTACGCTAAACTCTATCGCAGCTACCATCACTCCTGTACTTGTAGGCTATCTTATGGGTGCTGAAGCAGGTCGTACTATCGAGAAAGCATACCCTGCTATGTTTATCGCAATGGGAATCTTTGCTGTAGCATTTGTTGTCCTATTGGTTGTAGCTATCCCTGAACCAGAACAAGCTGCTAGCAAAGAGAAAATTGGCATTTTTGCCCCTCTTCAATTCCGTCACCTTGTATTTGGTATCATTGCTATCTTTATCTATGTAGGTATTGAAATCGGTATTCCATCAACTGCTAACTTGTACATGACTAAAGAATTAGGAATTGATGCAGGTGTTGCAGGTGCTGTAGTAGGTATCTATTGGTTGCTAATGATGGTAGGTCGCCTTATTGGAGGTGTACTTGGTGCTAAAGTTTCTACAAAAGCGATGATCACAACCGTATCGTTTTTAGGAATGCTTTTTGTTGCTCTAGGTATCTTAATGCCTACTAGTCTTTCTGTTACTTTGCCTCACATCGATGCTCCACTTCCTATTAATCTTGTATTCTTCTGCTTATGCGGTCTTTGTACTTCGGTTATGTGGGGAGGTATCTTCAACCTTGCTGTTGAAGGACTTGGCAAATATACATCTGCAGCTTCAGGCCTCTTTATGGTAATGGTTTGTGGTGGTGGTATCATCCCTGTTATCCAAGGATTTGTTGCTGACAACACTTCATTCCTAAGCTCATACTGGGTTATATTTGGCTGTATTGGTTACATCTTGTGGTTTGCCTTGGCTGGATGCAAGAATGTAAACAAAAACATCAAAATCGATTAAAAGATAGGATTGCTGTGCTAAAAACAGCTTGAAGTATAACGACCTCTGCAACCAGATTTAAGTAGCCCCTAGCTAGTGGCGAAGGGAGTGGAAGAGTTATTCGAAAAGAGGTTTTTAGCGCAGCAATCCCCTTTTAGAAAAAAACCTTATTTATAACTTTATTAAAATCGTATTATGGACATAGATGTAGTAAGAAGTCGCTTCATCAAACATTTTGATGGCGCAACAGGATCAGTTTATGCATCACCTGGACGCATTAACCTTATTGGAGAACATACAGACTACAACGGAGGATTCGTCTTTCCAGGAGCTGTAGACAAGGGTATGATTGCTGAAATCAAACCCAATGGTACTGATAAAGTTAGGGCTTACTCGATTGACTTGAAGGACTATGTAGAATTTGGACTGAATGAAGAAGATGCACCCCATGCTAGCTGGTCACGTTATATCTTCGGTGTATGCCGAGAAATGATTAAACGGGGTGTAACTGTAAAAGGATTTGATACCGCTTTTGCAGGCAATGTACCTCTTGGTGCCGGTATGTCTTCGTCAGCTGCACTCGAAAGCACCTATGCCTTTGCTCTAAATGAACTCTTTGGCGAAGGGAAAATAGATAAATTCGAATTGGCTAAAGTAGGTCAAGCTACAGAACACAACTATTGCGGCGTAAAATGCGGCATTATGGACCAATTTGCTTCACTATTTGGAAAAGCAGGCAGCTTAATTCGCTTGGATTGTCGCTCGTTGGAGTATGCCTATTTCCCATTTGACCCCAAAGGATATCGTCTAGTGTTAGTAGACTCTGTTGTGAAGCACGAACTTGCTTCATCAGCCTACAACAAGCGCCGCCAAAGCTGTGAAACAGCAGTAGCTGCTATCAAAGAGAACCATCCACATGTAGAGTTTTTACGTGACTGCACAATGGAGATGCTTGAAGCAGTAAAAGGTAAAATCAGTGCAGAAGATTTTATGCGTGCTGAATATGTGATTGCCGAAATTCAACGTGTACTCGATGTATGTGCTGCATTAGAAAAAGGTGACTATGAAACAGTAGGACTCAAAATGTATGAGACACACCAAGGTATGAGCAAACTTTACGAAGTGAGCTGCGACGAGCTTGATTTCCTCAATGACGTTGCTTTTGACTGCGGTGTCACAGGTTCTCGCGTGATGGGTGGTGGATTTGGTGGTTGTACCATCAACTTGGTTAAAGACGAGCTATATGAGACCTTTGTTACCACTGCCAAAAAACGTTTTGAAGATAAATTTGGCAAAACACCTAAAATATATGATGTCGTAATTGGTGATGGATCACGTAAATTAGAAGTATAGGTGAACAAAAACTGATTATTGAAGAAAGGATTAATCCATTCATCCGCTATATTAAAAGAGCCCCATCACTGAGGCTCTTTTTTTGTATCCATCCGAATTCTGCTGCTGACTAGTTGATGGTTTGTAGATAACTCTTTCTAGTGTTATCCTTGATTCATATCCATCCGAATTCTGCCGTTGCATGTTCAATAGCGCCTCAATAGTACTTCCTGTACTATTTCTAGTCTGTCCGATAGTTTTTTAGTAGTAGCTTTTTGATTTCTTCTAACCTATTATGGCCAAACATTCTAACTTATTGATTCCGGCAATTTCACAACTCTCTAGTAGCGAATAAAAGATTGCATGATCCTCTGCCCCTTTGTCATTTTTACTGAAGAGGTAGTTCTTCCTTCCCCATTACTGTTGCTCTCTGCCACATTCTACTACGTTGTTATCTATTTGATAACGTCCATCCAATGTATCTCTTTTTAAACGTATCCATGGCTTTTATGCATAACCCAATAATAGAGTAGTTATAAACTGAAAAGGCTTATGTAGCTTATAAAAGAAGGAACCTGTAGCTCAAAAAACACAACCCTTTTTAGTGTCTCACTCTCGCTAGATAATGTTTTTTGATAAACTCAATAATAGGCCCTAATTTGAAGTATATTTGCTATCTAATGAATCCTATTATAGAAAAATCAAGTGACTCCCTAAGGACATTAAGTTGTATCGGACAGCAATAATTCTAGATCTATTTATCGGACAAAGGCTCCTCACTCTTTTGTTGAATGCGGCAAATAGAGATATCCCAAAAGCGACGTAGTATTTTTATGATATACTCCTCACTCTTTATTTTTTTACATCTTACAACCAAGCTTGCATAGTAGATTGCTGTATCCTCACATATTCTCTCATCCACTTGAAGCGAAACAATTGAAAATTTACTACCAAGGCTCTCTATAACCCTATCTAGGGTAGTTCTAGAGGTGGCTGAGAACTCTATCTCTACATACTTTACACCCCAATGCCTAAAAAGGTATGTCATTATCTCTAAAGTAATCACGATCAGCAAAGCTGCGAAAAGTCCAATAAGATAGAGACCTGCACCAACAGCAAGTCCAATACCCGCTGCTACCCAAACTCCTGCTGCAGTAGTTAGTCCATGTACTGACTCTCGGCGAAATATGATCGTACCTGCACCAATAAAACCAATACCACTCACCACTTGAGAAGCAATACGACTGCCATCCCATCGAATATACTCACTCAGCTCAAAAGAGTGATAGCCATACAGTGAGACAATCATAAAGAGAGCACTTCCTAACGCAACGAGGAAATGGGTTCTAGCACCTGCCTCCTTTCCCCTATACTCTCTCTCGATTCCTATTAGTGTACCTAAGGTGCCAGCTACTAATAGGCGTACCATCAATTCATATAAATTCCCACTCATAAAATAATCCATTTCTCTAAAATATTACAATTATATTTACATTTAAATACGCCCAATCATTTTAAAAATCCACTTTCACATTAGTTGTTTTTTAATTTCAAATGAACTTTTGTCGGGCATAATCTATCTTATCATTCACTTCAGCTACTTGTAAACTTTAGATTTCACGATTTTATTCTACAAAGGTAATAAAATATATCAGACAAAATTAATAAACATTTCCTTCCGAGCAGTAAACAAGAGGCACAGATTCTTTCTCTTACTCTTATAAATAGTGGATAACACACCTATAATCAATGAAATTGATTCATTTCACTATCTGGCTACATAGCTTCAAAACATTAGATTGCATCATTAGAATCTTTCGTTTTTTTTTTAAAAAAAAGTTGAAAGAGACTAAAGAGGGATGATCTCAGCTTCAATTTCGACGCTATACAGCAGTTACACAACTATACGACACTCAGCTTTCTAGGAGAAACAGATCTTTAGTCTATAGCTATAAAGAAAAACGAGCTCTACCTCTTTTTATTACTGTCATCCCTTTTTTTAGAGATAACGTGCGAAAAATATTCTACTCAAATGAGGTGTGAACGCTTGCTACATCGTATATTTGTAGAAAGAGATTGAATTCACACCTTAATATAAAATATGAAGTACAAACTACTGGCACTCGATTTAGATGGTACGCTGACCGATAAACAGAAAGAGATTACTCCACACACGCTTCACACCCTGCTAAGAGCCCAAGAAATGGGGGTTAAAATAGTACTCGCATCGGGTAGACCTACCTACGGCATTGCACCTTTGGCAGAAAAGCTGAAACTGAAAGAGCATGGCGGATACATCCTATCTTACAATGGATGCGAAATATTTGATTGGAGCAATGGCAAACTTTTATATAAGAAGACACTTAACACCCAACTACTACCCTATTTGCATGAATGTGCAACAAAGAATAATTTTGCCATTTTGCAATATGAGGAGGGTTGTATCGTTACTGAAATGCCCGAAGATAGCTATGTCTTACAAGCGGCAAGACTCAACAAAATGTCTATACGGAGGGTGGAAAATCTGTTAGAAGAGATCAAAACTCCTATGCCAAAGTGGCTCATAGCAGGAGAGCCAAAGCGCTTGGAACGACTAGAAAAAGAGATGTCTAATGCACTTAAAGGAAAAATGGGAATCTTTCGTTCAGAGCCCTACTTCTTAGAGTTGGTGCCTGATGGGGTGGACAAGGCTTTGTCTTTAGCCCTATTACTAGAGAAGATTGGCATGCGCAGTGAAGAAACGATTGCTATTGGAGATGGGTTTAATGACCTCTCTATGATTCAATATGCAGGGCTAGGCATCGCTATGGGGAATGCACAACCCATTGTTAAGGAGAATGCTGATTACATCACTCTATCCAATGATCAAGACGGTGTAGCTGCTGCTATCGAGAAATTCATCTTCGCTTCATAGGTAAGAGGATAACGGCAACTCAATGATTCTTCAACCTTGAACAACAAAAGAAGAGAGGAATATTTGATAAAGGGAAATAGCCAATAAAATGGATCACAAGTCCCACTCAAATAAAAATATTCTTGTTATCCAGTAAAACTTGACATTTTTAGAATATTACTTGATCTTTCTAAAATATTACTTGATCTTTCTAGAATCTTGCTTGATCTTTCTAAAATATTACTTGATGTTTTCAGAATTGGATGCTGTGCCTACACATTTTTATTTTCTTAAATGGTTCATCATCTAGTCTCAGTGCAGTATCTATATATCTTGAACCTCTTTCCTAGGAGCAGGATTGAATTGGAGTTGTACGTTAACATGCATGCTACAAAGGTACAGCCAGAAGTTCCTACAAACTGCATTTAGCTAGAATTGGAAAAGGAATCATTGAGTATCAGTGAATTGAAATTTCACAAAATATGAAATCAATGGGGAAATTACGAAAAACATTTTACGGGTGAGTCCTAACCCAACTTTGCGGATATTAGGAATAATAAAAAGATCGCCCTTTAATTTGTATTAAAGGGCGATCTGCTATATTTAAAAAACTTTGTAGTCTTTTTTTCTATCTCTATCCACTTTTGAAGGGAGCTTTTCAACTATTCATCTACCCCCATTGACCAAGCAGGAGGTGCTTCATCCACCTCTGCTACTGATGCTTTTGCTGTCTTCTTTCTTACACTCTTTACAGCTGGAGCCACAGCAGTAGCTTCACCTACAACCTCTTCATTCTCTGCAGGGAGAACTGGCTTAACTGTTGTTGCAGCAGCCTGTGGCTTACGGAGCATTATGTTCTTAAATCCTGTAGGATAAGGAGTCTCAAAAGCCATTTGCTGATGAGTCACAGGATGATAAAACGCCAATTTAAAAGCGTGCAGAGCCAATCTTCCCAATGGATTCTCGATGCTTCGATAGCGCTCATCACCCAACACAGGATGACCTAGCTCAGACATATGCACACGGATTTGGTTTTTACGTCCCGTCTCTAAGTCAAGTTCCATCATCGAATAACCGTTGGCACGCTTAATGGTCTTATAGTGCGTTACTGCATATTTTCCCTCACCATCGTCATAGGGGCTAGAGGTAACAAATGTTTTGCGGTCAGTCAACCACGATTCATAGGTACCTGCATCTTGTTCCATATCACCTGCAACAATGGCTACATAACGGCGATCGGTTACAATTTCCTGCCAGTTATCGCGAAGGGTGTGTTGCGTCTTCTCATCTTTGGCATACATCATCAAGCCTGATGTGCCTCTGTCTAGGCGATGCACCACAAATACACGGTTACTTTTATGTTTACGTTTCACATACTCATTCAGAATATTTTGTGCAGTACGCTCTTTTTGCTTGTCATTGCTAACAGAAAGCAATCCATCCTTCTTCTCAATGACGATAATGTAGGCATCTTCGTATACCAGCTTCAGCATGTTGTGCTTAAACTCACGATTATTCTTTGCCTTACTCATCTGCACCTCCATACCTGCCTTAAGCGGATAGTTAAACTGCGTTATGATTTGATTGTCTACCGAAATTACACGGTTAGCAAGCAGTGTTTTTACACGGGTACGACTGATACCGTCCATCTTCTGCATCAAGAACTCCATCAGTTCCATAGCCTCACGTACTTTGTATATCGTCGGTTTTGCTGCTGCACGAGCTGCGGGTCTTCCCCCTTCTTTTTTATTTCTTCCTCTTGCCATGATTATCTTTTCTCTAATAGCACCACATTCTCTACGTGATGCGTGTGTGGGAACATATCAACGGGTTGAACCGCTGCTACTTTGTATTTTCCATCTAACAATGCCAAGTCGCGCGCTTGCGTAGCTGGATTACAACTTACATATACAATGCGCTTGGGTTCTGCAAAAAGCAGTACATCAATTACATCGGTGTGCATACCTGCACGTGGAGGGTCTGTGATAATTACATCAGGACGACCGTGTTCATTAATAAAATCTTGCGTAAGCATATCTTTCATATCTCCCGCATAGAAGAGCGTATTATCAATTCCATTGATTTGCGAGTTTACTTTTGCATCCTCAATAGCCTCGGGCACATATTCAATACCGATTACCTTACGTGCTTTCTTTGAAACAAAATTAGCAATGGTTCCAGTACCTGTATAGAGGTCATACACCAACTCATCACCAGTTAGACCAGCAAAGTCACGTGTCACTTTATAAAGTGTATACGCTTGCTCAGAATTGGTTTGATAGAATGATTTTGCTCCAATTTTAAAACGAAGTCCTTCCATCTCTTCAAAGATATGATCTTCACCCTTAAAGAGAATCACCTCTTGGTCACCAATGGTGTCGTTGCACTTTTGGTTGTTTACATAAAGCAAGGCAGTGATTTGTGGAAATTTATCGGCCACGTGTTGCAACAACTCTTCAATCAGTTGTTGTTCACCCTCTTCTACTATTTTACATTGCAACAGCACCATCAACTCACCTGTCGTAGAGGTGCGAATCATCAGGTTGCGTAAAAGTCCCTCGTTGGCACGCACATTGTAGAATGTATAATTGTTTTCGTAGGCGTAATCGCGTACACTATTTCGAATTTGGTTATTGATATCATCTTGCAACCAACATTTATCAATGGCTAATACCTTGTCAAATGCACCTGGAATATGAAAACCAATGGCATTCATTTGGTCATATTTTACCTCTGCCTTCACTTCTGCTTCGGTCAGCCAACGCTTGTTACAAAAGGTAAACTCCAATTTGTTTCGGTAGCATTGAGTTTTTTCCGAACCAATGATAGGCATAATCTCTGGCAACTCTACCTTTGCTATACGCGTAAGGTTGTCTGTAATTTGTTGCTGCTTATAGCCCAATTGATCTTCGTATGACAAACATTGCCATTTACAACCACCACACACACCATAATGCTCGCAGAAAGGAGTGACACGTTGCGTTGAATATTCATGGAAATTGACCGCTACTGCCTCGGCATAAGAGTTCTTTCTACGCTTTACCTGTAAATCGACTACATCGCCAGGAACAACGTAGGGTACAAATACCACCCAATCATTTACTTTTGCTAATGCTTTTCCCTCGGCAGCTATGCCTGTTATGGTTACCTTTTCTAACAAAGGAAGTTGTTTCTTGTTTCTACCCACTTTAATAAATCAGTTAGTTTAGGCTGCAAAAATAAGCAATATTTCTGAGATAATGGATGGCTAGAGTGTGAAAGATGGTTGAAACAGAAAGAGTCCGGTGAAACACCGAACTCTTTGATTAAGAATGACGAGCCAATAAATCCCCTTGGCTTTGGCTATAAGTGTTGATTCTATATACATCGCACACATTCAGTGTCATGAAAAACATTTATCAATGGCAGTTACCAATATCGCTACCTAAATGGACAGAATAAACGAACATTCTTACAATAACAAAGAAAAGGAGTACCTTCTTCACAAAAGCATCCCCTTTCCCTAGCGGCGAAATCGCCGTCGTTTTGTCTTATTTACTGTGTTTGGAGGTTGTAACCTCTTATCTAAGTTTGTATACTATATTATACGCACCTCTATGCAAACTGTTACAGTAAATAATAAAATATTTAATGAGTATGACTCTTTTCACCTTTTCGAGAGTGAAAAACCAGCCAATAATTCCCTTTACATATCTATTGGAATGTCAATAATATCACCCCAATCATCAAATCCTACATCCATACCACCAGACGACTCCGGAAGTTCTATAGCTGGTGATTCGGGACTACCGATCTCTAAGAGTATTTGGTACTCACCCGTCTCCAACGGTTTTATAGCACACACTGTTTTTGTAATATCAATCATTTTGTACTGAGATTTATCACTACCCAAAAAGAACTCCATCTCAAACTCATACTTAGGAAGTAGATCCTTCAAAAAGAGTCCAAATGTTCCCACAGTAGCCTCTACAGTACCATGTCTACCCGATGTAGGATAGTAGGTTGGATTAGCCAGCGCATACAATTGACTTACTGGACTACTCTTCTCATCATTCACCTCTTCGCCCTCTGTTCTCTCTTTTTTCAGCTCTTCTCCACCTACCAACATTGTACCCGCTGCCGTACTGTATAAACGCGCTGAAGCTGATCGAGCGCTATTTAGGTTCTTCACATGTACCACTGTCTTCAAATCGAAAACTCTTCGCTCTGGCTTCACATTTTGAAGCTGATTCATTCGATTGATCAACTCACTTGAAGGAGTATACCCCTTACTCTCCCCATTCCTTAGTGCCTGCGTGTATCGAAGCATTTCAGGAGTTACTTCTAATTTCTCCAAACTCCAAGCTGCAAGAATCTCTGGATTTGCAATGATACCAGGACGGTTACTATAAATAGCGTGAGGACGCGCTACTGCTCGAGCGTTTTTCCAACTATGCAAGCTATCAAATTTCAAATTGTGATAATCTGTGTATCTATTGTTGAATATCAAAACCTGATAAGTACCCACTTTTACAGCTATTTCTCCTCCACATCTATGTAAGATAAATTCCTCTGGCTTTCCACCACCATCTGGGAACAGCCAAACAGAGAGGCTGTAGAGAGCACCGTCACTATCATGATCTGGATCTAACCCTGTAAGACTCCAATCAACTGTTATTGGGAGAGCAGCTTGATTGGGAAGTATATCCACCAAAGGACGACGATGGCAAGAGGTAGCCGTTACAAGTAGGAAGAATAGTGAAAACAAGAAATAAGCAGAGATAGATCTACACTCTTGCTTTCTATTTCTGAAAGAAACTCTCTCTTGTGAAAATATTTTTTTACTCATCGCTTATCCCTCCCATTCAATATCCAAACCAATGATACTTTAGCACGAGTAGGACCTATCCATCCCATGCGCGCTGTATGTTTGCGAATTAAGTACCACTGCTCATCATCCCCAGATTTGGGTTCATAAAGACGGTAATTAGTACTCAAGTAGCCAAACCCCAAGGTATATTCCAATTGCAAATGTTTGCCTATGCTATGTGCATAACCGCCACCTACACCTACAACCCAATTTTCACCTTGATATCCTTGCTTATTATTACCAAAATCATATTTACCACCACCACCATAGAGTGATGTAAACCAACCTGTAAGCGGTTTTCGTTTTGTTCTATCTCCCCACCAATACTTTCCCTCTATGTGTCCTTGCATAAGTTCCACTGCCGAAACAGCTTTTTCCCATCTCCACCAAGGAAAAATAAGCTCACCTGCTACCGATACATTGGGGCAGACAGGCACCTCTAGCTCAAGATTAATCAAACTTAATGCATCAAAGAGCAAGTTTGTTTTTAATGCTATACAAGGGATATTAAAAGGGAGTTCGAATGGAAGCCCAAATGGTTTTTTTTCTCTAGTTCCCACCGGCTCAACAGCTGTATCAATTTGTGAATCGCCACTCTCTAAGAGTGGGTTTGATGAATCAGATACGATTCTAGAGGGTTGAACTACTGTCGCTGCCACAAGCGAAGAGCACAACTCTCCGCTTAGGAAACCTCCAACAGAGAAGAAGGTCCCCACAAGAAAAGCTTTTCTCAGCATTAATATTCTACTTTTTCTCAATTCTATTTTTTTTTAATGAGTGTTGTTTACTTCTATCATTCGCAGGTTCTACTTGTGACAAGTCACTTCGCTTCTGTTGTATCAATATCGACACGTCTGCTTAAAAGATGTTTTATTGTTGGTCTGTATTACTTTATACATGCGACATGTGCTTTTTTCAGCTATCCCATAGCCTCTTTGACTAGAGGCGTAAAAAAAACTCATCAAAGATATTGTTTTTCAGAACAACATTCACAAAAAAAAACTAAAAAGTGAGAGTTGATACAGTTAATTAACAAAATTACACAAAAATACAAAAGATGTTAAAGAATCCAATTACCACGAAGAGGTTTCGATTATTACTGCCTAGTAAAACTAAAACACCTATAGAAAAATAGTTGATTTTCTTATAGTCGAATCCATTAGAACCCTAAAACAAGCTTCACTTTCAACAACTCCTATTTAGCTCTGTAGTCTATTAGGTCGGTGAATGCTGTGCCCTACATTTTTTTAGTCTCTTAAAAGGATTCATTTTTTAGTCTCTGTTTAGTACCATACACCTTGACCACCTCTTTGCAAGAGCAGGATTGAAACGGATTTGTATATTGACGTACATGCCACAAAGGTAGATACAATACTCTAACTAAAAATGTCCTACAAATTGCATTTAGCAAGAACTAAAAAAAGAATCAGCGAGAATTAGTGAATTGAACTTTTACAAAAGATGAAATCTGCAGAGAAAATTTGAACAACGATTTTAGGAGTGAAGATTGCGTCAACAGACTTCAAATATAGGCTATCCTATTGAGCTTATCAAAAAATAGCTAAATATAACCCATTTTTGGGAAATCCTCATCAAAACAATCATTATCATATTATTGCTTTCCGATAAGACTTAATGCCTCTAGAAAATCACTTGATTTTCCTATAATTAGAATCTATTAGAAAGTAAACAAGCTTCAATTTAGGTATATTCCGTTGAGTTTCTTACAAAATCATTAGCCAATGAAAAGACAAGCCCCTTTTCAAGGAATCTCATCAACTAATTGATTATCAGACAACATAATAACTCGTACCATCTTTTACCGGACAGCAATATTATCATATAATACCACGACATCTTCTTTCCACCGAATAACAATATAAAACAATCACCCTTTCAAACTCTTTTTTGAGTTTAAAAGGGTGATAATATTGCGATTCAACACGATTGATTCCAACTATGTGCAACCAGCGTATCAAGCAGAATCTTACTTTTTACAGCACTCTGATCCTAAACATTTCCAAGTAAGGGCAGAAAGTGCAGCACCAATAAGTGGAGCAACAACGAACAACCACAACTGTGAAAGAGCAACACCGCCTTCAAATAGAGCAGGTCCCACGCTACGAGCAGGGTTTACAGAAGTACCTGTAATAGGAATACAAACGATATGTACCAAGATTAGAGTCAAACCAATGGCTAATCCAGCCAAATTTCCTGCACCTTTCTTCTCATCTGTTGTTCCCAATACAACGAGAACAAAAACAAATGTAAAGATTGCTTCAACCAAAAAGGCTTGCATCATACTACCTTCTGCAAAAGCATTTGCACCTGTAGCAGTCGTTGCACCATAACTACCCGTAGAGGTTAATGCAAAGAGGATAGCCGATCCAGCAATAGCTCCAATACATTGAGCGATGATATAACCAATCGCATCTCTACCCGACATTCTTTTTGACATCCAAACACCTAATGTAATGGCTGGATTAATGTGGCATCCTGAAATACCTCCAATGCAATACGCCATACCTACAACAGATAGACCAAAAGCAATGGCTACTGCTAATTTTTCTGCGGCAACATCACAACCTAAAAAGATAGCTGCACCGCAGCCCATCAACACAAGCACCATCGTACCGATGCCTTCAGCTAAGAATTTTTTCATTCCTACTTTTTTAAATAATTAATTTCTATTCGTTTTAATAAATCGCGCAAACTTAGTAATAATTATTCACAAACGAGGTAATTCTTGCTGGGTAGGTGGTGATTTTTTAGAACCTTCTACGTAATAACATACTATTTAGTATAATTTTTTAAAAATAACCGGTGGGATAGCATTATCTGACTCCGCCATCCAATGCCTTATAGAAGCTGATTTGCCCTGAACTCCTGCCATCCAATCGAAAGCACATAGTAACTCGGCTTATACAAAGAACATTTGGGCTACTGAGATGATTTTAACTTGTACTACCAAGGGTAATTACACCGTTTTAGAGCAGTGTATTGGCATTTATCACGACTTATCTCTAGAGAAAAGGAATCGAAAATAAATGATTAAGACAAATAGCTACGAATCAAATCATTTGGCAGCTCTAGCCGTTTGGCAATATCTGCTTCAGAGAGTCCACTTTGATGAAGTATCTTTACCATCGAACGAATCATTTGTCTATTCTGTTCAATCTCCTGAGACTTCTGCTCAATCTCTTGCGATTTCTGTTCGATCTCCTGAGACTTCTGTTCGATCTCCTGAGACTTCTGCTCAATCTCTTGAGATTTCTGTTCAATCTCTTGGGACTTTTCTTCTATTTCTTGATCTTTCATCATAATAGTTGTATCTCGATCTTCTATTTCAGAAAGGATCTCATCTTCAACTTCCATAGCTCTGCGCACATCGGGTGCTGCTGCTGCTTTAATCAATCGATAGACCAACTGTTTTGCATCACCTTCTAACTCTTTGTCATCAATTTCCAAATAGTGTTCGCTTTGCGGCTGACGAAAATCTTGATCAAAGACGGTAAGTATTCGTTCTAAATGGTTACGTGTGCGTCCAGTAAGAAAAGGGATTTGCACAATAATGCTATCGTGCGTAAGACTTTCAATAAACTTGTCAGGCTGTGGAAGGGGATTGTTATCGTAATCCAAATAGTTACGTCTCACATATATCACAGGCTCAGTAAGATTGCCTAAAGAATGTCCAAGAATATAGATCGAGATGATAGGAAGCCCATAACTGCTCTTTTTCCCCTTCTCACTCCTCTCCTCCACCATATTCTCTTTATTCAAATACTGCGTACCTAAATATTGACGAAAACGAAGTGTTTCGGTGATCAGCCAAGTCTTTTGTAGTTCAATAAGTATCAAATGCTCCGACCCATCTGTCTCACGCACCTTCGCCGAAAAGTCTATTCGAAAGAGCGAGATGCGAGTCTGTTCCATTGCGGTATATTCATGGCGACGCATTTCTAACTCTACAATCTCTTTTTTAAGTAATGCAGATAATAAAATCTTAGCCACTTTTTGATCCTCCATTAGGAATTTAAAAACTGAATCGTAGATGGGGTTGGCAATGAGTGTCATGGCAGTAAATATTTAGGGTGTAACGTATCTGTAAATCTTGCAAATACCGTCTTGCAAATATAACAAGAATGATTCTCCTTTGCAAGTTTTAGACCTCTTTGAAATTTATAATATTCATTACTCAAGTTTGCCTAGTTACCGCAAGAGTGAACAAAACCAGCTTGTTTTAACAATGGCAACATGGATACTAAATTTTTTCTCTCAAAATCAATGAAGCTATAATATACAATCCCCAACCGTTATCGGGTGAGCCTAAACCTGGGCTACCACCAGAATGGTAACGGAGAGAAAAAAACCCGACTTTGCAAACAAAAAAGAGTCAACTACTTATTAAGTAATTGACTCTTTTGAAATGCGGTGCGTATGGGACTCGAACCCATGACCACCTGCGTGACAGGCAGGTATTCTAACCAACTGAACTAACGCACCAGTTCTTTTTGTAATCTTTCAAACAACCTCTGTTGTTATTACGGGTGCAAAGATAGGGACTTTTTTTTAATCTGCAAGTAGTTCTGCAAAAAAAGTGACCTATTATGTAATAAAAAGGCTAAATCCTTTTTATATACCTAAAAGAAATGCTTTTAAGAGATCAATCAATGGTCTCAAAATTCTATTTCACTACTTTTATAGCCATTGATTACTGACATTATTTATTTAAGTTGTTCTACAATCCTACTTTAATAGAGTTCCAAATAGTAAAACGGAGCAAATAACACACTTTGTAACTTTTTTTCTCGATTACAGAGAGCTCTACTTCGCCCGTTTTACCTACTTTTGCACCTCTTTAAATAAGAAAGTAGACCAGATACATTCTTACTTAAGCAATTCCGAGTTTACATAATCGAATGCTATGCATTCCCATTTAAATATATACATTATGGATACAGAAAACATAACAGTCAAAGAAAAATCTGCAAATGCGTGGGCACTCAGTCCTTTGATTGTATTCTTATGCCTATACTTGGTTACATCCATTCTTATAAATGACTTTTATAAGATACCAATAACCGTAGCGTTTATGGCCTCATCTATTTATGCCATCTGCATAACAAAAGGACTTACCCTGAACCAACGCATCACCCAATACTCTATGGGTGCAGCCAATCCCAACATCATGACTATGATTTGGATCTTTGTCTTGGCTGGAGCCTTTGCCAGTAGCACCAAAGCTATTGGAGCAGTTGACGCCACAGTAAATCTCACCCTACAGCTTTTTCCCGACAACCTTTTGCTTGCAGGTCTATTCTTGGCAGCCTGCTTTATATCCATCTCCATGGGAACTTCGGTAGGTACCATCATTGCCCTAGTTCCTGTAGCGACTGGCATTGCTGCAAAGACCGATACAAACCTTGCTCTTATAACTGCAATAGTTGTGGGAGGTGCTTTTTTTGGCGATAATCTTTCATTTATCTCCGACACCACCATTGCTGCCTCACGCACGCAGGATTGTTCTATGCGAGACAAATTCAAAGCCAACTTCTTACTAGCCCTTCCAGCAGCGATTTTGGTGTTTATCTACTATATTTTTCTCGGGTTGGATGTACATACGACTCAACAAATAGAATCAGTAGAATATATCAAAGTAATCCCCTACCTATTGGTTTTAGGAGGTGCGATTGGAGGTATGCATGTCGTGTTAGTTCTTGTATTGGGCATATTGGCTACAGGAGTTATAGGCATAACTGCGGGAGACATCCCTTTCTTTGATTGGATTGGATCTATGGGCAGTGGAATTGTAGGAATGGGTGAACTTATCATTATCACACTTATGGCTGGAGGCATGCTGGAGCTGATTCGATACAACGGAGGCATTGCCTACATCATGAAAAAGCTAACCAATCATATTCAAAACAAAAAAGGTGCTGAACTAGCCATCGCAGCACTCGTAAGCGTAGCCAATATTTGTACAGCCAACAACACAATTGCCATTCTCATAACAGGTCCACTAGCCAAACAAATAGCCAAACGGTTTGATGTAGACAAACGTAAGAGTGCAAGTATACTCGACACCTTTTCGTGTGTCATCCAAGGAATTATTCCCTACGGAGCACAATTGCTTATTGCTGCCAGCTTAGCAGCTATTTCACCACTCTCCATTATTCGCTATTTGTACTACCCTATAATACTAGGAGCTGTTACCCTTTTAGGTATATTCTTTCGCTTTCCTAAAAAGTATTCCTAAGAAGGCAATTCTTCAAGATGTAGAGAATTACAAATATCAACTCGTCTCAACCCCATAAAAAAGGTGGGAGTTCGACAAAAACAAGGGTCTTAGAAGCAAGTGATCCTGCATACTTGGCAATTATTAAATATCAGAACCTTCCTAGTTGAAACGGTTAAAAAGCTGTTTTGAATTTTTAAATTCGATTCTTTCTACGTCTATTTTCCTCTTTGTTACTCGTTAGGTAACCCTTACGCTCCTTGTAAAAAGAGAAAAAACCGCGAAAAGAGTCCCTAAAAAACAACTAGGAGAAAATTCTAAATAGCTGCTAAGTCGTGGAATAAAGTCTTACACTCCACAACTCTCTTTTCGCAGTATCTACAGACAAGATCGTCCCGTTAAAGCCGGAGGCTAGTTTTGTATACGACTGATTAACCATCAGACAAACTAGGTCCTCAAGTCGTTCGATTTAATTTAAAACATTATGATTCTGACAAATCAATTTGGGGTACATCTAGACCATTATATGCCGAAACAAGAGGTGTAGCCTGATTCCAGATTCAATATTTTTTAACAGGCCATTAGTCATCTATTGATTAAGTATATTACAAAGAAAACCATTTATTGTATCTTTGCAATCCTAAAAAGAACAAGAATGAATAGACTTCCCCATGAATTGGTAACCTACATTACCACTCAAATCATCCCCCAATATAGTGCTTTCGATAAAGCGCATCAAATAGACCATGCCTTGAAAGTAATAGAAGAGAGTCTAAACTTAACAGCATATTACCCCGTGAATCCAGCGATGGTCTATACCATTGCCGCCTATCACGATTTAGGATTGTGCGAGGGGCGCAAAACTCATCACTGGGTATCAGGCCAAATGCTACAAGCAGACCCAATGCTAAGAAACTGGTTTACAGAGGAGGAGATTCTGATAATGAAAGAGGCAGTAGAGGACCATCGCGCATCCAATCAACAAGAGCCACGTAGCATTTACGGGCGTATTGTATCAGAGGCCGATCGAATCATTGACCCACACCTCACCATCCAGCGAACCGTTCTTTATGGTTTATCTCATTTCCCTGAGCTAGATAAAGAGGAGCAATACGAACGCTTCCTCGAGCATTTGCTTATAAAATATGCCGAAGGAGGCTACCTCAAATTATGGATACCCGAATCATCCAATGCACAACGATTGGCAACTTTTCGATGCTTAATAGCCGATAGAGCGAAGCTCCGTGCAGCTTTTGAAAGCTACTACCAGCAAGCAGCTAATAGATAGTTCTACAAGGGCTCACTTGGTAGCTAGTAAATTATTCGCACTTGCAAAAATAGTTTGCGCCACACGAGCAAGAAGGTTCATCCATCAGCTTCTCTCTATACAGCTTTCGAAGAGCTTGATAAAGTTCCCCTCGCACTTGGCGAAACTGATCGGCCAATGAATCGGTAGCAGATGCATCGTACATAGGATCATTCATCTTTACGTAAACCATTTCCTTTACCTTTCCTGAAAAGGGAAGGGAATCTTGGTGGATAGTATCACTAAGGATAACGACACAATCCCATGATTCATGCAAGTAGGTTTCTACAGAAGAAGGCGAGTAATAGGAGATATTAAGACCATTCTCTTTCATTGCAGCGATGGCCTCTTCATTCACCTGACTAGCCACTTCGATGGCTGCTGATTCTACTTGAAACGTATGGTCAAACGACAACAAATAGGCCCGTGCCATTGGTCCTATGGAGTTGTCGGCTCTACTTACGATTAATATTTTCATTTCATTCTATTTTTATGTAAATCTATTAAATGCGAAGGATAGAGAAGAGAGGGATAAAAAAGTTCTTTTAAGTCATAACGATTCAACTCCTAATTTGTTTACTAATCAAGCAAAAAGAACCATCAACTGATATGAGTTCAATCTCGTCAACGACTTGAGATGATGCAACACTTCATTTGCATCAAGAGCATCTTTCTAACATTTCCTTCAAATAAAAAAGAGACGCTAACAGAGGCGAAGTTACACCAAAATAGATGAGACTCCAAATAAATAGGGAGTTAACAATAGAAACGTAGATTCCCAAAAAAAATGATTCTCAAATCGAATCGCCCCTACCCTTTTCATCCAATAAGAAAGCAATAATTCCATCAAAACAACTATTTCTCCTATAAACCCATCCCCTTCTGTCAATTTGATTACTTTTGACTAAGAAAAAACAAATTAAGTTTCTTACCTTTGCTATACTATACAGCATAAGAAGGTGAATCAATGAAAAAGGTAGCTTTTGCGTCATCGGTTTTTTCCAAAACAAAGTAAAAACAGAAACCTCTTCTTCTCACCACTGCTGTAAAAAACAAATAACTTTTAATAGTAGAATAGATGAGAAAAGCAACTTTCTTAGCAACTGGAATCTTTATGGCATCCTGTACCCAACAACCCAACAAGTTAGTCTACCCTGAATCAGCTAAAGTAGATACGGTAGATCTATACTTTGGCACAGAAGTAGCCGACCCCTATCGTTGGCTAGAGAATGATACAACAGCAGCTACGGCAGCATGGGTAGAGGCACAAAACCATGTAACAAACAAATTCTTGGCACACATTCCCTATCGCCAAAAGGTGCTTGATAGATTAACACAAGTGGCAAACTACGAGCGTGTAGGCACCCCTTTCAAGAAGCACGGTAAATATTACTTCTACAAGAATGATGGCTTGCAAAACCAAAGTGTACTCTATGTACAAGACTCCCTAAATGCAGAAGCTCGCCTCTTCTTAGATCCCAACAAATTATCAGAAGATGGAACAGTAGCACTTACTGGAATGAGCTTTTCAAATAACGGTAAGTATGCAGCTTATACCATTTCGCGCAGTGGGTCGGATTGGACAGAGATCTATCTCATCGATTTAGCAACAGGGAAACAGATGAATGACCACATCAAATGGGCCAAATTCACAGGTGCTTCGTGGCAAGGCGATGGCTTCTACTACAGTGCTTACGATGCACCCGAAGCAGGCAAAGAGTTTTCCAATGTAAATGAATTGCACAAAATTTACTACCACAAGGTGGGCACTCCACAAAGCGAAGATAAGTTGGCTTATCAAAATCCAGCCTATCCCAAGCGTTTCTACAACTGTTCTACCACGGATGATGACCAACTACAGTTTTTATACGAAGGGGGTGAAGGACGCGGCGATGCCCTTTATATGAAAGAGCTAACCAAGCCCAATGCCACATTTGTGCCACTGGCTACCGATATGGATTATGAATATCGCCCTATCGAGGCGATGAATGGTAAATTATACATAATGACAAACTACGGTGCTCCCAAGTATCGTCTTATGGTAGCCGATATTAAGAAACCTACACTCAAAGATTGGAAAGAGTTGGTCCCCGAATCGAAGGATGTACTTTCATCTGCAGAAGTCATTGGTGGAAAGCTCTTCCTTACGTATGAAAAAGATGCATCAAACCATGCCTATGTCTATACAATAGAGGGCAAACAACTACATGAAATAAAGCTTCCCTCTTTGGGCTCAGTAGGTTTCAGTGGCAACAAGGATGACAAAGATTGTTTCTTTGGATTTACCTCTTTTACAACTCCTGGAACAACCTATCGATACGATATGGATAACAATAGCTACGAACTGTTCCGTGCTCCGAAACTAACCTTTGACTCTGATAGCTTCGAAACAAAACAGCTCTTCTTTGCTAGCAAGGATGGCACGCAAATTCCCATGTTTATTACCTATAAAAAAGGGTTGAAATTGGATGGATCAAATCCTCTATTTCTATATGGATATGGTGGATTTAACGTAAGCCTTAACCCGAGTTTCTCGGCCTCTCGCATTCCTTTCCTTGAGAATGGTGGTATCTATGCACAAGTAAACCTACGTGGAGGTGGCGAATATGGTGAAGCATGGCATCTAGCAGGAACTAAGATGCAAAAGCAAAATGTATTTGACGACTTTATTGGTGCAGCCGAATACTTAATTGCTCAAAACTATACCAATCCAACCAAGATAGCCATTGTAGGAGGATCGAATGGTGGCTTGCTAGTAGGTGCTTGTATGGCACAACGTCCCGAACTCTTTGCAGTAGCCATTCCACAAGTGGGAGTAATGGATATGCTACGCTACCACAAGTTCACCATTGGCTGGAACTGGGCAAGTGACTACGGTACTAGTGAAGATAGCAAAGAGATGTTTGAATATCTAAAAGCTTACTCACCTGTACATGCATTGAAAGCAGGTACCAAGTATCCAGCTACACTCATCACTACTGCCGATCATGACGACCGTGTAGTGCCTGCACACTCATTCAAGTTTGCTGCTACTCTACAAGAGTGCAACGATGGGACCAACCCTACACTTATCCGAATTGAAAGTAAAGCAGGTCATGGAGCAGGAAAGCCTATGAGCAAAGTGTTGGAAGAACAGGCTGATATCTATAGCTTTATTCTATACAATATGGGATTAAGCTACCAAGAGTAGTTCTCTATAGATCTTATCACCCATAAGCCCCCACGATTCATCCATTGATGAATCGTGGGGGCTTATTCTGTAATATTGCTATCCAATAAAAAAAGAGTTCCCCTCCTGCAACCATCTGTATCTTATGATTGCTTCCTGATAAAACTTAATATCCTTAGAAAATCGCTTCATTTTTCTATATTATAGAATCCATTAGGAAGAAATAAACTTCAAATTAGCTCTCTTCTATTGAGTTTATCAAACATCATTCTCTAGCGAAAACACAAGCCTCTTTTTAGAAAGTGTCAGCAAGCCATTGAGCATCACAGCTGATATAATAATTCGTTTCCTTTTCTACCGGAGAGCAATAATATATTGTCGTTTGTAAAACCATGCTGTTTTATCGGAGAGCAATCTCCCTAAAATAGCATGCTTAATCCTAGAAGTTGAGTGGTTCGTCCACCGAGCAAAGAATAAGAGAATTCACTCTCTTCTCTTATAACGACCTGAATCTTACTGCTTATTCTTTGAAGAAACTTATCTATAGATAAACAAGAATATATAGATTTTTCAGATTTCGTTTGTTGTATGAAATAAGATCAGAGGAGAATTCTTCAATCAGCTCAATCGAGTAATTCGTTGGAAATGCATTCATACCGCATACAGAGTAGAAAGAGATGCAAAATATAAAGAATTTAATACAAAAAAGTCTGATTCACCCTGCAAAATAATTGGCGACACACGATAATATCAAAAAAAAAATACACCTTTGAGGAGTTCTATATTTAAGGGAGCAGAGAGTCAATAAAAAGAGGAATAGAACCATTATGAGAATATATATCAAAGAATGTATCGTTTAATGAAATTACAATAAAAACAATTTCTCGGGTGAAAATATCCTTAATAATCGTCCTTATAAAAAAATCATTAAGTTCATTTCAAATGTAAAGATTTAGAAAACAATAAATATAAATTCAACGATATATGAAACTTCTAAAAAAACTAAAAGTTGGTCTACTTACTAAGATAGTTATTGCTATTCTACTAGGTGTTTTCCTAGGCAATTTATTGCCAGAGGTAATAGTCAGAATCTTTATCACATTTAATGATCTTTTTAGCGAGTTTCTCAGCTTTATTATCCCCCTCATCATCCTGGGATTGGTGGCACCTGCTATTGCAGATGTAGGTGAAAAAGCTGGAAAAATATTATTAGTAACTGTACTCATATCCTACCTTGCCACCCTCTTTTCAGGCTTTCTCGCTTTCTTTGTTGGAGATGCAGTTTTTCCCTCACTTATTAGCTCTACACACTCCTTAACAGATATCAGCAAAGCTTACACAGCGCTACCCTTTTTCTCTATTGCTATCCCTCCACCACTCAATGTTGTAACAGCATTGGTACTTGCATTTGCATTGGGATTAGGGATCGCACACCAACACAATAGTACTTTAAAAAAGGTGAGTGAAGACTTTAAAGAGATCATTACAAAAACAATTCAAGTGGCTATTTTGCCACTCTTACCACTCTATATTTTTGGCATATTCGCTAGCATGGCCTATTCTGGACAAGTCTTTTCTGTTCTATCTGTCTTTATTAAAATAATAGGGGTCATTTTTGTATTACATGTATTGCTCTTGATATTCCAATTCACAGTAGCAGGTGTCATAGTTAAAAAAAACCCATTCAAACTCCTCAAGGAGATGCTACCAGCCTATTTTACAGCACTTGGAACACAATCGTCAGCTGCTACAATTCCTATAACACTTCGCCAAAGTATATCCAATGGAGTTAGTAAAGATATAGCAGGATTTGTTGTTCCACTTTGTGCTACCATTCACATGTCGGGAAGTGCTCTAAAAATTGTAGCTTGTGCACTAGCACTCTTCCTCATGCAAGGCATGGAGTATGATTTATGGATGTTTACAGGATTTATCTTTATGCTAGGCATTACCATAGTAGCAGCCCCTGGCGTACCTGGTGGAGTTATTATGGCATCATTAGGTATTCTCTCGAGCATATTAGGATTTGGAGAGAGTGAACAAGCCCTAATGATAGCACTTTACATCGCAATGGATAGTTTCGGAACGGCTTGTAACGTTACAGGCGATGGAGCCATAGCTCTGATTGTGGAGCACCTCTTCGGTAAGAAACAACCTATCATCTCTTAATTACTTGTCAAATTTAGACTCGCTTTAGACTGCTCGATACCGCATAAAGTTGGCCTTTTGAGGGATTGGTAACTTTTCTTTGAGTAATAAATTCATCTGATGAGTAATGCTACTAGCCGGCAAAAAGAGAACGAATCATTATATCACCTGATGCTTAATGGCTTGCTAACGCTTTTAAAAAGAGAGAACCTCTTTTTAAAAGCGTTTTTTTATAAGCTCAATAGAAGAGAACTAAATTGGAACTTATTTAGGGTCTGCTGAAAAAGTCATTACACCACCATTAAGGTATCAATAATGAAAAGGATTCTATACCATAATTTGGTACACTCTCCCACTATAAGCCTTTAGAAAGCATTCTAAGGCATATTATTTGCATTTACTAGAATAAACTATTCTTTCTAGGAAGCCTAAAATTCATCTATAGACAGCTGTGACTCTCTTCATATCTAGTCATGGTGCAAGGTTTTAATCAAGAACATGCAAAAAACCTTGCACTTATGCAATAAAATGAGCCCATATAGTATTATAAATCAACTTATTTCCACTTTTTCAGCAGACCCTAATTGCTTTCTAATGAATTCGATTATAGAAGCATTAAGTTCTACCAGACAGCCATCAAATCCAAACAAGTTTCATTGGGAATTACTTATTCTTTGAGAGTGGTGAACGTTTAATCTAGGTTTACAGTGCCTAAAAATGCCCGATAAAACTTCACCTCCATACCATAGCTCTTGGCAAGAGATACCAACTCTTTGGTGCGCACCTCATCAATTGACCCATCGGCTGTGAGCATACCTATCACTACCCCATCACATTGTAAATTTCCACACTGCCTGATATCCTCCTTCATCACCTCAAATTCCAACT
>JBOFMR010000104.1:0-12357 GCA_051658485.1 Phocaeicola sp.
ACACCTTTGCGCATATCAGTACTAGTATGACTAATAACGAAACGATTGGTTTCATTCAAATTAAACATAGTTTTTTTGAATACAAAAGTCGGAAAGAAAAAAGAGAAGAAAAATACGGCAGAATTCGGATGGATACGTAAAACGAGCTACATAGCTATTAAAACCACAAGAATATTACATAGACAAGATGCAAATTAGATTAAAAGCAAAATCGGTCGAAGATAGTTTTCCATCTACGACCGATTCTTTTTTAATCTATTTCAAACCCATTCCATAAATTACCCTCAGGTACTGGAGCTGTTAGTTCGATAAGTTCCTGCGATACAGGATGTATAAATTTCACTCGCCGAGCATGCAAGCAGATGCTAGCATCAGGATTAGAACGGGGCGAACCATATTTCAAGTCACCTTTTATAACACATCCCATTTTTGCCAATTGACAACGAATTTGATGATGCCTTCCTGTTTGTAAATCAATCTCTAACAAGTAATAGTTTTGCGAATGACCAATTAGTTTGTACCTCAATATTGCTTTTTTCGATTCCTTCACCTCCTTATCGTAAGCGTATGATTTATTTTGCTTTTCATTGCGCACCAAATAGTGGGTCAACTCTCCTTCAGCCTCAGGCGGTCTATTTTTTACCACAGCCCAATAACTCTTCTTCACCTCATTATTACGAAACATTTCGTTTAATCGAGTAAGAGCTTTACTGGTTTTAGCTAAAATGACCAATCCACTTACAGGGCGATCCAATCGGTGTACAACACCTACAAACACATTTCCAGGTTTATTATACTTCTCTTTCAGGTATTGTTTTACCATATCAGAAAGAGGCGTATCACCTGTTTTATCACCTTGAACGATTTCCGAAGCCGCCTTATTAACAACAATCAGATGGTTATCTTCGTAAACTACTTTCATACTCCTCTTACATATTCATACCGCCATCTACCTGGATAACTTGTCCAGATATATAAGCAGAAAGATCAGAAGCTAAGAAAAGAGCTACATTGGCTACATCCTCAGTAGATCCACCTCGGCGCAAAGGAATTTTGCTAGCCCACTCTTTTTTTACCTCTTCACTCAATTGATCAGTCATTTCAGTTATAATAAATCCAGGAGCAATCGCATTGGCGCGAATACCTCTTGAACCTACCTCTTGAGCAATTGATTTTGCCAATCCAATCATACCTGCTTTTGAAGCTGAGTAGTTACATTGACCAGCATTACCATGCACACCTACTACCGAAGACATGTTTATAATATTACCGCTTTTTTGACGCATCATAATAGGCGTACAAGCGTGTACAAAATTGAAAGCCGATTTTAAGTTTACAGCGATTACTGCATCCCATTGAGCTTCAGTCATACGCATCATCAAACCATCTTTAGTGATTCCTGCGTTGTTAACCAAGATATCGATCGTTCCAAATTCCTCTTTGATTTGAGCTACAACAGCTGCTGTCTCTTCAAAGTTAGCAGCATTCGAAGCATATCCTTTTGCTTTTACGCCGAAAGCAGCAAGATCTTTTTCAGTTTGAAGACCATTTTCGTCAATAACTAAATCAGTAAATGCAATATTTGCGCCTTCTGCAGCAAATTTTAGGGCAATGGCTTTACCAATACCACGTGCAGCCCCTGTTACGATGGCTGTCTTTCCTGTTAATAATCCCATTTTATACAAATTTATATTTAACAATTCTACCTTTAAAGCAATGAATAAGAAGCAATGCAATATTTAAAAGCCACGTCGTTCTACTCTGGAAATAGTGAATTGTATTCTACTGAATCATCAGCTATAGAACATAAATCCTCTCCACTATTTATAATAGGAACCAACGAGGCAATCCTTAATAGAGCAATTCCTATTGATTACTTATCTCTTTTCAACTCTTCCTAAGGCTCCAAAAACTATTTTAGAGACAAACTCCCATGTGGCATCATCATCCAACTCTCTTCCTATTTGTCCGCGTATAAAAGGCACCTCAATCCCCTTTATACTATAGTGAATAATGTCTGCCACCGTCGCTACATTTTCAATCTGAAAGATTCCCTTTTCAACTCCCTCGAGCAAGACCCTATACAATAAGACCTTCTCTCTGGCATCAAAGTTTTTACGCGCAGCCTCTACCTCCCAGATGTTTCGAAAGAATCCTGCACGCAGTGTACCATTTCTATAAACAACTGTTTTGATTGACTCAAGATGAGTCTCAATTAGCTTTACTATTTTAAAATCAGGCGTCATCTCCTGACTTGCGACCTTCTCCATAGCATCAGAAAGCACTTCAAGCTCTGATTCAACAACAGCTAAAAAAATCTCTTCTTTACTCTTGAAATAGGTGTATAGGGTACGCCTACCTCTTTTTGAAGCAATGGCTATATCATTCATGGTGGTATCATCTACCCCATTCTTTGCAAATAGTTGTCGTGCAACATCTACCAATTTCGTTCTAGTCTTTGATACTGCCATATTTAAGAAAATAGATTTTAGTTGTACGTAATAAAGACAAAAGTACATTTTTTCTTTATACCCTACAAAAAATAACGAGAAGATTCATACTACCACGCTCCTACTTCAAAGTAGCATAGTAAGAATCGAGCAACTGCTTAGCAGCAATAAAAGAGCTCTGTTTTCCCTTTACAACAGCTTCCTCTTGTGCAGCAAGGAGGGAATTTATTGACGGATTATTGTAAAAGCTATCGCGTAAATGCTCATTTATGGTTTCGTACATCCAATATTTAGACTGCTCACTACGGCGATGTTCAAAATACCCATTCCCCTTTACAAAAGTAAAATAATCATCAACCATGGTCCAAATCTCATCAATTCCTAAGCCATAAAAGCCCGAATAGGTAAGTACTTTGGGGTCCCATCCTGACTCGGGTGCTGGAAAGAGATGAAGTGCATTCCGAAAGTGCCCCGCTGCCAATTGAGCTTTTTCAATGTTATTACCATCGGCTTTATTAATAACAATACCATCAGCCATCTCCATTATACCTCGTTTTATTCCCTGCAACTCATCTCCTGTCCCTGCCAGCTGAATGAGTAAAAAGAAGTCCACCATAGAATGCACAGCAGTTTCGCTCTGCCCCACTCCTACCGTTTCTACAAAAACTTTATCAAAACCTGCTGCTTCGCACAATATAATCGTTTCACGTGTTTTACGTGCTACTCCTCCTAGCGAGCCTGCTGATGGACTGGGGCGAATAAAAGAGTTAGGATGTGTGGAAAGTCTCTCCATTCGGGTTTTATCACCTAAGATACTCCCCTTGGAACGTTCACTACTAGGGTCAATAGCAAGAACGGCTAATTTTCCCCCTTTTTCCAATTCATGTATACCAAAAATATCAATTGAGGTACTTTTTCCTGCACCAGGCACTCCACTAATACCAATACGTACAGAATTACCCGCGTAAGGTAAACACTTCTCAATCACCTCTTGAGCCAAAGCATGATGATTGGGATTGACACTCTCTACAAGTGTAACAGCCCGACTAAGTATAGTTACATTCCCCTTAATAATTCCATCCACATAGTCTGCCGCAGATAACTCCACACGACGTGGACGTTTATTACTCTTTAAATAAGGGTTAACGATAGAGGGCCGCTCAATTCCTGAATTAACAGCCAATCCTTTATAATCTTTGTGGTTTTCAGGGTGTTCCATAGTCTCTATTCTTTTGTAGTTACTTTTATAGGAATAATTAGTTTTGTTTGCTTCGGATCATTGGTAATCATCAACACCCGAGGTGCATTCTTAATTTTCTTAAGTTGACTACCATAAAGCGTAATTTTCATTTTAGCAGATGTACCAGGCTGTAGTATCCGTTTATTCAAACGCACACCCAAAGCCGAATTAAAGACTTGCAAATCTTTAATTTTTAAATCGGAGTTACCTGTATTGGTTATCTTTATTGTTTGATGCTTTTTCTTATTTCCAGTCATGTCCGAAAAGTGAAGTTCGTTAGCAGATAAAGTCAGTACAGGTGGGAATTGTTGTTCAGCTTCGCTAAGATGTGAAAGGTCGGGCAATAAAATAGCAGACAAAGGCAACTCATTCTCTTCCCCTACTATATCCCCTAAGAATCGAGAGAGATAGACCGACGAGCGAGTAAGTCCAAGTTTGGGCAATTTATCTGAGTGAAGCGTAACCACTATCTTTCCCATTGAATTGGGAGCAAGTTCCTCAGGAAAAGCCTCTGCTGTGAGGTAAGGAGGAAGATGCATCAAAATAGGCAGATAAGGTTCTTCTGACACATTGGCCACCATTATTTCGATTGTTTGCTGCTCACCTCGACTTACTTCATCAAATTCCAAGTGATTTTTATTCAAACGCACATGACCTATTTGATAAGGCAAGAGACTTGTAACCTTGGTAATATCGGTAGTAACTTCACCTTTCAACATTAAATAAATAGGCTTCACATCAGCATTACAATAAACGCCGACACTCTTTTGAAAACGCCCCAAAGATTGTGCATCAAATGTAGTAACAATAACACCCGACTCCCCTGGCTCAATAGAGTTCTGCGTCCACACCACTTCCGTGCAGCCGCACGAAGTGGTTACGTTGGATAAAACCAAAGGTTTATTGCCCGTATTCTTCACCTGATAGGTAATCGTAGCTGGATTTTTCCACAACACGCCACCTAAATCTATTGTTGTTTTATCAAAAGTAGCTTTAGGTTGTGCCCAAGCCGAGGTAAAAGTCATCAGAAAAAGTAGTATTATCGAAGCTAATTGTTTCATGTGCTAAATTCTTATTTTAAAACAACAAACTTACGGAAAAATCCTGATTTACGGAGATAAAAGAGAAAGAAAACAGTTTGCAAAAAGCTGACAAAAGAAAAAGAAAACAGAAGAAGAGGTGAAGCACAACCTACTAAAGGATTCAAAAAATGGAGGAAGTCTTATACAGACTTACCTCCATTTCCTAAATCAAAGAACGAGTATGTTTAAAACTACCCCCCTATTTTTTGCATAAACTTTTCACGATCGACTACATAGCGAACATGTGTAGCATTGCCAATGACTCCCTGCTCATCCCGAGCCTCTATAGCAAAAACTAACTTGCGACCCTCTATTTGAGTTAACGTAGCCGTAGCTGTAATAGAAGCTCCAAGAGGTGAAGGCTTTAGATGTGTCGCTTCAATCATCGATCCCACTGTAGTAGAACCTACCGGGAGCAATTCAGCGACTGCCTTCATCGCAGCATTCTCCATCAAAGCAACCATTGCAGGTGTAGCAAAAACTGCCAAATCACCAGAGCCAAGAGTAGCAGCGGTATTCTCTTCAGCTACTACTGCATGACTAGTATGTGTCAATCCTATCTCCATGTTTACGTTTATTAGTTTGCTAATTCTTCTTCTACTCCACGTTCTATTGTTTGGTCGCGGTCAGGACCCACTGAAATAATAGCAATAGGTGTTTCAAGTTGCTCTTCAAGGAACGATACATACGCATTAAACTCTTCGGGGAACTCATCTTCGCTCGTCATACGAGTCATATCTGTTTGCCACCCATCTAAGCTTACATAAATAGGTTCTACCCCTTCAGTAATATCATAAGGGAAGTAGTCTACCTCTTCGCCATTCACTTTATATGCCACACAAGCCTGGATCGTTGGAAAGGCATCAAGTACATCACTCTTCATCATAATAAGCTGAGTAACTCCATTCACCATAATAGCATATTTCAAAGCCACTAAGTCTATCCATCCACAACGACGTTTACGTCCTGTCACTGAACCAAATTCATGTCCCAATTGACAAAGAGTTTCACCTGTTTCGTCATTTAACTCAGTAGGGAATGGCCCCGATCCAACACGTGTACAGTAAGCTTTCATAATACCAAAGACCTCACCTATTTTATTAGGCGCAACCCCTAAACCAGTACAAGCACCTGCTGCAACCGTATTTGAAGAGGTAACAAAAGGGTAAGAGCCAAAATCAATATCAAGCATTGTGCCTTGTGCACCTTCACACAACACACTCTTACCTGCTTTCAATAAACCATGAAGTTCCTGCTCACTATCTACCAACTTAAATTCTTTAAGATAAGCGATACCCTTCATCCATTCAGCCTCTAGCTCAGCTAAGTCGTATGCAAAATTCAAGCTTTTCAAAATCAATTCATGCTTTGCTTTTGCTGCTGCATATTTAGCCTCAAAATTATCCAGGATATCACCCACACGCAAGCCATTGCGACTTATCTTATCCGTATAAGTAGGGCCAATACCTTTACCAGTTGTTCCCACTTTCGCCTCTCCTTTTGCCGCTTCATAAGCCGCGTCAAGCAAACGGTGTGTAGGTAAAATAAGGTGTGCTTTTTTAGAGATATGCAAACGTTCTTTCAGTGGATGTCCACTCGCTTCTAGCCCTTCAGCCTCTGCCTTGAACAGAGCAGGATCTAACACCACTCCATTACCAATAATATTTACTTTATCTCCTTGAAAGATTCCTGAAGGAATGGAACGAAGTACATATTTTTGACCTTCAAACTCGAGAGTATGCCCTGCATTGGGTCCCCCTTGGAAACGAGCCACTACATCATAACGTGGGGTTAAGACATCAACAACTTTGCCTTTGCCTTCATCTCCCCATTGCAATCCTAATAAGACATCTACTTTCATAATTTCTATTGTTTTTTTGTTTTTTTTCTTCGTTTTGACCAAGCACACTTACTACAAATTCCATATATATATAATGAGTAGTGCGAAGCTTGAAATTTATTTAGCTTCGCATTACTTATTGCTTGTTTCAAAGCCTCATCTTGAAACTCTGTAACTTTCATACATTCAGTACATATTTGGTGATGATGAATACCATTATTATAGGCACGCTCATATTGGGAAGAGTTCCCAAATTGGTGCTTGATGACTAAATGAGCATCAATCAATAAAATAATGGTATTGTAAAGTGTAGCCCTGCTTACCCGAAATTGCCCTTCGGTGGACATTGTTTGATAGAGGGTATCGATATCGAAATGACCCTCGATAGAATAGATGGTATGAAGTATAGCATAGCGTTCAGGCGTCTTCCGATGTCCGTTCGTTTGCAGATATTCAGTTAGAACCTGCTTCACTATCTCTTTCACATTTTCTTCCATCCCAACTATTCGTTCAGAGGTCAAAGTTAGCCCTTTTTATATTAACTTGAAAATTTACGACCAATATTCTAGTTCATTTTTCACTTCATCTACACATAGAGAGACGTACGGCTTAGTCGATTTCTCCAAAGGATACAACTCTTTTACTATTTTTTGAGCATTCCTTTTCGATTGAGCTGCATACTTTCTCAGAGCAGTTGTAGCAGCCTTTTGCACCAGAATATTGTCATCTTGCAAAGCTACTAAAGCATGGTCAACAAACTCATTCTCAGCCTCATCACTTAATTCATCTCCCCTCATTAACAATCGCGCCACCAACATATAACCACACAATTGAAAATAGAGCTCTTCAGAAGCCATCCATTCAAACACCTTTTGGGAAGCATAAGGCAAATGTTGAAACAGGTTCATACAAGTGAGCTTAGCAATTTCGGGATAACACATATCTTCAACCCAAATATCAGCAATTTCAGGATAAAAAGTATCGACAGGTTGCAAATAACCTGCCAATATTTTACACTCTCGAATATTCTCTTTCCAAAGAGCCTGCGCTACTTCATGGTTTTTTTCAAACTTTTGAGCAATCTCTTTCAAGCGAGGTAGTTCAATGCCAAAATTGAGTTTATAATCCAACCCTTTTTCGCGCATACTTTGAGAAGCAACTCCGTTCATATACAAACGGAATTGCCCTTTAATCTCTTTTACTTTTTCGTGTACTTCCATAATTAATTATTACGATAAGGAAGTGTAGCATAATCTTTACTATAGCGAAGCATCTGCTCAGCATAACCTTCAGTATAGGAAATTTTCACATCACTTATTTTACCTTCAGCATCGTAAACAGCTTTATAAACTGGATTTACGAACCCTTTATAAGGAGCTAAATTTAGTTTTGAATAACGTTCTAGTACCTCTCCGTGTAATGAACGATCTATCTTCACTGCATAGTTTTCAACTAAATTGCGAGCTGCTGCATAATCACCTTCACTTTTAATGCGTTGCACTTCAGTTAGCAATTCACCAAACAGCTCACGCAAACGTTCGTAATCATTTACTCTTACATACGTTTTACCTGCTTGCTTCACCATTTCAACCACCTTATCAGCTGCACCCCTCTCAAACACCCATTTGGCTATCAGCTGACGATTGCGCATATGCGATTCTTCAACCTCTTTACCCAAATCGATGCGCACCAATTGGGTCATCAAGCCATTTAATAAGAATGTATAATATTCGGCTTTGTAGGCATCAGCAGTAGGAGTCAATCCCAATTCGACCAACTTCTTATCAGGCATATAATAGAGTCCAAACAAATCGGCACGTGCCTCTTCAATGGTTGAACCATACGCTTTCAATCGATCTGGATCAACCCCTGGAAGCAATTTACCTGAACCATGTCCCAAGCACTCATGCAAATCTGTATGCAAGTCACCGGTAACATCACCATATTTTTCTATCAATGCAACCTCTTCAGCACTATAGGCAAACTCTTTCATAAACCCATTCCCACGCGAAGCTTTGTTATAAGCATCAGTAATATTATTAATCGTTACCGATTTAGAACCGTGAGCACCACGAATCCAATTTGAATTAGGTAAGTTAATACCAATGGCAGTAGCTGGATATAAATCACCCGCAAGAATAGCAGCAGTAATCACCTTAGCTGTCACCCCTTTCACCTCTTTCTTTTTAAAACGGCTATCTACTGGCGAGTGATCCTCAAACCATTGTGCATTTTGGCTAATCAGTTCAGCACGCTTGGTAGCTTCTACATCTTTAAAATTAACCAATGACTCCCAACTAGATTTCATCCCCAATGGATCACCATAACTTTCTATAAATCCATTTACAAAGTCCACATGCGAATTTAAATCTTTCAACCAAAGTATGGCATACTCATCAAAAGTTTTCAAATCACCATCATTGTAAAATTGGATTAATTTATTGATAACAGCCAACTGTTCCTCATTCTCAGCCACAGTAGCTGCTTTTTGCAACCAGTAACAAACCTTATCAATAGCTGAACCATAAAGAGCACCTGATTTCCAAACTTTTTCAAAAATCTTTCCATCTTCCTTAACCAAGCGGCTGTTCATACCATACATAATAGGAGTTGGATTCTTTGGCTCCTTTTGAGCTTCATAAAAAGCCTCCGCCTCTTTTTGCGTTACATCTTGGTAGTAATTGGCCGCCGAGGTAAGTACCAAATCAGCTCCATCTGCCTGATTTACGCGCTTAGGCATCACGGCTGGGTCAAATATAATAGGGAATACCTCATCACACAATGCCGCTAGCGTCTCCCCATCTGACAAAGGAAGTTTAGCTGCATCAACTTGTTCCAAGGCGGTGCGGAAGAAATCGGCTGAGAAGTGAGGCTCAAACTTATCACAACCATAATGGTGATAGATACCGTTAGCAAACCACACCCTTTTCAAATAAATTTCTAACTCTAAAAAGTTAGTATCGCTTCTGTCACCGGAATAATCTGTATAGACCACCTCTAACATACGACGAATGGTTAAATTATAGGCTCCGTTTTGATCAAACAAAATATCACGTCCCTGCAAAGCTGCCTCTGATAAATAATAAACGAGCTCTTTTGTTTGAAGTGGCAACTCTTCAAATCCAGGTACTTGATAACGCAACAACTGCAAATCTGCAAATTGCTCGACGGTATAATTAAACGAATCAGCAGACTGCGATTCATTTTTTGGGCTACAACTAGCCAACAATGTTCCTCCTATAACTCCCATGAATACCTTTCTCTTCATTTTGTTGTTTCATTTAAATCATTTCACACTCCTTCATTTTGTTCTAAAACCTCCTATGTCATTCAGCTTTTTGCAAAATAAGATGAGCGAACAAAATTAAAGAAATATACGTAACAAAGTAAACTCTTTCACTTCATTTTTCAATTAAACGAAAAAAGGAGAAGCTGAGCTCTCCTTTTTTAAAGTAATCAATGAGGGTGAATAAAAATCTGATATCTCGATTGTTTTTCCCCTCTTTAATAAGGTAAAGAGAGATCGGCATAGAGTTCCCAAAAGAACAAAACTGGATTCAAATGAAAAATCTCATTTTATCAACATTTACTACCCCCCGATACGAACAACAGTAGGAGCGATAATTATCACCCCTACTGTTGTTCAAAAGAGAATTTCTCCTACTTTCATCCACTCCCCAGCCAATTAATTTATAAAACCCTTCGCCTGGAAGTCTATTTTTCCTTTTTAGACAGCTTGCCTTACTAAATTCTTTTTTCTATAGCTATTAGGTGTTTCTCCCAATATTTTAAAAAAGGCAGCATAGAACGACTGTCTATTGGAGAATCCTACCATAACACTAATATCTTCCAAGGTATTCTTCACATATCGTTTATCCACCAACAAATGCATCGCCTCTTTAATACGATATTCATTCACTAAACAAGAGTAATTCATGCCAAAACGTGAATTAACTACTGCAGAAAGATAGCGCGTATTTGTTTTCAAATCCTTTACTAAATCTTTAGCCGAATAGTTGGGATCTTTATATTTCTTCTGAACTACAACAATATTTAAAATTTTGTCATACAATTCATCTGCTAGCTCAGCTCTAATCAAAGTTCTATAAGCTGCTACTTTTTCCTTCTTCTCTCTCAGATTATAAGGTCTTTTCTTATTCAATGTCTCTTGAATATTTTCCTTTACTTGAATGCTAAACATTTTTTTATGATTAAATATATTGATAACTATTTTAAATTTAAGTACTGATAATTATTATCACACCGTATAAAAATCAGAGAAATCATGCGAACATTTTATTGTAGAACAAGCTATTACTATTTCAACATCCCCTGATTTTTCTCAAATACACACCAGAAAATGTCTACTATATAACTTCAAAAATATCGCACTGATTACTACCAGTTACTTATCGTTCACAAAAATGATAATTAATTTTCACTTTTGCAACTTTTTTTATTTATTTTCACACAAAGTTGTGCAAAAAAAATAATTGCCCGCTTCAAGCAGAGTCAGCACATATAAAAAATGGAGATTAAATAGGGGCTCATAAAGTAATAAATGAGCTTAAAAGCAAGAGGTGTGAGAACTTAAAATAGCAAAGGATAGATAGTCTTTGCGAATGAAGCTGCAACGCCTCTTGCAACAAATCACAAACTTTTGCCAAAAGCGGATACAACTAAGCAAGCAATAAAAAAAGTAAAACGTTGAATTTGCTGAATCAACTTACCCCCATCACAACCCAATTGTAGATTTCGTACCACATTCTTAAAATAAGATAGCATCGTAGAAGCTTCCTAATATCAAGGAGGCCTTTTTGATTTACAACTCTATATCATCTTCTCACCTTTTCTTTATGACATCCAAGTATACCTTATAAAAAACTATACTAAGATCTCCCCCCCCAAAAAAAGCAGAAACATCTCCCGAACAAACGGATTACCCGATAAGACTTGGGGACTACGCATATAATTTCGTTAGCCTAAAGAGGGAGAACTTTACATCAATTACGGATCACCTGTAAAAGTTGTGAAATGGTATTCTTTTTGTTCATTTTGTCGTCTGTTTACCAATCCCTTTTTTAGTATGCTATAACCCTTTTAGAGAGCCTAAAACTCTCTTCTACTTAAAATAAAAGAGCAAAAAAAAGCTTCAATCCTTCACAAGCTCTAATTATCAAGAGGTTATGGTGAAGAGAGCAGAAAATAGTCTTCACCAAATCTTCACTGAAGAATCTTTATCGACCCAGTTTTGCTTGGGGCCAACTTTCTCAAGTGAGCTATGAAAACTTGAACTTCTTCAACAACCATGTGACTAATGCATCAACAGAATGTTTTAATGCAAAGCTAAAAAAGTTTAGGGTAGATTTAAGAAGGGTGAATGATGTACCATCCTTTCTATATAGAGTAGTGAACATCTATGCTAAATAAAGATATTAACAATCATTGTTCACAAAGGAATCCCAAGGGTTTATCGGGTGAGCCGAACAAACCCAACAATTAGATTTAAAGAAAGTATCCAAAGAAGAAGAAGCAGTAATAACTAGCTCTTCACTCATAGTTTGCATTTAAAAATATTGACATAAAAAAACCAATGACATTAATCCCAATACTTCGTTAAACTTTGTTTTATCTATCTGATTATCAATAAGATAATTGCGTGTTTGTTTGCATAATCCCCTGATTATTACTACCTTTAAGGGTATTCTCACTCACTCTTATGGTAGCAAATAATCAGGTTCATAC
>JBOFMR010000105.1:0-4452 GCA_051658485.1 Phocaeicola sp.
AGAGCGAGAACTGACTCCACAGCAAAAAGAAGCACAAGGAGCCAGAGAAAGCCTTTTCATCGTAAATGAGTTTGCAAACAACTATTTTCAAAACATTCTATACAATCATGCCGATGGGAAAGCCATTGCCATGAGCTACTTCCGTCAACGAGGAATTAGAGACGACATTGTCAAAAAGTTTCAACTAGGATTCAGCACCTCATCCTCTTATGCATTGTCACAAGAGGCTATCCAAAAGGGGTACAAAAGGGAGTACCTCGTTAAAACAGGACTCTGCTACGAAAAAGAGGATGGAACCCTACGCGACCGTTTTTGGGGAAGAATAATATTCCCAGTCCATACCGTTATGGGGAAAGTAGTTGCCTTTGGTGGACGTACCCTCAGCAACGAAGCTAAGGTCGCAAAGTATGTCAACTCACCCGAAAGTGAGATCTATCACAAAAGCAATGAACTATATGGAATCTACTTTGCCAAACGCTCCATCTTCAAAGAAGAGAAATGCTACTTGGTAGAGGGCTATATGGACGTAATAGCCATGCACCAAAGTGGCATTGAAAATGTAGTGGCTTCGTCGGGAACTTCACTCACGCAGGGACAAATCAAATTAATTCACCGATTTGCCACCAAGGTTACCATCTTATATGATGGAGACAATCCAGGTATTGCAGCCAGTTTAAAAGCCATAAACCTGCTGCTAGCAGAGGGACTAGATATCAAATTACTACTACTACCAGATGGAGATGACCCTGATAGCTATGCAAAAAAGCACGGAGCAGCTGCCTTAAAAGAGTATCTTGACAAGAATGAAGAGAATTTTGTTCGTTTCAAAATAAAGCACCTGCTCAAAGGAGGAGATCATGACCCCATCAGACGGGCCATGTTCATTGAGGATATGGCCAAAAGTATTGGATTAATACCAAACGATATTGTCCGATACGCCTATCTCAAAGAGTGTGCTACACTACTTAATATAGATGAACGCATCGTTCAAAATGAGATAAAAAAACATTTACTCAAGCGAGATGATGAGCGGAAAGAGATACTTCACCAGGAGAAAGAGAAAAAAAGCATACCAGCTGCCTATCCGAGTGACGTGCCACCACCCATAGGAGTAGATGATGATTCTGTACCTACTTCAGAGAAAGAGGACTCAAACTATCAAACGTACATTCCACAAGAGGGAAAAGAGAAGTTACTTTTTTATGCCAAAGAGAAAGCTCTTGTACAAACCATTATCAGACATGGCGAGAAGATAATGTGCTACATTGAAGATGAAATGGGTAATGAGCAACCACTCAGCGTAACAGCCTACATTGCAGATAGTTTGAAACAAGATGAACTCTCTTTTCATGATCCACTCCACCGAACCATCTTGGCAGAAGCAGAGAGGCAGATCAAAGAGACTCATTTTGTAGCAGAGCGTTACTTCTTGGCACATCCAGAAGCTGAGGTGAGTAAGCTAGCAGCTGATATGATCAGTGACCGCTATCAACTGAGTAAATACCACTCAAAAACACAGAAAATAGTCACTGATGAAGAGCGTTTACATGAACTTGTACCTCGCCAGGTTATCGATTTCAAGCTAGCCATTCTAGGAGAAGAGATGCGACATACCATTGAAATGCTCAATAATCCCACCATAAGTAAAGACCCCACACGTTGCCAAGAGGTTATGACACGCTATAAAGAGTTAAGTGAGTTACTTCAAGAGATGGCCAAACAAGCAGGTGACCGAGTTATACTAAAAGCATAATCAAGCCTAGCGATTGTGTCTAATTAAGTCCATAAACTCTTTGCGAGTTTTGGCTTGATTAAATGCACCCGTAAAATCGGATGTAGTAGTAATGGCATTTTGTTTCTCCACACCCCGCATCTGCATACACATATGCTTAGCCTCAAGTACCACCATTACTCCCAATGGGTTCAGGGTCTCTTGAATGCACTCCTTAATTTGTAGAGTCATACGTTCTTGCACCTGCAAACGATGTGAAAAGACATCAACCACACGTGCTATTTTGCTTAATCCGGTAATGTAGCCATTGGGAATATAAGCAATGTGTGCTTTTCCATAAAAGGGTAACATGTGATGTTCACACAATGAGAAGAAGTCAATATCTTTCACTATTACCATCTGGCTATAAGCCTCTTTAAACTTTGCAGCCTCAAGAATTTCGTGTGGGTTTTGTTCATACCCACGCGTTAAGGTAAGCATTGCCTTTGCCACACGCTCGGGGGTTTTTACCAATCCTTCACGTGCTACATCTTCACCCAATAACGAAAGAATTGCTTCATAATGGGTCTTTAATTTTTCAATTTTCTCGGGAGACCACTCGGGGCGCATCATCTGTTCCATATTAATCTAGCGGAATATTTATCTGTTCACGTACAATGGATACCTCTTTAAACTTTCCCGTTGCCTTTAAGTGACGCATAATAGCATCCGCCTCTTCAATACTTCGGAAATCCCCTACTCTACAGAGCCAGCGAGGCTGTTGGAAATAGGTATAAATAGGCAGCTCTGGATAGGCCTCTTTTACTCTTTCACCCATATCTGTTGCTTCATTACGAGCAGTTCGAGAATTATTCCCGGCATATATTTGTATGCGATAGCCTCTAACTTTCAAAAAAACAGACTCTCCAACCTCATTTTTCTCATAAATAGTTCCCAATAAGGAGGTAATTTGGCTATCTTGGTGAAAAGTCACTTTCCCTTGTCCAACTCTATTTTGCTGCAAATAATCCACGATACGTTGCTGTGCAAATGTATCACAAACAGCACCTATCAGGCACAACAAAAATAAAAAACATCTAATCATATAACACTCGATTATAAGTAAATTGTACTGAAGGCTCAATTGTCCAAACACTCCAATCGGACAAACAACTGACGATCAACACCAAATCAAAAACTGTTTAGACTCCACTCACAGACAATAGCTCTAAATGGAATATTCAATACATAGAGTAATATTTGTAAGTAAGAGAAGAGCTTACTATAGAATAGTAAACCCTTCTCGAATTACAAATAGCTTATTTAAAAGCGTCAATGATACCTTTGAAGTTAGCTACGCTTAATGCAGCACCACCAATCAAACCACCATCTACATCAGGATTAGCAAATAATTCAGCTGCATTCGTTGGATTACAGCTACCACCGTAAAGGATAGATGTGTTATCAGCAACTTCTTGACCATATTTTTCAACAATCAAAGAACGGATAAATGCATGAATTTCTTGTGCTTGTGCAGCAGTAGCTGTTTTACCAGTACCGATAGCCCAAACAGGTTCGTAAGCCAATACAATTTTGCCAAAATCTTCAGCAGAAAGCGTAAAGACAGAAGCCAATTGTGCAGCAACTACTTCATTTTGTTTGTTAGCTTCGCGTTCATCTAGTACTTCACCAATACAGAAAAGAGGAGTTAATCCATTAGCCAAAGCCAATTTTGTTTTTTCTTCCAAGATCTCTACTGTTTCGCCATAATAAGCACGACGCTCAGAGTGACCCAAGATAACATAAGAAGCACCTGTAGAAGCAACCATCTCAGCAGAGATTTCACCTGTATATGCACCTGATACTTTGTCAGCACAGTTTTCTGCACCTACACCAATGATGCTTGCATCAACGATAGGAGTTACAGAAGCCAAGTGGATGAAAGGTGTACAAATAACCACATCACAATTTGGTTTGTCAGCTACCAATGCTTCATTCAATTCTTTTGCCAATGCAATACCTTCTTGAAGGTTTTTGTTCATTTTCCAGTTTCCTGCAACAATGTTCTTTCTCATTTTTTTATTATTAAAAGGGTTAGTAATATTAATTCTTTTCTCCTTGTTTTTAATCGACTTTAAACTCTTCAAAAAGAGATAAAGAGCAACCATATAGTTATAAAGAAATCGAAGAAGGTGGAATAGAGTGTTATCAAACTAAGATTCCGGTTCTTTTTTCTTCTTCTCCTCTTTCTTACGATCCGACCTACGTTTCAATTGTTCCCAAATAAGATCTGCAAATGCAAAAAGGAACAGTGGGAAAACAAACCAAGCAAAAATCAATCCCATTTTATGAGTAAAGCTTTTCGCCGTCATCTTACCCAAAGATAAATTTTCCAATCTATCGGTTAGTTGATATTCATCTGGAAAGTTAGCAACACTCCATTTCTTTAGAATCACTCCATTTTTCAATAGAATCAAACCTGGATTGGAACGAATCATGGTTTTAAGTGTCACATCATCTGCGGTGCAAAATGGATATTCAGCACCTGTACGCTCCTTCCATAGAGCTATTTCCTCCTCGGTAGAGGCTGTTAAAGCATAAAATTTATATCCATAATCTAGGCTATAATCATAAACCTCATTAACCAAATCAATGCGACTATCATCTGCCAACTCTATTTGATACATCACCAATAAGAAGGTATAACTCGTGTCACGTAAAACCTCCTGGGTGATATCAAT
>JBOFMR010000106.1:0-63742 GCA_051658485.1 Phocaeicola sp.
TCAACTTTCGTAATCGTGAATCGTGTCAATATATCGGCAGGTAAAACAACCTGAGCTAAAAGTAGTAATCCGTGTGTATCCATGCAGCAAAGATAATAATTTTAAAAGGAATCCCCAGGGTTTATCGGGTGAGCCTTTAAAGTACTCCGTACAACTTACCCTTTTACAGGGATATTAGCCAAAGTAGCTATTAGGAAATCGTAGAATTTAGCTACTGAAGGAATTAAGCAACGCTCATCAGGTGAGTGAGGAGAACGCATCGTAGGACCAAATGAAATCATATCCATTCCGGGCTCTACAGCACCAAGTATACCACATTCTAAACCTGCATGAATGACTTTTACTTCAGGCTCTTTACCAAATTGTGTTTGGTAAGACTCCTTCATCGCTTTCAAAATAGGTGAGTTAACATTGGGTTCCCAACCTGAATAACTTCCTGAACGAACCACTTCCATACCTGCCATTGAGAAACAACTTTCAAGTGCTGTATTCAAGTAATCTTTCATTGAGTCGCGTGAACTGCGAGAGAGGATGCGTACTTCAGCTTTTCCACCTTCAATAATCACGATTGAGAGGTTAGATGAAGTCTCTACTGTATCGGGAATAGTAGGAATCATACGTAGCACTCCATCTTGACATGCGTAGATGGCATTCACTAAATTGTCTGTAATCTCTTCGGGTACGCGGAATTTAGGTAGCTCTACAGTTTCAGCATAGAACTTAATGGGAGTTTCGTGTACACAGTACTCTTCGTTCCACAAAGTTTCGCACTCTTTTACATAAGCTAGAACCTCCTCTACTCCTTCAGCAGGGAGTGTAATAATTGCTTCGCACTCGCGTGGAATAGCATTGCGCATATTGCCCCCTTTCCAAGTGGATAGATAGGCTTCGTCAAAGGTGATGACTTGGTTCAAGAAACGTGCCATTAGTTTGTTGGCATTGGCTCTTCCTTGGTTTATTTCTAGACCAGAGTGACCGCCTCGTAATCCTTTTACAGTTACTTTAAGAGCTACGTCGTCTGCTTCTGTTTCCACCTCTTTGTAAGATAGGGTAGCAGTTAGATCTTCTCCACCGGCACAGCCAATATAGAGTTCACCTTCATCTTCTGAGTCGAGGTTCAATAAAATCTCGCCTGTAATAGTCCCTGGTTTCAAACCAAATGCACCATACATACCAGTCTCTTCGTCAGCTGTAATTAAAGCCTCTAGAGGACCGTGTTTCAATGTTTTGTCTTCCATTACTGCCATAATAGCAGCCAACCCAATACCGTTATCAGCTCCTAAAGTAGTTCCTTTCGCTTTTACCCAATCACCATCAATGTAGGTTTGGATAGGGTCGTTTTGAAAGTCGTGTGCTGTATCGTTATTTTTTTGAGGAACCATATCCATATGTGCTTGCAATACAGTTGTTTTTCGGTTCTCCATACCTGGAGTAGCAGGTTTGCGGTAGATGATATTTCCTGCTTCATCTTGAAAAGCCTCGACGCCAATGCTTTTAGCAAAGTCAAGCAATAAAGTTTGTATAGGTGCCAAGTGACCTGATGGATGAGGTACTTGAGTTAGTGCATAGAAATGCTTCCACACGTTTTGTGGAGCCAAAGAAAGAATTGTATTCATAGTTTCTTAGTTTTAGTGGAGAATGACAAGGCTGCCATTCCATATATTCCCAACAAAATTAATAAAAAGGTTTGTATTCCGTGTACAATAAGTGCAAATATTCCTGCATCCTCTTTCCCTACTCCATAAAGAACCAGCATTGTAATTGTAGCGAAATGCCAAGGGCCAGCTCCGTTGGGGGTGGGGACTACAGCTGCAATGCTACCAATAACAAACATAACCATCCCTGCTTGAATCGTCAAATCGCTTGAGAAATCGAAACAGAAGAAGGAGAGATAGAGTTGCATAAAGTAACAAAACCAAATGGCAAATGTGTAGAAAATGAGTAATGGAATGTTCTTGACGCGACGTAGTGAGAAAATACCCTCTTCTATATTTTTTAAAATACCACGTAACTTGGCAAATGTTCCCACGTTGCGTATAACAAAATAGATCAGTGTGAAAAAAGCAATGATGCAAATCACAACGATGTAAAAATTGGCAGACGTGAATAGGTCAATCCAAGCATCTGTATTTGTACCTGTAACTTGAAAGAAAGAGGCGAAAACATGAGATTGTGAAACGAGTGTGATGAGCGTAATAGCTCCTACACACAGCGTGTCTATCAAGCGTTCGGATACGACTGTACCAAGTGATTTTGAAAAAGAAGTTCCGCTGTATTTAGACAAAATAACACATCGAGAAACTTCTCCCAATCTTGGTATAATTAGATTGGTGGCATAGGCTATAAATACCGCATATATACAGTTGGCTGTAGAGGGGTTCTCATTTAATGGTTCCAAAGAGAGCTTCCAGCGCCAACTGCGAAATAGATTGCTAAAAACTCCAAAGAGGAGTGTGGCCAGCATCCAACCATAATTCATACCGTTTGTTAGTACTTGCCAGACCCGGTTAAAGTTAAAGTCTTGGTACATCCAACCTAGAATAGCACCGCCTAGTAGCAATGGAAAAAGAATTTGAACCGTTTTGCTAACTACCTTTTTTATACGCATTTTTCCCAAAAGAACCTTATTTTAGAGAGTAATTCAATTAATGTTGTACCTTTGTACGTTACAAAGATACGCTTCTTGCTGAATTTGTGCGAATTATTAACGAAAGAAAACAGTAGAATATGAGATTGGTTAGACCGAAAAAGTTTTTGGGGCAACACTTCTTAAATGATTTAGGAGTGGCACGTGATATAGCTGATACGGTAGATGCTTGTCCTGAGATACCTGTATTAGAGGTGGGACCAGGTATGGGTGTGTTAACACAGTATCTAATGCAGAAAGAACGTCCTGTAAAGGTGGTGGAACTTGACTTTGAATCGGTGGCTTACCTTAACGAACATTACCCCTTGCTTCATGGCAATATTATAGAGCATGATTTCTTAAAGTTGGATGTGAATCAGCTTTTTGGAGGAGAGCCATTTGTGTTGACAGGTAACTATCCTTATAATATATCGAGCCAAATCTTTTTTAAGATGTTGGATAACAAAGACCAGATTCCTTGTTGTACAGGTATGATTCAAAAGGAGGTAGCAGAGCGTATTGCAGCAGGCCCAGGAAGTAAAACCTACGGTATATTAAGTATTTTGATTCAAGCTTGGTACAAGGTAGAATATCTTTTTACTGTGCATGAACATGTTTTTAATCCACCTCCCAAAGTGAAGAGTGCAGTGATACGTATGACTCGAAATAGCACGACAGACTTAGGTTGTAATGAAAAATTGTTCAAGCTAATTGTGAAGACTACCTTCAATCAACGTCGAAAAATGATGCGTAACTCCATCTCCTCCATTCTACCAAAGGATAACCCTTTTAGTGAGGATGCTGTTTTTAATAGAAGACCAGAGCAACTATCGGTTCAGGAATTTATAACGCTGACCAATCAAGTTGAAGAAGCTTTAGCTAAAACGGAGGCTGCAATTTAGTCTACTCCCTGTTTTTAAATTACTTGTCATAAAAACTTGAACTTTTTATCCCATCATAGCTATGAATAAAGAGGAAATAGAATCTGTGAAGACGCTGATAGCACAGCAAGAGTCTGTGCCGTTGCAAGAGGCGCTCGCTAACTTACACCCAGCAGATATTGCTGAATTGTGTAATGAATTAAATACCGAAGAGGCTCGATTTGTCTATCTGCTGCTTGATAATGAAACAGCTGCTGACGTGCTTGTTGAGATGGACGAAGATGTACGAAAAGATTTTCTTGAAATCCTTTCTTCTGAAACCATAGCTAAGCAATTTGTCGATTACATGGATTCGGATGATGCAGTAGACATTATCCGTGAGATGGATGAAGATAAGCAAGAGGAGGTTCTTTCTCACATTGAGGATATAGAACAAGCAGGAGACATTGTAGACCTTTTAAAGTACGATGAGGATACTGCTGGGGGATTGATGGGTACGGAAATGGTTGTCGTAAATGAGAACTGGAGTATGCCTGAGTGTCTGAAGGAGATGCGTGTTCAAGCCGAAAGGATGAGTGAAATCTATTATGTATATGTGATAGATGATGACGAACGGTTGCGTGGGGTATTTCCTTTGAAGAAAATGATAACTAGCCCCTCGGTGTCGAAAGTAAAGCATGTAATGAGGGTAGACCCTATTTCAGTGCATGTGGATGCTTCGATTGAAGAGTTGGTACAGACCATCGAAAAGTATGACTTGGTAGCCATTCCAGTAGTCGATCGCATCGGTCGCTTGGTGGGACGAATTACAGTCGATGACGTGATGGATGAGGTGCGTGAACAGGCAGAAAGAGATTATCAATTGGCTTCTGGTCTTTCGCAAGATGTAGAAACGGACGATAGTGTCTTCAAGCAGACAACAGCTCGCCTTCCGTGGCTTCTCATTGGTATGATAGGCGGAATAGGTAACTCAATGATTTTGGGTAATTTTGATAGCACTTTTGCAGCTCATCCTGAAATGGCTCTTTACATCCCGCTAATTGGTGGTACAGGAGGAAATGTTGGAACACAATCTTCAGCATTGGTGGTCCAAGGGCTTGCTAATAGTTCTTTGGATGTGAACAATGTCTCGAAGCAAGTGCTAAAAGAAGCAGTGGTGGCACTCATTAATGCTACCATTATTTCAATGTTGGTTTATGTATATAATTTTTTGAGATTTGGACCAACAACTACCGTCTCTTATTCTGTGTCAATGAGTCTATTTGCTGTCGTTATGTTTGCTTCCATATTTGGTACATTGGTGCCGATGACGCTTGAAAAGCTAAAAATAGATCCTGCTATTGCAACGGGCCCCTTTATCTCCATTACCAATGATATTATTGGTATGATGCTTTATATGGGTATAACAGTTTTACTTTCGCAATAAAAAACAGAAATTTGCCTTATTAAAGTAGGTGAATAGAAAAAAAATAGAGCAAATTGAGATGAAAATCTAAATTATTTAATTTAATTTGCTACACAATTACTTATTAAGATTGATTCATTATAAAACAATCGCTAAGATGGATTCGAATGAAATAAACCGCGCTTTGATCGATACGCCAGTTGTAGAAACAACAGATACGTCGATTACCCCTCCTGTACAACTCGTTGCTGCTCCAGTATGTGAGCATGTACAAACGAAGGAAGAGATTATAGAATGCCTTCAAAAATGGCTTCAAGAAGAAAAACTCATCAACAAAAATGAGTTGGAGAGTTTAAAATTTCAATTCTATAAGCTGTTGAATGCAGAGAGAGAAGAAGGAATGGTAGCTCACGTGGAAAATGGGGGAACTGCAGAGTCATTCGTACCAACTCCAGATGAGAGTGAAATGAAACTGAAGGAGGTGATAAATGCTATCAAGGAGAGAAAAGCCTGCCAATTGGCTCAAGTAGAGCAAGAGAAAGAGGAAAATTTCACGAAAAAGACAGCGATACTTGAGCAACTGAAGGTGTTGGTAGAATCAACAGAGGATGCAAATAAAGTTTATAATGAGTTTAAAAAACTGCAACAAGAGTGGAATGAAATCAAATTAATTCCTGCTGATAAGGTAAATGAGTTGTGGAAAAGTTACCAAGTGTATGCTGAGAAATTCTATGACCTCATTAAATTGAGCAATGAATTCCGGGAATATGACTTCAAAAAGAACTTGGAAATAAAGAAAAGTCTGTGTGAAAATGCTGAGAAATTAGCTGAAGAGGAGGATGTAATCTCTGCATTCCATCAACTTCAAAAGCTACACCAAGAGTATCGTGATACAGGTCCTGTAGCCAAAGAGTTGCGCGAAGAGATTTGGGCACGCTTCAAAGTGGCTTCTACTAACGTAAATCGTCGCCATCAACAACACTTTGATGAGCTCAAAGGGAAAGAACAGAAAAATTTAGAAGATAAAACGGCAATTTGTGAAGTGCTAGAGGCTGTGGATTATACTACGCTTACAGGATTCCAAATGTGGGAGGATAAAACAGCTGAAGTATTGGCATTACAGGCTAAATGGAAAAGCATTGGCTATGCACCTCAAAAGTTGAATACTAAAATATTTGAACGTTTCCGTGCTCTCTGTGATGAGTTCTTCCGCCAAAAGACTGCTTATTACAAGCAGGCAAAAGAGCGCATGAATGAGAATCTAGAGAAGAAAAAAGCGTTGTGTGAAAAAGCTGAGTTACTCAAAGATAGTACTGATTGGAAGGAGAGTGCTGACTCGCTGATAAAGTTACAAAAAGAGTGGAAAACGATTGGGGCGGTACCTCGTAAACAATCTGATGCTATCTGGAAACAATTTATCGCAGCATGTGACTATTTCTTTGAACAAAAAGGAAAAGCGACCTCTTCGCATCGTACGGAAGAGGCTGAGAACTTAGAGAAAAAAGAGGCGTTATTGAAACAACTTGAGGAGATGAATGGGGCTGAGCAACCTGCAGATGGTGCTGGGGATACTGTACGTCAACTGATGAAAGAGTGGAACAGTATTGGTCATGTGCCATTTAAAGAGAAAGATAGGTTGTTTAAGAAGTATCATGGGTTAATTGATCAGCTGTTCGAAAAACTTAATTTATCTGCTTCAAAGAAAAGGTTAGACCATTTCAAATCGCACATAGGTAAAGAAGGAAACCTACATAGGGAGAGAGAAAAGTTGGTTCGTATCTATGAAAATTTAAAAAATGACATTCATACCTACGAGAATAATCTAGGATTTCTTACCTCTTCATCTAAAAAAGGGAATAGCTTAGTTACTGAGCTGAATCGAAAAGTGGAGAAACTTAGAGATGAGTTGGCACTGACGTTGAAAAAAATAGAGCTAATTGATAAGGAGGGATAGAGAACCTTTTTTGGTAATTGACTCTTAATATATTTAGCCCCGTTATAAACATTTTATAGCGGGGCTAAATATATTAAGAGCTGTGGATTGAACTCATTTATAGATATTAAAGTGAGTGGATAGATATTTTGACAAAATAGTGATGAAAAAATAGGTATCTTTGCACTCAAAATAGGAAATAGAGGGAGCTTCTTGCTCTTTAAAAGGTTTTTATTGGGCTCTACCTTCACTATACATTGTAATTCAATGAAGCTTTGTATACATTAGATAGGGCTCTATTCTATTCGAAAAAAAAGATTTAACTAATAGCTAGAAAGGAATTTAATATGAAATTAGCCACTTTAATATCGGGAGGAGTTGATAGTGCAGTTGTAACACATCTTCTTTGTGAACAAGGCTATAAGCCCGATTTGTTCTACATACGTATCGGTATGGAGGGGGATGATGGTTTAACTTGTACTGCTGAAGAAGATATTGAGCTAGCCACAGCTACAGCTCGTAAATATGGCTTGCAGTTAAATATCATTGATTTGCATCGCCAATATTGGGACAATGTGGTGGCTTATGCTATCGATCGTGTTAAGCGTGGACTTACACCTAATCCCGATGTGATGTGTAACAAACTCATTAAGTTTGGCTGTTTTGAGCAGGAAGCAGGACATCTCTATGATAAGATAGCTACTGGACATTATGCGAGTACCGTTGAGCGTGATGGGAAAATATGGTTGGCTACAGCCAAAGACCCAGTTAAAGATCAAACAGATTTCTTGGCACAGATTGATTATCTTCAGGTATCCAAGCTGATGTTTCCATTAGGTTCTCTTCCGAAAGAGGAGGTCAGAGAGATTGCTTTGCGTGCCAAACTACCCAGTGCCAAGCGCAAAGATAGTCAGGGTATCTGTTTTTTGGGTAAAATTAATTACAATGACTTCCTACGTCGTTTCTTAGGTGAAAAGGAGGGTGCTATTATTGAACTTGAGACAGGTAAACGTGTTGGTACGCACAAGGGGTTTTGGTTTCATACCATTGGTCAACGAAAAGGATTGGGTATGAGTGGAGGACCTTGGTTTTGTATTCGCAAAGATATTGAGGAGAATATCATCTACGTATCTCGTGGTTACGATACAGAAAAGCAGTATGGCAGTGAATTTGCATTAAGAGATTTCCATTTTATAACGGAGGACCTCTGGAAGGGTGAATCAAACGTAGAACTTACTTTCAAGATACGTCATGCCGATCGTTTTATTCCTGGTACACTTACTAGAGAAGAGGGGCTGTTTCGTATTCATAGTCACCAACCGTTGCAAGGTATTGCACCTGGACAGTTTGGGGTATTGTATGACAAGCATGCAGAGATTTGTGTGGGGAGTGGTGAAATTGCACTTTAGGGAATAGTATCAATTATGGCACAATTTACAGAAGAAGAACGAATGCTGAAGCGTGTTGAAAAACGTTTCAACAAAGGGGTTGTACAATATCGTTTGATAGATGATGGAGATAAAATATTGATTGGACTCTCGGGAGGAAAGGATTCGTTAGCACTTGTTGAACTATTGGCTCGGCGTTCACGGATTTTGAAACCCAAATTTTCGGTGGTAGCTGTTCATATTTCAATGACCAATATACCTTACAAATCCGATTTAGACTATTTAAAATCCTTTTCAGAAGGATTGGGTGTTCCGTTTTTGCACTATGAAACCTCTTTTGATGCCACTACTGATACCCGTAAATCGCCCTGTTTCCTTTGCTCGTGGAACAGACGAAAGGCTCTGTTTACAGTGGCTAAAGAGCAGGGATGTAACAAGATTGCATTGGGGCATCACATGGATGATATTTTGGAAACGCTTCTAATGAATATGACTTATCAAGGTGCTTTTAGTACCATGCCTCCCCTTTTGTCGATGCGTAAGTTTGATATGACGATTATTCGTCCTATGTGTTTGGTTCATGAAGCTGACTTAATTGAAATGGCTGCGATGCATAAATATCAAAAGCAGGTAAAAAATTGCCCGTATGAGAGTCAATCTAGTCGTTCGGATATGAAAGGGGTATTGCATTCATTAGAGGCCTTGAACCCTGAAGCCCGATATAGTTTATGGGGAAGTATGAATAATATTCAGGAGGATCTTCTTCCTGAGAAAATAGAAAAATAGCAATGTTAACACAAGGAATTTATTCAGTATTACTACTTGTTTTTTCCAATGTCTTTATGACTTTGGCATGGTATGGACATTTGAAAATGAAAGAGCAGTTCAGCTGGTTTGCGGCATTTCCTTTGATTGGAATTATCGCTTTTAGTTGGGGCATTGCTTTTTTTGAATATTGCCTTTTGATTCCAGCCAATCGTATTGGGTTTCGTGACAATGGAGGGCCGTTTGATTTGATACAGCTCAAGATCATTCAGGAAGTTATAACACTTGTTATTTTCACTCTCTTTTCAGTCTCATTTTTTAAGACAGAATTAAGGTGGAACCATTTTGCTGCCTTTGTTTGTTTAGTCATGGCAGTCTATTTCATCTTCAAGAAGTAGTCTTCTGGTGGGGAAATAGAATCAATCGGTAGATATAGCGAATCATTGTCAAGGGGCAGTGGTTCGTTTTTTTGTTGTATAGTGTCCTGAGTCAGGAGTAGCGTATCAGTTGGTAGGCTATTTGTTGAGGTAGGGATATGATATTGATAACTTTTCCATGCCACTGCATTGCTTCGGTTTCTACGAATGGAACGTCCCCGTTTGCTGAACGTTTCGTAGAGAGCCTTGTCTGCATCAAAAGTACTCAAGGGGTTGTTGCTAGGTGTTGTACTTTGATCCATTCCACTAGGTAATACTCTATATCCCCCCCTTAGTCCCAAAACAGCTTTTGTGTTTAGAATCCATCTTCCTATATTGAGTGTATCTTCCATGACAAAGATGGGATCATTTACAGGATCCTCATTCCATTTGGTATAGGGAGTATAGGGTGTTAGCCGAATGAAGGTTGGCTTTTTCCACTTGGTTGTATCGCCAAAGTTTTTTGGCAGTTCATTTAAAAAGTTCATCCAAGGTTTCTCTTCTGAAATAAGTGGTTTCCCTTTCCACTCTTCTTGCTTGGAGGTGAAGTCAAACTCAATAGTTTTTGCTACATCGCCATTCATTTGTATAGCCTCTTCTCCTTGTAGAAAGTGTTGTAGGCGTATAGAGTCTTGTTTGCTCCATTGAGCTTGTGCAGTGAATAGAGTAGCAGTGCAAATAAAGAGAGTTAACTTTACCCTTTGCGTCATTTTTAGTTCATTTAGATTGTACGGCAAATGTAGTAAAGTCAAGATGCAAAAGAGGATAATTTTTTGTTATTAAAAGTTTATTTATACGGTTTGTTACGATTTATTAGTGTTTTAGAGATATCTGTACGACTCAGGTACGATAGGGCGCAATTTGTTATCTTTTCAGAACTTTAATCATAAAGAGTATGATATGTGGCACTAAAAGTAGAATCTAGGCTCACCCGATAAACCCTGGGGGCTACGCATATAATTTCGTTAGCCTAAAGAGGAAGAACTCTATACCAATCCCTTTTTTAGTATGCTATTACCCTTTTAGAGAGCCTAAAACTCTCTTCTACTTAAAATAAAAGAGCGAAAAAAAGCTTCAATCCTTCACACATTCTAATTATCAACAGGTTATGGTGAAGAGAGTAGAAAATAGTTTTCACCAAATCTTCACTGAAGAATCTTTATTGATCCAGTTTTTCTTGGGGCCAACTTTCTCAGGTGAGCAAAACTTCTTCAACAACCATGTGACTAATGCATTGGCAGAATGTTTTAATGCAAAGCTAAAAAAGTTTTATTGCTGTCCGATAAAACTTTTATCATAGCATAAAATTAGGGCTGATTCCAAATACTGGATTCAGCCCTTTTTCGTTATTTTAGATGTTACGACACAAACTATAATAACGATGTGCCTATACAACATGTAACTTTCTCAAAACAAAAGAGGAATGACTATTCGTTAACTCATAAAGCTCGAATCATAGCCTATATTGATATCAAGAAAAAGAAACGAATACCCCTACTAACCAATGACATGGACTTAGATCCATTAGAAATTGTGGCTATTTATCAGAAAAGGTGGGAGATAGAACTCCTATTTAAACAGATGAAACAGAACTTCCCGTTGAAATACTTCTACGGGGAGAGTGCTAATGCCATTAAAATTCAAATATGGGTAACTTTAATCGCTAATCTATTGATAATGGTAATGCAAAAAGGACTTACTCGATCGTGGAGCTTTTCTGGATTAGCCACAATGTTTAGAATAACACTTATGTACTATGTTGATTTCTATAGCTTGTTAAACCATCCCGAAAAAGACTGGGAAGCTAGCCTAAAAGCAGCAGAAGAAATACCAATAGAGCCATCACTATTTGAATAAGGGGGGGGCTTGGAATATAAACAAAATGAACTCGACTACCGTTTTAGAGTAGCCGAGTTCATTTTTTTTTTTTGTTAGTGAGTTTTATCGGGCAGCAATAATTTAACATTTATTTTGGCCTACCGCACCATAATATGGTGCGGTAGGCCTTTTCCTTTGCCTCAACTTTAAACATATGGAGGTATGAAAATAGAAAAGAGAAAGCCAAATAGCGCTTCAAAAAACAACTTGAAAGAGTCAATTCTAGCATTGGATCGAAAGAGAAGCGAGAGGGTCGCGAAGGAGAAAAAAATCTGGTCAAGCCTTATTGAGGCACTAAAGAGAGGATCCGTTATAGAAGACAAACGGATTTGTCTCTACTACGACAAAAGAGTAAAAGCGATGATTGAGAGGCTACCTTTGGAGCCCAATTTCAACATCAGACTCTGGAACGAACAAGTGAGTATTGCCTGTAGTATTGGAAAAGAGGAGATTCCCTATCCTATCTTCGTTAGACTCAATCAAGGGGTACACATCATTACATCCAACAACTACTTTGCTTATAAGAGCCGAAAAATGGCAGAGTTTATTCAATCGTACGGAACAGAAGATGGCAGCTATCAGTGGAAAAAGTACACCATTTGGGATGCCCTATTGGAAGCCGAAGAGGAGGAAAATAGAGCAGAGCAGAGAGAGAAGGAGTACGATGCAATTGTCAAGCGATTTGAGGAAGCTATTGGCTGGAAGGATTGGGAGAAATTAGACGATGAAGAGCAAGAACAAAGCATGGAGCAAAAAACAGAAGAGTTGATTGCCAGCATAAAAGCAGAACCATGGTATAACGAGGTGGAAGTAAACGAGGTAGCACAGGTAAAAGAGCCAAAAGAAGGGAGAGGGTTGGGAATGATGAATGAACCGAAAGAGCAGGAAATGGTGGAAGAGCTAGCAATAGTGGACGCAAATGAAGAGAATCAAGCGGTGATTGTAAAGCGTAGAATAACACCTTATGCCATTACTTCGTTACAGCCCAATGACATTTTTGTATTTGGATCGAACATTCAAGGGGTACACAGCGGGAGTGCAGGTAGTGCTGCACTAGAATTTGGTGCAATCCGCGGAGTATGTATCGGACTGCAAGGGCAAACCTATGCACTTCCTAGTGAAGATTTAAAGCTACTGGCCTTGCATATCAATGAGTTTACAGAATTTGCCCAAGATCATCCCGAGCTCAACTTTCTAGTAACTGAAGTAGGTTGTGGCACCTCCAATCACTCCCCTTTACAAGTGGCCCCACTCTTTAACGAGGCAGCTAAACTAGAAAACATCTCTCTTCCTCCTACTTTTTGGGACATTCTAGAGGGTGGAGTAGGCAGGCGTATCAAACAGCTTATAGAACAAGGGGGCTACTCCATCCCCTCATTTGCTAGCGAAACCGGTATTCCTGCCAGAATCTTAACGGATGTTCTTTTCGGAAAAATAGAGCCTACCTGTAGTATGATGCAGAAGATTTTAATGGCTATCCCGGAGTGTGATGCGAGGTGGTTGATAGTAAATAGATAATTACTCTAAGAAATATTATATATTACGATAATTATATAGTATATTTAAACTACAAAATCCTAATAATATGATTAAAACAAAAATCCTACACAAAGAAGGGGTCAATAATAGACCTGACTTTATTACAGCAAATAATCTTTTTTGCGATCTTGTCAATTATATGAATAGCAAAGATATTCAGACAGAAATCAAGAAAAAGCATAAAATTAATGCAAAGAGTGGAGACATTCAAAATATAATACTTAACAAAACTGAATCTTTAGGATTTAAAAGTGAGAAGAAAGGGTTATTCAACAACCTAGATGTAAAACAGTTAAGACCTGACTACTACCTTTATCTAGATAATAATTCTGGAATTATATTGGAAGTAGAAAGAGGAAAAACTATTGCAAATAATATGGATTTATTAGATATTTGGAAGTGCCATATCTGCGAAAATGCAAATATACTTTTTTTAATAGTCCCTAATATTAGGCAAAAAAGTAATGGAGGAGAAGATAAAATATTTGAATCAGTGGTAAGAAGATTAAATGCCTTTTTCGAGAAAAAAAACTACATAAATGTAGATAGTGTCTTTTTAATCGCCTACTAAAATTAGCACATTGCAGTTTCTTTATCTTCTTAACAAAATCCCCTACATGTCCATAAAATCCCAAATCCACCGCCTGATACTCATCGCTCGTAAAATCCACTCCAATCGTTACATCACGATAGAGGAGTTAGGAAGATGGCTCGAACGAGAGTTCTCTTTGTGGGGGTATGAAGCCGCTGTATCGGCGAATACCCTAAAACGAGATATTAAAGAGTTGCGCGAACAGTTTCACCTTGATATCATATTTTGCAGAAGGCATCGTGGCTACTACATTGACGCGGAAGACAAAGTAGATTTTGAGGCTTTTTTTGAACCATTCGATTTACTCTATGCACTCAATATGGATGGAGGATTACCCCCTTTTGTTTATCCTGAGCCTTGTCGCCCCAAAGGAACCAAACACCTTTTTCACCTGATAGAGGCAATCAAGAAACAACAAAATATTACATTTACATATGCTAAATACTCAACTAGCAAAGTTACCAAACGTAAAATATCCCCCTATGCATTAAAAGAGTGTAGGGGGCGTTGGTATTTAGTTGGTAAAGAGGGAGAGGAAGGAGAAGTTAAAACCTTTGGGCTCGATCGAATGGAAGATATTATGGTATGGGGCGAGCGGTATACACCCGATCCCCTCTTTAACATCGAAGAGAAGTTTAAATACAGTTATGGGATCTACTCCGATACAGCCTACCCTATTGAAGAGGTGATACTTTCTTTCGATGCCGAAGATGGTGGATATTTAAAGTCCGTTCCACTTCACCACTCACAGGTGATTCTAAAAGATACGCCCAATGAATTTGTCATCAAGCTAGATATCAGAATTACATTAGACTTTTTGATGGAGATTGTTTCACGCAGTTGGTCGCTACAGGTTATAGCACCAGACTCCTTACGTAAACGAGTTTGTTCTATTTACGAAGAAGCGCTGAAGCGAAACAGCCACTAGATTTAAATAGGTTTACAACTTATTATCAGGCACCCCCACCTTCTTAGTAAGCCTGATTAAAAGATTGAACACCTCCATCCCCAAATTGGATGAGGTTAAGATGAAAGCAAGTAATTTTGACCGTGCAAGCGAGTTAATTACCAACATCATACCAGTGCTCTATCAAAGTGGCTATCTGACCATTAAAGGGTACAACCCACTCTTCAACTCCTACACCTTGGGCTACCCCAACTCGGAGGTACGCAATGGATTTTTAAGCTGTTTACTGCCCAACGATGCACACGTAGATAGCCTAACGGGCAATGGATTCATGATGCAATTCTTAAAGGATTTGATGAATCAAGATATGGAGGGGTGTTTACAACGCATGCAAACCTTCTTTGCCGAGATTCCCTACGTGCTGGAAAACAAAAGCAAGAAGCACTCCTATTTAAACAGATGAAACAGAATTTCCCGTTGAAATACTTCTACGGGGAGAGTGCTAATGCCATTAAAATTCAAATATGGGCAACTTTAATCGCTAATCTATTGATAATGGTAATGCAAAAAAAAAAGCGTTCTTCTTCGATTGATGTATGGTAAAAAAAAGACTCTGTTATGAGCCTTACGGTTCACAACAGAGTCTTTTTTACTAATATTTATTTGAGTAATTGTTAGATAGCGGCAAGTTCAATAACCTTGTCAAGTGCGATGTGCAATCCATCTTTATTCTTACCACCAGCTGTAGCAAAGTGAGCTTGACCACCGCCACCCCCTTGGATGAGCTTAGCTGCCTCACGAACCAATTTACCTGCATTCAAACCATTTTGAACCAAGTCATCGCTTAGCATAACTGTAAGAAGTGGTTTATCATTGTCAATGCTACCAATGGCAATTAATAGGTTGCTTGTGATTTCCCCTTTCAATTGGAATACAATGTCTTTCACCACATCGGCTGGCATAGGTACTACCGCTTGAATTACTTTCACGCCATTTACCTCTTTGGCTCCTGCTACCAGTTTCGCCTTCATTACCCCTGCTTTCTCCTTCATAAACTCCTCTACTTGCTTTTTCAAGCCTGCATTCTCATCCATATATTTGTGGATGGCTGCTTTCAAGTCAGGAGCGTTGTTGAATAGTGAGCGAACACCCTCTAGTGTGTCTTGTACGTTATCTAGCAACTCTTCTACCTTCTCTCCAGTGATGGCTTCGATACGACGAACCCCTGCTGCTACCGAGCTTTCAGAGATGATGCGTACCATTCCAATTTCACCTGTTGCTGCTGCGTGTACACCACCACAGAATTCTACAGAGTTACCAAACTTTACGACACGTACCTCTTCACCATATTTCTCACCGAATAGAGCAATAGCACCTAGCTCTTTTGCATCTTCGATGGGGATGTTTCGGTATTCAGTTTGTTTGATGTTATCGCGTATTTTTGCATTGACCAAGTGTTCTACTTGGCGAAGCTCTTCGCTAGTCACTTTTTGGAAGTGCGAGAAGTCAAAGCGCAAAGAGTCTGGTGTTACCAAAGAACCTTTTTGCTCTACGTGTGTACCTAATACTTCACGCAAGGCTTCGTCTAGCAAGTGAGTACATGTGTGGTTGGCAGCAGAGGCGTAACGCTTATCTATATCTACACAAGCCATCATCGGTGCCTCTATCTCTTTAGGAAGTGCTGCAAGGATGTGGATAGGTAGGTTATTCTCTTTCTTCGTATCTAGGATGTCAATTGTTTCAAATTCACTGACCAATACTCCTTTGTCACCCACTTGTCCACCGCTTTCTGCATAGAAAGGTGTGTCGCTAAGCACCACTTGGAAGAAAGTTTTGTTTTTCTGTTTTACTTGTCGATAGCGAAGAATTGCCGTTTCGTATTCAGTATAGTCATAACCTACGAAGTTGGTTTCTCCCTCTTGAACAGTAATCCAGTCGCCTGTTTCCATAGCTGCCGCATTACGAGCACGCTCTTTCTGCTTTTGCATTTGAGTGTTGAACTCGTCAATATTTACACTCATTCCATTTTCACGAAGGATAAGTTCGGTCAAATCTAAAGGAAAGCCGAAAGTGTCATATAGTGTAAAGGCATCGGTACCACTAATTTCAGTTTTACCAGTTGCTCTTGTTTCGTTCATGGTTTTATCCAACAAACGGATACCCGTCTCAAGTGTGCGTAGGAATGAATCTTCCTCCTCTTTCACCACTTTCTCTATCAAGGCTTGTTGGCTAACCAATTCAGGGTAAGCCTCTCCCATGCTCTCAATAAGGACAGGCAGTAGTTTGTACATAAATGCCTCTCTTTGTCCCAAGAAGGTGTAACCGTAACGTACAGCACGGCGCAAGATGCGGCGAATCACATAGCCTGCTTTCGCATTGCTAGGTAGTTGTCCATCGGTGATAGAGAATGAGATAGTACGGATGTGATCGGCAATAACACGCATAGCGATATCTGCTTTTTCATCTTTTCCGTAAGTTGTTTTCGCCATAGTTGCAATGGCTTGCAACATCGTTTGGAATACATCTGTATCATAATTTGATGTCTTTCCTTGCATAGCCATACAAAGACGTTCGAATCCCATACCCGTATCAATAACCTTAGCAGGTAGTCCATCTAGTGAACCATCGGCTTTGCGGTTGAATTGCATAAATACAAGATTCCAAATTTCAATCACCTGTGGGTGGTCTTGGTTAACCAACTCTCTCCCGCTAACAGCTGCTTTCTCTTCAGCCGTACGGAGGTCAATGTGGATCTCTGAACAAGGACCACAAGGACCTGTATCTCCCATTTCCCAGAAGTTATCCTTCTTGTTACCGTTGATGATTTGTGTTTTTGGTAGATATTGTTCCCAATACGCTGCTGCTTCATCATCGCGAGAAAGCCCCTCTTCAGGATTTCCTTCGAAAACAGACGCATATAAGTTAGTAGGGTCTAACTTTAAAACATTGACTAAATAGTCCCATGCCCAGTCGATAGCCTCTTTCTTAAAATAGTCTCCAAAAGACCAGTTTCCTAACATCTCGAACATGGTGTGGTGATAGGTATCGTGTCCTACCTCTTCCAAGTCGTTGTGCTTTCCGCTTACACGCAAGCACTTTTGCGAGTCTGCTACTCGTTTGTATTTAGCTGGCTGATTGCCAAGAATAATGTCTTTAAACTGATTCATCCCGGCGTTTGTGAACATAAGGGTTGGATCGTCTTTTATAACCATGGGAGCCGAAGGAACAATTTGGTGTCCTTTTGACTCGAAATAGCTTTTGAAAGATTCTCTAATTTCTTTCGCTGTCATCATATTGTTTCTATTGTCGTCAGTTAATATTATCAAAAACAGATTGCAAATATACTCAGTTTTATTATTTTTGTCCCTACTTAATGTGCAAAATATCGCTATTTAGCTCATTAAAAACTACAAAAAAGCACCCCACTATGCGTAAAGTCTACTATGAATATAATCCCAAAACCCGTACTTACGACCGTATTTACCCCACCCTTCGGCAGCGCGCTTTAAGCATTGCACGTCGCTTATTTGTAGGTATGGGGCTTGGAGCAGGTTGCTTTATTGCGTTGTTACTCGTATTTGGTTCTCCTTCCGAGAAGGAACTTCGCATAGAAAATTCTCGTTTATTGGCTCAATACAACGTGCTTTCTTATCACTTAGATGAAGCACTCGATGTTATGCAAGGTATTCAACAGCGTGATGATAACCTCTATCGAGTGGTGTTTCAGGCTGAGCCTGTTTCGGATGCTATTCGAAATGCAGGATATGGTGGTACCAATCGTTACGAGCATCTTATGGGGATGGCCAATGTTGAGTTGGTAAAAAACAACACACAAAAGCTTGACTTGCTTAGGCGTAAACTTTACATACAATCTAAATCATTTGACGAAGTGGTAGAACTTTGCAAAAACAATGATGAAATGTTACTCTCTATTCCTGCTATTCAGCCAGTTTCCAATAAAGATTTGAAGCGAACAGCTTCAGGGTTTGGTACACGTATCGACCCCATTTATAAAACGCTTAAGTTTCATAGTGGAATGGACTTTTCAGCTGCACAGGGGACAGCTGTTCATGCAACGGGAAATGGAACCGTTGTAAAAGCGGGATGGGAGAGTGGTTATGGAAATACCATTGAGGTTGATCATGGTTTTGGTTATATAACTCGGTATGCCCACTTGAAAGATTTAAAAGTGCGACAAGGGAAAAAAGTGGTTCGAGGTGAGGTTATTGGAACAGTAGGGAATACGGGAAAAAGTACAGGCCCTCACTTGCATTATGAGGTCTATGTAAAAGGAAAAGTTGTTAACCCGATTAACTACTATTTTATGGATTTGAATGCTGAGGATTATGATAAGATGATTGAAATAGCCAATAATCACGGCAAGGTATTTGACTAATAATAGAAAGAACTATGGCTTACCATCCTCATAAATTACTAAAGCTCTACTACTCCATTAAGGAGGTGGCAGACATGTTTGATGTGAATGAATCGCTCCTACGTTATTGGGAAAAAGAGTTCCCAATGATAGCTCCTAAAAAAGCGGGGGGAAAGATACGTCAATATCGCAAAGAAGATATTGAGAACATTCGGCTGATTTACCATTTGGTGAAAGAGAAAGGAATGACGCTGCAAGGAGCTAAACAGCAATTAAAAGGGAACTATAGCGGTGCATCACAATCAACCGAAGTTCTTGATAGGCTAAAGGCACTACGTGAAGAGCTTATTAAAATGAGAAAAGAGTTGGATTATTTGACTTAATGGGAGTATAAACAAACGGTGTAACTCACTTTTTCCTCTAGAATAGCTTGGTCGTGGAGATGTCAGCTAGAGGTGGGGAACATCTGTATAGACAATTATAAAGCTAAAACTTCGTATTCTCTAATTGTAGCGGAACTCTTTGCAGGATGCCTTTACAATTAGAAAATACGAAGTTCTTTTTTATTTAGCCTTGTAGCTATTTCTAGAATTATAGAGGTGGTTGATCCTCATAGTTCTCTATGCGGGTAACAACTTTGACCTCTTCTATCTTCTTGAGGTTGATGATGACTGTTTTTACATCCTTCACGTCATGTACAAAGAGTTGTACACGCCCTTCAAATATTCCATCTTCCGTTTCGATGTTTAGCTTGTGAATATTTACACCCAATTGGTCAGATATGATTTGAGTCACTTTTTTAAGTAGCCCCACTTGGTCGATACCTTTTATGTAAATGTTTACAGGGAAATGGGTGGAATGTCCTCTTTCCCACTGTACTGCTAAAATTCGATTACCATAACTGTTTTTTAGCTTGGTGGCTACATTGCATTGTCGCTTATGAATAACAACCTGTTTGTTGTCATCGATAAATCCCAACACATCATCACCCGGAATGGGTTTGCAACAGGTGGCAATAGGATATTTAGAAGTGTTCTCTCCTGGTTTTATTTTAAGCGTTTTCTTGCTATCTATTGGAGCCTCTTCCTCCTCTGTTGTGACTTTGTTTACCATCAGTCCAAAGTTGATGAGCTTTTGCCAAATGCTTGTGGCATCTTTATCCTTTAGCTCCATTCGCTCTTTTTCACCCAATTGAATCTCTTTGGTTGCAAGTGCGATTAGGAACTCTTCAAAGTCTTCAATTTTGTGTAATTCGCATAGCTTTTGCGTAGAAAAGACATTCTGTGGTACATTCTCTTTCAGATAGAACGCTTGTAAAATTTCCTCTCCTTTTAGCTGAAGTTGCCGTTTTTCCTTTTTTAAGGCAGCTATGATTTTGGTCTTTGCTTTAGCCGTTGTAACAAACTCAATCCACCCAGGTTGTGCAAATTGTGATTTGGAACTAAGGATTTCTACTTGGTCCCCACTTTGAAGCTTGTGACTAAGTGGGACCAACTTATGATTTACTTTTGCTCCAATGCAGTGATTGCCTAAGGCGGTGTGTACAGAGTATGCAAAATCGAGTGCAGTACAATCTTGTGGCATTGTCCTTATCTCCCCCTTTGGGGTAAAGATGAAAATTTCAGAAGAGAAGAGGTTTAATTTTACTGTATCCAAGAAGTCGAGTGCATCGGGTTCCGGACTCTCTAGTATCTCTTTGATGCTAGTCAGCCAATGTTCCAATTCTCTTTCATCTTCACTTCCCTCTTCTTTGTATTTCCAATGGGATGCAAATCCTCTTTCTGCCACATCATCCATGTGTTCACTACGGATTTGCACCTCTATCCATTGCCCTTTTTTACTCATTAAAGTAACATGAAGAGCTTGATATCCATTCGCTTTTGGGTGGTTTACCCAATCGCGGAATCGGTCTGGATGCGGTTTGTAAATTTTAGATATGCTGGCGTAGATGCTGAAGCAATCGTTTGATTCTTCATTTTCATTGCGTGGTTGGAAGATGATGCGCACAGCCAATATATCGTATATCTCGTCGAAAGAGATATGTTTGGTTTGCATTTTTTTCCAAATAGAGTAGGGCGATTTGATACGTGCTAGCAGTTCATATTTTAGATTCATTTGATCTAATTTCTCACTGATAGGTGCTATAAATGTAGTAAATAGCTCTTCACGCTCGGCGTTTGACTCTTTTAATTTAGCTGTTATCTGTGCATACTCCTCAGGATGTTCATAACTAAAGCTTAAATCCTCTAGTTCTGTTTTTATCTTATTAAGTCCTAACTTATAGGCAAGTGGAGCGTAGATATAGAGTGTCTCTCCAGCTATTTTATATTGCTTATTCGGCAACATAGAGCCTAATGTACGCATGTTATGTAAGCGGTCTGCAATTTTAAGTAAGATAACCCGAATATCGCTACTCATTGTGAGTAGTAGCTTTTTCAGATTTTCCGTTTGTGCAGATGCACGATTGCCAAAGATACCTCCTGATATTTTAGTAAGTCCATCTACGATATGTGCCACTTTCGGCCCAAACAGGTTTTCTATATCTTCGACTGTATAGTCTGTATCCTCTACTACATCATGCAGTAAGGCAGCACAAATGGAGGTTGATCCCAATCCAATCTCTTCGCAAGCAATTCGTGCCACTGAGATGGGGTGCATAATATAGGGCTCACCCGAGCGACGCTTTACCCCTTGGTGTGCTTGTTTGGCAAACATAAAAGCTTTCGTGATGATCTCGACTTTTTTTCGGTGCTTTGATGCCAAATAAAGATCTATTAATTCTTGAAAGCCTTTGTCTATTAAAGCCTCATCCGCCTGTTCCTGCAGTTGTTTATCATTTATCATATCTTTCCCTTTTACCCTAATTAAAATGACCTAATTTACAAAAGTAGATAAAATGTGTAATTATGCAACTTAAAGGTTGAAATTCTACTTTCGTCCGATACTGTTTTGGTAGAATTTACTTTACTCTTAGTGTTTGTCCAACGTTCAGATTTGTTCCTTTTAATTTGTTCCAGTTTTGAATTTGTTTTACTGTGACTCTATTTTTTTTAGCCAAAGCTCCCAATGTGTCCCCTTTTTTAACCTTGTGAAAAACCTTATTCCCTGTATTCTTGGTTGTTGTCTCTGTAGTATTTACAGCAACAGTTTTTCTTCTGTTTAAGTAGGTATTGGCCTTATATTCATAAATACTATCTTCGAGTGCAATGAATGTACTTACCGTTGTACTTGGCAGGCGCAGTGCATAGCTTCCACTATTCCCAGGAAGTATGTCTCGTTTGTACTGTGGATTCAGGCTGCGTAATTCCTCTATGTTTATATTACACAAGTCAGAAATTTGTTGCAAGTGCACCTCTTTCTTTACGTGAATAGTGTCGCTGTTCAAAGGGAGTGTATTATCCATGGGAGCAATTCCATGTTCACAATAGTAGTTCATAATGTAAGTAGCAGCAATGAACCCAGGCACATAGCCTCTAGTCTCTTTGGGAAGGTAAGGATAGATGGCCCAATAGTCATTTACTCCACCTGCTCTCTTTATTGCTTTGTTTACATTGCCAGGTCCGCAATTGTAGGCAGCCAAGGCTAAACTCCAATCTTGGTATATGCGATACAAATCTTTTAGATAACGGGCAGCTGCATAGGTTGATTTTTTAGGATCTCTTCTTTCATCTACCAAGCTGTTATTCTCTAAGCCATACGCTTTTCCCGTTGGCTGCATAAATTGCCAAAGCCCTGCAGCACCTTGGCGGGAAGTTGCTTTGGGATTTAGGGACGATTCAATAACAGGAAGGTATTTAAGCTCTTGTGGCAAGTCGTAAAGGTCGAGTGCTTTTTCGAAGATGGGGGTGTAGAAATTCATCGCTGCCAGCAGGTATGAAACGCGAGCTCGCTGATTGTTGGCATAGAGCTCAATGAATTTCTTTACAACTTCATTGTAGGGCAACTCAATGACTGAAGGTATTCGGTCTAGTCTATCTATGTAGACAGAGTCGCTTACTGAGGTACTATTTGGCATGCTTTGGCAGCCGGCACCGAGGATGATGTGGTTCTTGCTTTGCCAGTCCCAATAGAGACTGTCAACATCTGACTGCAATCCCTCTGGAAGTTCTATAATCTCCTCTGCCTCTCCATTGTTAGAGCGGATGGTAATCTCTTTTTGTGCGTAGAGTAGAACGGTTACTCCTAAATTGAGTAATAGTAAAAAAAATCGTTTGTTCATATGCTTAAAACTTGAGACTGCATTGTAAACCTACGGCATTAATGCTTTGGTTTCTGCTGTCGTTAAATAGGGCTGGTTCAATTTTTAACCCCAAATCTTTAGAGATGTCAAAATCAGAAAGCTCTGCATCTACATAGGCGTCTATAACCGATAATAGGTATACCCCAATGAAGGCGATGATACTTAAATCGCGTTGTCGGCGAAACAAATCTTTTCTAGTTTTGAATATTCCTTTTAATCGTTCCTCTTGCCCCTTTATGTCGTATCCAGGAGGTAAAAAGTCTTTATAACTATCCGTGCTGGGGTCATTGTCCATAATGTCTAGGTAGGCCTGTGAATAGTCAGAATACATATTCTCATTCCAATTTAAGGCGTATGCACAGCCCATAAATCCCCCATAAATAATAGGGAGTTTCCAATATTTTCGGTTGTAAATTTGTCCAGCTCCTGGAAAGATTAACCCGTACCAAACTGATTTTCTAGAGTCTGGAATGAATTTAATAATTTTTTTTGTTTCTCTTCTTTCTTCAAGAGAGTCACTTTTGGCGACCAAGCTCTCTGCTTGGATGGGTGTGTTTAATGTCTCCCATTCCAATTGATTGTGCATAGCTATACTATCCTCTACCGTTATTGCTTCATACAAACTATCCGTATAGTGTATGGGTACAGCTACCTGTATCGAATCAGCATCTAGTTTTCCTAGTCTGCGAGCTTTGGCTTTTTGTGCATAAACAGTGCTACTCGCTAGGCTCAAAAGGGCAACTAGGAGTATGTTCATGAACGGGCATATGTATCTAATCTTTTTCAACCTGTATTGAAATTACTTTTTTAGTGAATCAAAAATTTCCATAATGCGTTCCAAATCTTCTTCGTTTCCAAAAGGGATAGTAATTTTTCCTTTTCCTTTTTCCGTGCAGGATAATTGCACTTTACTTCCCAAGAACCCACACAGATGTTTTTGTAAGAGTGTATATTCTTCGGATAGTTTAGAAGTTTTGGGCGCTATTTTTTTTCCTCCACTCTCCACGCCTTCACCAGCAGAGAGTGTTTTTACAATCTCTTCTACTTTTCGTACTGAAAAGTTATGCTGTATGATTTCATTAAAGAGTTGGATTTGTACCTTTGGGTCTGTTAGTGCTAGCAGTGCACGCGCATGTCCCATATCAATCTCTTTATTTTTTAGAGCCATCTGAATTACCGCAGGAAGCTTTAGCAGTCTGAGGTAATTGGCTATGGTTGCTCTTTTTTTGCCGATGCGTTCGCTCAATCGCTCCTGCGTCATGCTGTGTTGTTCCATTAGCTGTTGATAAGCCAATGCGATTTCCATGGCATTGAGGTCCTCTCTTTGTATGTTTTCAATGAGGGCCATTTCCATCACATGCTCATCGTTGGCTGCACGGATGTAGGCAGGTATGGTTTTAAATCCTGCTTGTATGGAAGCTCGGTATCGACGTTCGCCAGCTATGATTTGGTAGTTCTCATTCTCCAACTTACGTAGTGTAATGGGTTGAATGATGCCTATCTCGGCTATGGAGTCTGTCAACTCTTGTAGTGCTATAGGGTCAAATTCTCGGCGGGGCTGGTTCGGATTGACTGTAATCAGACTCAACTCTATTTCGCTGATAGAAGAAGAGCCAGATGTTGTAACCTCTTCGGTTGAAATGAGTGCATCTAGTCCGCGTCCCAAGGTAAATTTTTTCTGTACAGCCATTTTATTTAGTGTTGTTTCTAATAATTTCTTGCGCTAGCGAGAGGTAGTTCTTCGACCCTGTAGATTCTGCATCATATAGAATAACAGGTATTCCGTGGCTAGGCGACTCGCTTAGTTTTACATTACGTTGGATTACAGTTTGAAACACCAATTCTTGGAAATGTCTTTTTACCTCATCATATATTTGGTTGGCTAATCGAAGGCGTGAATCGAACATAGTAAGTAGGAAACCTTCAATTTCTAACGCTGGATTTAATTTAGATTTTATAATCTTTACGGTATTGAGCAACTTGCTAATTCCCTCAAGAGCAAAATATTCGCATTGAACGGGAATCAGTACAGAGTCTGCCGCTGTCAATGCGTTTATGGTTATGAGGCCCAATGAAGGGGAGCAGTCAATTAATATGTAGTCATATTCTGCTTTCATCGCAGTCAGAATATTTTTCATAATTTGTTCTCGGTTGCTGATGTTGAGCATCTCAATTTCTGCACCTACGAGGTCGATGTGTGAAGAGATGATATCGAGTCCTTCAATATCGGTAGTATAGATAGCCTCTTCTATGGCTGTTCCATTTACTAAACATTCATAGATGGAACATTCTGTTGTTTTTATGTCAACACCTAGTCCTGATGAGGCGTTGGCTTGCGGATCTGCGTCAATAACTAAAACCTTTTTTTCTAATGTAGCAAGTGAAGCCGCCAAATTAATGGTTGTAGTAGTTTTACCTACTCCTCCCTTTTGGTTGGCTAAAGCAATAATTTTTCCCATATGTTAGTCGTTTTTATCGCTGCTAAATAACGAAAATATTCTGGTATGTGCTTCCACTTGGTAGAAGACATTCCTATAACTGTTCATAACTCACCTGTTTTGTTAATAAGTCGAGAGTGCAAAGATAAGGAAATCCTTTTAAAATTACTCTTTTTTTAGCTTGGGGTTGCGAGAGAAATCGAATATTTTCTCTTCCATTTCTGCAATCTCTCAAGAAACATTGTATCTTTACGTAGAACTTTATTAAAAGAAAGAAGGAATGAGAAGACCACTAATATTACTATCGAATGATGATGGCGTAACTGCCAAAGGGATAAATGAATTGATTACTTGTTTGCGTCAGATAGCCGATCTAGTTGTCGTAGCACCTGATGCTCCTCGGTCGGGTTATTCGGGGGCTATCACTTGCGAATCTCCAGTGCGTTATTCGTTGGTGAAAGAGGGTCAAGGGGTTCTTATATACAAATGTACAGGTACGCCTGTCGATTGTATTAAGTTGGCTTTGCAGGCAGTAACGCCGCGTCTTCCTGATTTGATTATAGGAGGTATTAATCACGGAGATAATTCAGGCATCAATGTTCACTATTCGGGTACCATGGCTATTGCTATTGAAGGGGCTTTGAAAGGGATACCTTCGATGGGGCTTTCGCTTTGTGATTACCACGCCGATGCTCACTTTGCTCCTCTTTTCCCTTATGTGCAAAAGATCGTTCAAGAGGTGCTTCTCAAGGGGATGCCCCAAGGAACTTGTTTGAATGTAAACTTCCCTAAGGGAGAGTTAAAGGGGATAAGAGTCTGTAGACAGGCAAAAGGAAAATGGGGAAATGAGTGGTCAGAGTCCATACACCCCAGAGGGGGAAGTTACTTTTGGCTAACGGGTGATTTCATGGGTAGCGAGGACCATTTGGAGGAGACTGACCATTGGGCTTTGCAAAATGGTTATGTCGCTGTAACGCCTATTGAGATTGATATGACAGCCTATCCGCTACTGGATGAGATGAAAAATTGGAATTTATAGCTATGAAATATTATCTAATAGCGGGTGAAGCCTCAGGGGATTTGCACGCAGCTAATTTAATGAAGGCTTTATTGGTAGAGGATCCAACGGCTGAGTTTCGCTTTTTTGGGGGAGACTTAATGGAAGCAGTGGGTGGTAGCTTGGTAAAACACTACCGAGATTTGGCTTATATGGGATTTATTCCTGTATTGTTAAACCTACGTACCATCTTAAGAAACATGGCAGATTGCAAGCAAGATGTGGTGGCATGGAATCCCGATGTACTTATTTTGGTCGATTATCCTGGTTTTAATTTAGAGATTGCTCAGTTCATTCGTGCAGAAACAAAGATACCTATCTACTACTACATATCTCCTAAAATATGGGCCTGGAAGGAGCACCGGATAAAAAATATCAAACGTGATGTGCACCAACTTTTTGCTATACTTCCGTTTGAGGTCCCTTTTTATCAAAAACACAATTACCCCATTCACTATGTGGGCAATCCGTGTGTAGATGCAGTTACTCGCTTTTTAGCGAACGAGTCAGTTGACTTCGACCTATTTACCCAACGCAATGAATTGACTAATCAACCCATTATTGCCCTGTTGGCAGGAAGTAGAAGGCAGGAGATTGCAGATAATCTCCCGCAGATGATTCAAGCTGCATCGGCATTTAGTGATACACATCAATTGGTCTTGGCGGCAGCACCTGGTATTGATTTAGCCACCTATGCTCCCTATTTGGGGGGAGATGTGACGGTTCGGGTGGTGAGCAACCAGACTTATGCTTTGCTTCAAAATGCTTCGGCAGCTTTAGTTACTTCGGGAACGGCTACTTTAGAAACGGCGCTTTTCAATGTGCCACAGGTCGTTTGTTACCACATGCCTTTAGCCAAGTTGATGGGATGGTTGCGTAAACGCTTCCTGAAGGTGAAATATGTTTCGTTGGTTAACTTGATTGCTGATCGAGAGGTAGTGCCTGAGTTGGTAGCCGATTTAATGAGTGCGGATACTATCCACAGAGAGTTAAAGGCTATTTTAAAGGATGAGTCCAGACGAAAAGAGATGTTGTTGGGTTATGAGGATATGCGAAGAGAGTTGGGTAAGGCGGGCGCCTCTACTTTGGCTGCCCAGCAGATGATTCGTTTGCTTCGGCCATAGTTGAGAGGAGGAGCTGTCGTATTGAAAAAAACAACTGCTTTATCTCTATTCATTTAGAGAGGGAGTAGCTTAGAAAGTAGAGAGTTCCCTCTCGCCTTCTCTTTATCGAAGAGAGAAGGCGAGAGGGGACTCTTTTAATTGGGCGAAGTCACTACACTGCAGTGTAGGAATATGCTCTCAAAAAGATGCGGTTGTTTTCAGGAAAAGATGAGGAGGTTTTATTCAAAGTGACCGCTTGATTTTCCGAAAACAGCCGCATCTTTTGTGAAGCGTTTGGTTCTTTCTTCAAGACCTTTATATACAGTGAGTTAAGTGATTGCTTCCTTGTCTCTGGGTGGATTGTCGCCTTATTTTAGCCTTTTTTAGACAATGCCTTTCCTTGGTATCGATAAGCCAAGCAAGCGGTGATGAAGTAGACAACAGTTTGTGCCCACAAGGCGCGATAGGGTGTCATAACCTCTGTAAGCTCTGCCCCCATATTATTAATATGTATAAATCCTTGGATACCAAAAGTGGAGGGGAAAATCCAAGAGAAAATCTTCCATCCCATAGGTATAGCCGAAGAGGGCCATGAAATACCTGATATAAAGAGTAGTGGAACGGATGAAAAGATAAAAATAATCATACACGATTCACGCTCTCGCACAAAGATAGAGCAGGTAATGGCAAAGAAGATGGCGGCCAATAGATAGGGAAGGAGGAAGGTGAATAGAGTTGTAATACTTCCTACTTGGATTAAACTAAAGAACTGAGGAACAATTGTAAGTATGTAGATGCCTGTAGTGCTATAAATAAGTAGATAGAGAAGGGACTGTCCTCCTACTGTAGCTGTAATTCCACTCCACTTGTTGCCTAGAGGAAAGAGTTTGTCATACTCTCCATTGTCTCTCCGTGTGCCTGCTGTCATACCAATGGCCAAAAGCAGTGTTTGTTGGATAATTAAAATGAGAACAGCCGGGATTAGGAAGCTGCCAAAACCATTCTGAGGGTTGAATAGCGAAACATCTTGATAGGTAATGGGGGCTGTGCTTACCTCATCCTGCCGCTGAGTGGTATTCCCCAATCGCTTTATTTTAATATTTTTACTCATTGCCAGTGAGACGTTGGTATTGGCAGTAAGAATTGATTTGTAGTAAAGCATTCCGCTGAGGTCGCAAAAAAGAGAAATTTGCGTTTGTATTCCTTGGTTGATCTCTTTGCTAAAGTTCTTAGGAATGTAAACAATGCCATATACCTCTCCTGTTTTTATCAACTCTTTTGCCTCTTCCATCTCGGCACAGTAGCTTTTAATGGTCACTTCAGGGGTGGCATTCATTGCACGTAGGTATTCACGACTTAGGCTAGATCGATTGTGATCGACCACCGCAACAGGTACCTTATGTACGGTCTCTGAGTTGTAAATATAGGTGTAGAGTAGGGGGTAAAGTAGGGGAACTATCCCCACAAATATCAGTATGCCTTGATCTTTTAGCATAGATTTAGCCTCTTGCTTCATTAGCTGAAAGAGGGTTGCAAATCCTTTACCAATGCTATGTAGGAAATTATCTGGATGCATGATTCTCAATGATTAGTGTACATATTTGTAATGATTTAAGCTGTAGTGTAGCTTTTTTACAACCAGTAGTGGGAGTAAGGCGAAAAAGAGGAGCCAAGCTACGGATGTCCAAGCATAAATCAATGGGTAGCCGTTTAAGGCTGAGTTCACATAAAGTAGGAAGTAGTGTCGCAAAGGAAAGAGCAGAGCCAAACTTTGCAATCCGCCACTCATGGCCATAACAGGAAAACTCATGCCCGACATCGAGAAAGAGAGAACTCCCACGAGTGAAGCTGCGCTCATAGCGAGTCTCAAAGAGGGGAAAAAACCCACAAAGAATAGACCCACGCCTTGTGAAGCGATAACTAATAAAAACCCTAAAAAGAGCATAGGAGCCAAGCCACCGTTACATGGATAGTGTAAGAAGCCATAGAGGTAACTGGTATAAGCTACGGTTACGAGATAGAATATGGCTGTTTGTGGCAGCAGTTTTCCCAAGAGTGCTATCCAGATAGAGCCATCGGCTTCTGCCAACCACTCTTGGTGTGTACCCATTTTAAGCTCACTGCCGATGCTGAAGGTTGTAGTAAGAAAGATGAGTAACATCAGAATACCCGGCACAATCACATTGCTTAAATAGACCGAATAGTTTAGCCAAGGGTTGTTTAAAGCGTGTGTGTCAATAGCAATGGGTTGCAAGAAAGTTGCTGCTTGTTCATCAGTTGCTCCTTTGGCCAATAGTGAAGCTCTTCCTATGGCTCCTCCTGCTAGTTCTGACATCATTCGTTGATCCTTGTATAGCAAGGAGCCAGCCACTAGATAGGAAAAGTTGGTGTAGAAAGAGATTTGGGGTTGCCTGCTAGCCAATGCCTGTTCGGTCATCCCTTGTGGAATCAAATAGAGCGCATAGATATCTCCTCGTTGCATGGCTTGGCGCGCAGCTGTAAAGTTGGGATAATTGGCCACTATTTCAGTTTGCTGGAAAGCATCTAGGTTGCGTATAATGCTTCGTGAAGTAGAGGTATTATCCAAATCTACCACTCCCGCAGGAAGGCTACTAGGTAGCCCCTCACCCATGAGTGAGGTAAAAAAGAGGCAACAGAATAGCGGAGCTATCACCATGCAAAAGAGATAGAGTGGACGGCTGCATAGGCGAATCAGTTCGCGATGAGCCGTGCGATAGAGTGGAGTAGAACGTACATTCATCATTTTTACTTCTTATCTTTCCAGAATGGCAGACATACCTGGGCGTAGTTCCGATAGTTGCTCCAAGGGGGTTGCTTTGATTTCAAATGTTTTCAAATCAAACTGTCCCGTTGCCTTGGTTGCTCTCCAAGTGGCATAGCTTCCTACATCTTTTAATGAGGTGACTTTTAGTTGAATGGTTTTATCTAAAGCAGGGATGTAGGCTTTGAAGAGTGTATTGACTGGTAAATCCTTCAAATAATCTTCGCGGAGATGAAAGCTTGCCCACATTTGATTCAAGCGGGCTACATTCATAATGGGCGCACCTGTACCTACCAACTCACCTACTTTGGGGAATATTTCAGTAATTTCTCCATCGGCTGCTGCAAGTAGAATGGTCTCTTTTATGTATGAGTTTACTTCGGCTACGGCACCCTTTGCGCGATTGACTTGGGCAGCTGCTGCTGCTTTGTCTTCGGCTTGTGCTCCGTTTTTAGCCATCTCATATTGTGCTTCTGCCGCTTTTTCAGTAGCCTCCATAGCCTTGTATTGGGCAGCTGCCTCATCACGTTTTTGTTCAGACATTACTCCCTCTTGGAAGAGGCGTTCTACTCGTTGGTATGATTTTTCTGCAATTTCCAATCCAGCTTTCGCCTTTTGCCACATCTCGTAAGCCCCTTGGAGTTGCTCGTCGCGAGTGCCTCGTTGTGCTTTGTTGCTTACAGCTTGTGCCATCTCTTCGGCTGCTTGTGCTTGCATAAGCTTTGCTGTAACATCGGGTGCTTCGAGTATGGCAAGTGTATCACCTGCTTTTACTTGCTCTCCCTCTTTTACTCGTAGTTCGAGTATCCTTCCAGGTACTTTGCTGGATACGCGATACTCGTCACTCTCTATTTGCCCTTGAATGACCTCTGTGCCTTTTCCGTAGGTGAAGAATCCGGCTAAGGCTACTCCTGCAACCACTGATGCTAGAATTGTACAAGCTAGTAATATGCTCTTTTTTTGACTTTTTTCTTTCATTTTCTTTCTTAAATTTGGAATCTGATTGATCTGTTTTGTGTTTCTCTAAAAGTAGATGTAACGTGTAACTGTGAATTTGACTGCTTCCGCTTTAGCGTGATTGTAAGAGATTCTGCTCTGTGCAATCTGCTTAGGAAAATAGTCTCTATTTATTATTCTTAAAATGGAGTGACGGTCTATTGAACTTTCCCCGTTTTCTCTTCGTAGAGTTAGGGAAAGAATCTTTGTTGGCTGTTTAGTCTCACAGCTCTATTTAGTGTAAGGTTCCAGTTGATTTTAGTAGGTATACCTGACTCAACTTGACATCAATCTCGGCATCAATCTTTGCAGCTTCTGCCGATAGCCATGCCGCTTGTGCCTCTAGTAGGTTGCTTACGGGGATAACTCCCTCTTTGTAACCCAAGTTGGCAAAGCGTAGATTCTCATCCGCCCTCTCTCTATTCTTGAGAGTCATGGCCAACCGTTTCTTTGACTCATTCACCTTGAAGGTAGCTTGGTTTACCTGTAGCTCCACCTTCTCTTGGGCATTGCTTAATTGGTAGCGAGCTATATTGGCTTCAGCTTTGGCTGCTTTTACTTTGTATCTTCCTTCACCCCAATTCCAAATGGGTACTTTCAGCATGGCACCTACTGCCCACATGCCTCGAAATTTATTCTCAAATCCATTTACTACGGATGGATTGGTTACGGCGTAGTTGGCTGTAAAGGCCAAGGTGGGGAGGTGTTCTGACCGCTCTATGCGTACCTTTTGGTCATACATTTGTGTGGCTAGCTCTAAGCTTCGTAGCTCTTGTCGATAGGCCAATGCCGTTTGTACGCTCTCTTCGGCTTGAACAGGGGTGGTGGATGGGTTCTCCATCTCCTCATCTACCAATGTAAATGCGTAGTCAAGTGGTAAATTGCAGAGTTGGCAAAGAACCATTTTCGATAGAATCAGTCCATCTTCAACTTGCATATATTTCATTTCAGCTTCGTTTAGCTTTACCTTTACGCTCAATCCATCTATTTGTGTTGCTACACCTTGTTGAACCATTTTGTCGACATCACTTTCTAAATGTTGTACCAGCTCTAGGTAGGCTTTGGCTACCTTCTCTTTCTGTATCAATGAGATGATCTGCCAATAAGCCTGGTCGGTGCTTAGCATGATGTTTTGAACCTCGGTATTGTATTTAGATAAAGCAAGCTCTTCACCATATTTGGTTATTTTGTGGTAGGCACGAATCTTACCACCCATATATATGGGTTGAATCAAGTTTATAGCACCTGCATAGACATTTCGGGTGTCGGTGCGCAACGCATCTACTAGTCCTTGTCCCGCGCCATTGAGAGATTCTCCTACTGATCCAATAAGTGGTGCGAGTGGTTCAAGTATGGGAGCTAGTTCGGGGTGAGCTGCTATAATTTGGTTCATACCTTGTTGCAAGCCTCCCTGTAGGGTGGTTCCTATATTGCCAATACTCTCTTTTTGGTGATTACTTAGTAAAGAGATCTCTTTTTGAGTACGCATATAGGTTCCCATTGCTTCCACTTTGGGTAGGAAGTTGGTATAGGCTGCTTTTTGTTTGTAGTGGGCTACGTTGATTTCCTCTTGGGCCATTAGCAGCTCTTTGTTGTTTGAAATGGCTAATGAACGACAACTGTCAAGTGTCAGCATTGTCTGGGCTTGTGTTGTGGTAGCAACTGATAGAAGCAGTGTTAAGCTAAAAATCGGTTTCATTGAAATTATACGATTATGAATTAATGGTTGTTTATGCAACTGTGCAAATATACGTAATAATTACAATTAAGCAAGGGTAGTTTTTAATAAAAAGAATTGGGAGGAGACAAAAAGTATTTGTTTCCTCCCAATTCTTACATATTGAGTTGATTCATTTGCTGGGATACCCCCTTTTCTAATGAATCGATAGTTGTTTAAAGAGTTCTTTAATTCATAGAGAACGACTGTTGACCAATCATTGTTCCCTCTGCAAAGATGTAGACCTGGTAGGTTCCTGCTGGTAAATACTCTTCTACATCCCAATATAGAGTTTCACTCATCTCTTCACCTGCATATTCTATATATTTTTTAATGGAATAGGCGAGTGAACGGTTTTCGTAGGTAAATGTGTCAGAACCATTTTTTGTCAACACATCGTTATCTGGTTTAGCAATGCGTAGATAGATGGTTCGCTCCCCTGTTTTTGCTGTAATGTTTTTAACAAGTGTAAATGAGACGGCTAGTTTGCTTACATCCTTTGCTTTTTTAGCTGCTTTACCACGCTTGTTAAGCATCTTGACCTGAATGGCTGTTGCATCTAGTTGTGAAGCAAGGGTAACCTTTTCATTGAGTGTTTTCTTCTCTTTCGCCAAACTTGATATTTGTTGCGTAGCCTCGCTGTATCTCTTTTTAACCGTTTGATTCTCTTTAGTCAACTCCTCGTTTAGTCTGTTAAGTGAGTCTATTTGGATGACATAGGTTTTCAGAACAGTTCGTACTGTCTTAAGTTCCTTCTTGAGGCGGGTAATCTCTATTGCATTATTGCCCTTGACTTGGCGTAACTCTTCAAGCAAGCGTTGCGTCTTTAATTTCTCACTTTCAAGCTTTTCTCGCAGAGAGTCATTGTTAATCTGTACCTGTAATTCATCGTATTGGGTGGCGAAGGTGGTATATTCATTCTCCATCTCCTCTTTTTCCAAAGAAAAGAGCTCGGTCATCTCTTTGTTCTTTACAGTTTGCTGATAGGCATAGTAGGAAACAACAGCCGTAATGACAAACATCAAGCTCAACACAATGATTAGTATCTTATTATTTTTAGTCATAAATAGGGTTTGAAATGTTTCTGCAAAAATACGATAAATAGTAGATAATGGGAGGAATTTATTACGGAAATTTTTCTTTAATATGGAATATTATTGTATTTTTGTATCAGTTTAAAGTGAAGCAGGAAATATTATTAATTATAAATAAATAGAAAGATTATGTCAAAAGTAACCGTTGTAGGTGCAGGTAACGTAGGTGCTACTTGTGTGAATGTTTTAGCTTTTAATGAAGTTGCTGACCTAGTAGTAATGCTAGATGTTAAAGAAGGTGTGGCAGAAGGTAAAGCGATGGATATGATGCAAACAGCTCAATTGTTGGGTTTTGATACAACAATTGTAGGTTGCACAAACGATTATGAGAAAACAGCAAACTCTGATATCGTAGTAATTACTTCAGGTATTCCTCGCAAGCCAGGTATGACTCGCGAAGAGTTGATCGGTGTAAATGCAGGTATCGTTAAATCAGTTGCTGAAAGTGCATTGAAATATTCTCCAAATGCGATTATTGTAGTGGTTTCTAACCCTATGGATACAATGACTTATTTGGCTTTGAAATCTTTAGGTTTGCCTAAAAATCGTATTATTGGTATGGGTGGTGCTTTGGATAGCTCACGTTTCAAATATTTCTTATCACAAGCTTTGGGTTGCAACGCAAACGAAGTAGAAGGTATGGTTATCGGTGGTCATGGTGACACAACAATGATTCCTTTGACTCGTTTCGCTACTTACAAAGGTATGCCTGTATGTAACTTCTTGTCTGCAGAGAAATTGCAAGAGGTAGCTGCTTCTACAATGGTAGGTGGTGCTACATTGACTAAATTGTTGGGTACTTCTGCTTGGTATGCTCCAGGTGCTGCTGCTGCTGAGGTTACAGAGGCAATCCTTCACAACCAAATGAAAATGATTCCTTGCTCGGTAGCTTTGGAAGGTGAATATGGTCAAAACGATCTTTGCTGTGGTGTTCCTGTTATCTTGGGAAGAAACGGTGTAGAAAGAATCGTTGAAATTCCTTTGAATGAAGAAGAGGCTGCTAAGTTTGCTGCAAGTGCTGAGGCTGTACGCAAAACAAACCAAGATTTGAAAGCTGTAGGTGCTCTTTAATTAGTAGACCATTCGGTTTTGATTTTATAAAAAGGAGTGAGGTGAACATTGGTTCTCCTCACTTTTTTTATACGCTAAAGGTATGCTTCTCTTTTGGATGTGATACATTACTTTGTGATGATAGCCGTGAAGGATTGGTGAAGAATAGTGAAGGGTAAAAAGGGCTTATCTTCACCGTAAGTTGCTGAAATATAGATTGTAATGTTTGGTGAAGGATAAAAAATAATTTAATTAGTAGGGGGTAATGATTTTATTATAGGAAAATCAAGCGATTATCTAAAGGCATTAAGTTTTATCGGACAGCAATTATTAGTTATAGGGTATTAAATGACCGCATCCCATTGTTCCGTGAACAATGGGATGCGGTTTGTTTATTGTAGCTAGAAAAGAGCTAGATACTCCTCTATTGTGCTATTGTTTTAGTTGGCTGCTTAATTAGATCAAATCCAAAGCTTGTGCAAGATCTTCCAATAAATCGTCGATGTGCTCTAGTCCAATAGAGAGTCGGATGCTTCCTGGATAGATGTTTTGTTCTTTCATCTCTTTTTCATTCAGCTGTGAGTGCGTTGTGCTAGCGGGATGGATGACCAATGATTTGGCATCGGCAACATTTGCTAGTAGTGAAAAGACCTTTAGACTATCTATTAATTGATGTGCTTCGGCTTCACCTCCTGCTACTTGAATGGTAAAAATAGAACCACCCCCTTGTGGGAAGTATTGTTTGTATAGGTCATGGTCTGGGTGAGAAGGGAGTGAAGGGTGGTTTACAGCAACTACCTTAGGGTGTTTGGATAGAAAATCAACCACTTTGAGTGCATTGGATACATGACGCTCTACACGTAGAGAGAGAGTTTCTAATCCTTGAAGCAACAAGAATGAGTTGAATGGGCTGATGGCTGCACCTGTATCTCGTAAAAGTGTCGTGCGAATGCGTACAACATAGGCAGCTGCACCTACTGCTTCGGTAAAACAGACACCGTGGTAGCTTGCGTCGGGTTCTGAAAGTTGAGGGAACTTGCCTGAAGCTGCCCAATCAAACTTTCCTGAATCTACAATCACACCACCTAATGAGGTACCGTGTCCACCTATAAACTTGGTAGCAGAGTGTACTACAATATCTGCACCTAGCTCAAATGGGCGGATGAGGTAGGGAGTACCAAAGGTGTTGTCTATAATCAAAGGGATTTGATGTTCGTGTGCAATGGCAGCTACCTTTTCAATATCAATCAGGTTGCAATTGGGATTTCCAAAGGTTTCAATAAATAGTGCCTTCGTTTCTGGTCGGATAGCTGAACGGAAGTTATCTAGGTTGGTAGGGTCTACAAAGGTGGTTGTTACCCCGTAAGTAGGAAAAGTATGTGCCAATAGGTTGTAGGTTCCTCCATAAATGGTTTGGGCAGCTACAATGTGATCTCCTGCTTTTGTAATGTTTTGGAAGGCATAGGTCACCGCTGCTGCACCCGAAGCAACTGCCAACGCAGCAACTCCCCCTTCTAAAGCAGCTACACGTTGCTCGAATACGCTTTGTGTAGGATTCCCCAATCGTCCGTAAATATTTCCATTGCTACGTAGTGCAAAGCGTTTAGCAGCCTCTTCAGAATTGGGGAATACATACGAAGTGGTTTGGTAGATAGGTACTGCACGTGCGTCGGTTGCGCTGTCTGGTTGTTCTTGTCCAGCGTGAAGTTGAAGTGTTTCGAAGCGAAATTTAGATTGGCTCATATTCTGATTCTTTAAATGGTTATTTATCTGCTGCAAAGGTATATGGTGTAAATGAATCCTACAAGATAGCGGCGTATTATAGAATAAAAAACTATATTTGTGCTTTTCAGTAGAATAAACATTTGGTTCTATCTACCTAAAAGAGCTTTGAATAGAATAAAACAACGGATGAACTCCTGTATCAAGAAGAAGAATGATGGAAAAATTAGATAAAATTGATTTGCAGATGCTTCGTATTCTGCAAGAAAATGCCAGACTTACTACAAAGGAGCTTGCTTCGCGGGTGAACTTATCCTCTACGCCTGTCTTTGAACGATTGAAGAGATTAGAAAGCGGTGGGTATATAAAAAAATATATAGCTGTGCTTGATGCGGAAAAATTGAATCAGGGATTTGTTGTCTTCTGCCGAGTTAAGTTGAGTAGACTCAATAAAGAGATTGCAATGGATTTTATACGGATCATTAAAGAGATTCCAGAGGTTACGGAATGTTACAATACTTCGGGAAGCTTCGACTATTTGTTGAAAATCAATGCACCCGATATGAAGTACTACCAAGCGTTTTTATTGGATGTATTGGGTACAATCGATAGTCTTGGCTCATTAGAGAGTATGTTTGTGATGGATGAGGTGAAGCATCAATACGGGATTCATTTCTCTTAAAGAAAGGGTTAAAAGCAGGCAGACAAACGAGCCATTATTGCTAGATCGAATTCATCTCTTCTAGAAGAAAGAGTCTTCACTTATCCAATAGGTTCCTGTATTAGAGGGAACTCTTGGATGAATGAAGACTCTTTTTAAAGTATAAATAGGTGACTGTTTTTGAAATCACTCTTGTTCTATTAATCACTATTGGCATACCTCAACGGCTCTTCTCAGCCATCTAGTACCAAGTAACCGTACTACCAGTATTACTTCGTTGGTCAAACTTTAATGCATCTGTAAGCATTGTAGAGAGTGCACGGATGCTAAAGTTGTAGGATGTATATGGTGTTAACACAACTCCACAACTCATAGTAAAGCAGTGTAGGTCACGGGTAATATTGAAAGAGGTCATAGATAGCTCTTTTGCATTAAAGTCATACCCTGAAGTATATGTGATATTCCAACGGCTACCTAACTTGATGCTTCCATTCGCATTGATTGAGTGAGAAAGCGAGTAGGGGTATCGCATTGTTGCTTTGTTAATCTCTTTCGATCTATCTTCTCGAATGCTGTAGCTATAGCTTAGACTTAAGCTCCAAGGCATTTTAAAAGCGAGGTATCCATCGTTCAGTTTAGCTTGCTCTGTTTTGCGGATATTGCTTGTGTCGACTTCTTTCTCCTCTCTATCTTGGTTATTGTATTTTTCCTCTTCTTCTTCCTCTTTTTTCTCTTTTTTCTTTCTGTTTTCATCTCTCTCTTCCTTCGTACCAAACCACTTTTTCCAAGAATCATTGTCAAGTGTGTATGAGAAAGATCCACTGGTTCCTTCGAATCGTCCAAATCTTCCGTACGACCATTCTGTACGGTCACTTCTTACTACATTCCCATTTTTGTCATATTCGTAAGCGTAAGTGGCGAAATTGGCATTAAAATTAAAAGTGTAACTCTTGCTTAGTTTTAGACGCAAAACCATTTTTAAGTCACCCCAAGGCTGAGTTTTTGCGGCTGTATTGTAAGACATATTTGCAGATAATTGATCAATCAAACTTATCTTCCTTACTCCAGTCGTATCTCGATCTGACTTGACTTTCATCTCTATGTTATTATCCAATGAGAAGTTAATGTTCCCCTGTTTGCCTTTTCCTGGCACTGAAAAGGCCATACCTGCATAGGGCGAGTATTCTGCCATACGCACTTCACCGTTAGCGTCTGTGTAGGTATAGCTTTTATAATACCCATATTTGTCTGCTCCAAAATCGGGTGAATAATTGAAACTCGCCGATGGTGTAATGACGTGTCTAATCATCTCTATTTTATCTCCAAATAGAGCTTTCATCGGCTTATAAAAACCATACATCTTTGTATTAACCTGTATACTAGCATTGTAGTCATAGACCCGATTGAATCCGCTGATTGTATCTTTGCGTACGCTACCAACTGCTGTAGGATCATAACTTTGTTCTACTCTATTTGTATACCATCGCTCCGTATAGCTAAAACTAGGTATAATGTTCAGAAATTTGAAAGCGGTAAAGGTGGCGCTAATAGGAATTTTGTGTTGCATCCCATTTTTCCAATCTTTAATTCCTTGTTTAAATATCAGATTGTCTTTGGTGTTAATACTATTGGTTAATTGTCCTGTATATTGCAATGAAATTTTTTCATACCAACGTTGGTCTCCTGCTCCATTTTTTCGTTTAAAAGGGTATAGACGATTGAGCGAAATGTTTAAATCGGGCAAGGTTACACTCATAGAAGAGTCTCGTGTGTTTTGCGAAACATTGAATGTGCTTGATATGCTTAGCCCAATCTCTGGAAAAGTATGTGAATAACTTATACTGGAGGCTTTTGTGTTATTTGAATATTGTTGCGGATTGTATAAACTACTTAAGTTACGTTGGTCGTAACTACTTGTAGTAAAATTCACATTGGCAGAGAAGGTGCTATTTGGATTAAATTTAGAATCTTGTCTGTGCGACCATGCTATTTTAAAATCCTTTGTTTCTAGGTAATCAGGAAGATTCTTTTCACCTGTTTTAGTTACAATGTAGCTAGAGCTAAATGATCCATTGTATTTGTATCGTTTGGCATAGTTTGATTGTGCAGAGAGTCCCCAAGATCCTTTGGTAAAGATCTCTCCTAACAGTTTTAAATCCATTTTGTCATTAATGGCAAAATAGTATCCTCCATCACGTAAATAAAAACCACGATTGAGTTCATCACCATAAGTCGGCATGATAAAGCCCGAAGAGTAGCTACTATTGAACGGAAAAAATCCAAAAGGAATGGCTATAGGAAGTGCTACATCTTCTATCACTAATTGAGCGGGTCCAAAGACTACATTTTTCTTGGGACGTACCTTTGCCATAGAGAGTTTAAGGTAGAAGTGTGGGCTCTCGTGGCAGTCGCAAGTTGTATATTTCCCATGGCGTAGGTATAGATTGTCGTCTGCTCCTTTTTTTGACTCTTCACTAGTTACATATCCTTCGCCTTGTTGGGTTACAATATTATTAATGAAACCTTTTTTGCTTTTAAAATTGTAGCGCATGATTTTTGATTCGTAAGGAGTTTCGCTATCCTTAAAGATAGGTGTTCCTTTTTCGACCCCAAGTGAATCGGTCACACCACGTGCAAAAACCGTGCTGCTATCCATATTCATCGTAATTAAGTCAGAGGTCAATTCGATGTAGTCGTAATGAATTTTCCCATTACCATATAGATGCGCAAAAGCACCATCTGTAAATATGATGGAGTCTTCCGCTTCATAGACAACGGGGAATTCTAAAGGTTGTTTCTCTTTTTTTGAATTATTTGTTGTGTCGATTGCCAATGAATCTGCTCCATAGGTAGTCGTTTTTAGGCTATCTGCGCTTTCTGTTCTCAGGTTACCTCCTCGTCGTTGAGCACCTGATGTGACAGAAAGAAACAGCCCAGCAATAATTAGCAAAAAGGGGATATATCTATGTCGTTGTAGTGACGCCATTTTTTTTTATTTACGCTTTGAACGACAAAAGTAAACATTCTCTCTCAAAAATGGATGCTTTCGTCTCTTTTTAATCTCTTTTTATCCCTTATAAAAAACGTTTGCACCATGTCTTGAAACGATTAACTCCCTCATCTCCATGTTTTTCAATGCTTTTTATAGCTTCGTCCACACTTTTTTCTTTTTTTAAATTTGTTTTGGAAAAGAACTTGTCGGCGAAACAGATAATCTCTTCTTCAATTGAAATGGGTACCATTTGTCGTTGAGGGAGGGGTAATTCTCTTTCTATTATTTGTGGAAGTGAAATGCCTGCACCCGTATGGCGCTCGCATACCCGTGCGTAGAGCTCAAACCCCTCTTGGCGCAACAAGTCAGCTCCTAAATAGCCGTGGCAGATGTATGGGTGGGTACCAAAACATTGAATTCTGGGGGCATCAGTCATAAAGATGCCAATGTCGTGCAATAAGGCGCCTTGTATAAGAAAATCTTTGTCTATTTTTAGTTCACTGTTTTTATCTGCTATTTCTAATGCTTTATGTGCTACAGCATGGCTGTGGGTCAGTAATATTTGTTTTAACTCATTCTCTTCAGGGTAGTATCTATTTATAAGAGCTAATGCATCCATCTATCAAAGTTTATCGTTATTTTTGCGCAATATTACAAAATAATATCAATATAACAAGATGAAAAGAACCTATTTGTCTCTCTTCTTTATGAGCTTGATGGTGCACATTGTGATGGCACATGATGGTATAAAAACGGGTGCTGACCAGTTGGAGAGGTATCTGCCTTTGTTAAAAGATAAACGAGTTGCCCTAGTGGTGAATCACACCTCTGTAGTGGGAGCTAATAAGACGCATCTACTCGATACATTGTTAGCATCTGGAATAAAAGTAACAACCGTCTTTGCACCGGAGCATGGATTTCGAGGGAGTGCTGATGCGGGTGAAGTCATCAGTAATGATAAGGATAGCCGAACAGGTGTTCCTATAGTATCTCTTTATGGGAAGACGAAGAAACCGACTGCAAACCATTTGGCTAATGTTGATGTGGTTCTGTTTGATATGCAAGATGTAGGCGCTCGCTTTTATACTTATATTAGCACAATGCATTATGTAATGGAGGCGTGTGCAGAGCAACATAAAGATTTAATAATTACCGATCGTCCCAATCCTTGTGATTATATAGATGGTCCAATCCGAAAGAGTAATTTAAAAACATTTGTTAGTATGCACCCCATTCCTGTGTTGCATGGATGTACTGTGGGTGAATTGGCTCAAATGATAAATGGAGAGGGTTGGTTGGCTGGTGGTAAGAAGTGTAATCTTAGGGTTATTCCTCTTACGGGATGGAAACATGGCGATGCATACTCGTTGCCTGTTAAGCCTTCTCCTAACTTGCCCAATGATCAATCCATAGCATTGTATCCATCACTTTGTCTTTTTGAGGGTACAGCTATCAGCGTGGGACGCGGTACTTTGTCGCCTTTTCAAATGATTGGCTCTCCTGATATGCCTAAAGAGGAGTTCTTCTTTACCCCTAAATCATTAGAGGGATTTGATAAGAATCCATTGTACAAAGGGATTCCTTGTAATGGGAGTGATTTACGTATGGTGCAGCCACCATTGGGCCTCTCTTTAAAGTATGTGATAGACTATTATAATAGTTATAAAAAAGAGGGCAAAGCTGAGAAATTTTTCACGCGTCCCAATTGGTTTGACACTCTGGTGGGTACACCTGTTGTGCGTGAGTTAATTCAACAAGGAAAAGGTGAGGAGGAGATACAAACCTTGTGGAAGTCTGACCTAGAACAGTATAAAAAAATGCGCATTCGTTACTTAATTTATCCATAAGACTTTTGCTGTGGCAAAAAGAGGAATGGAAGAATTAGATAATTGTGTTTTTTAACTACATTTGCAGTAATAAGTAAGTGCTCATAAATCGTTTATATCGAATTGTTTTTAAAACATGAATAGAGAAAAATCTCAAATAAGATATTTGCGAGTCAGGTGGTATCGTTTATCGTAGTATTTACTTAATTAAATAGCCTTCAATTTATGCCATTTTGTGTCTCAATAGATCGATTAAGATTGTCAAGGAGCATTTTCTCCAAAGAGATGACTTGAAAGTTGTAATGTATTGTTGAGCTATAACAAGGTTATGAAAATGCGGATAGTAAGAAACAGTAAGTTCAAAAGGAAAATAAGATGGAAAAGAGAGTGAAAAAAGGAAATGAGAAAAAGCAACTTCAACCGTTGGATGAGGCAGCTAAAGAAGAAATAAAGGTAATCTGTGACGTGTTGAAAAAAGGAGGAGTCATTCTTTATCCTACTGATACTGTTTGGGGAATAGGGTGTGATGCAACCAATGCCGAAGCGGTAAAACGAATTTATGATATTAAGCAACGGGAGGATAGCAAGGCAATGTTGGTCTTGGTTGATAACGATGTGAAAGTTGATTTCTACGTGAGTGATGTGCCCGAAGTGGCGTGGAGCTTGATTGAATTTGCGACTAAACCAATCACTATAATATATGATGGTGCACGTAATTTAGCATCAAACTTAGTTGCTGCTGATGGAAGCATAGGTGTACGGGTAACTCAAGAACGCTTTTCAAAAGAGATTTGTTACCGATATCGAAAGGCTATTGTATCTACTTCTGCCAATATAAGTGGAACTCCCTCACCAAATTCATTTGCCGAGATTAGTGATGAAATAAAAAAATCGGTAGATTATATTGTGAAGTACAGACAGTCTGAAACGAGTAATGCTAAGCCTTCCAGCATTATTAAGCTTGGTAAAGGTGGCGAAGTGAAAGTAATCCGTGAATAAGAGCCGTATGAGTAGTTGGACAGAAATCCATCAAGGATGGTTGGAACGCTTTACCTTGTGGCGTGAGAAAAACATTAAGGAGAAGCACTTTGTTTTGATACTTAGTTTCTTAGTGGGAGTGCTTACCGCATTAGCTGGATTTATTCTTAAACATTTGATTGAAGGAATTAAACACTTCTTGACGGAAAACTTTGACTCTACCGGAGTTAACTGGCTCTATTTAGTTTATCCTGTAGTTGGTATTTTTCTTGCTGGACTCTTTGTGAGGAAGATAGTGAAAGATGATATTGGTCACGGTGTTACTAAAATACTCTATGCTCTTTCAAGGAGGCAAAGCCGAATTAAAAGGCATAATACTTGGTCTTCTATTTGTGCCAGTGCTATTACGATTGGCTTTGGTGGATCTGTAGGGGCAGAGGCACCTATTGTATTGACGGGGTCTGCCATTGGATCTAATTTGGGGAGCTTTTTTAAAATGGACCACAAAACTCTTATGCTATTAGTGGGTTGTGGTGCTGCTGGTGCAGTAGGTGGAATCTTTAAGGCACCTATTGCAGGATTGGTATTTACGTTAGAGGTGTTAATGATAGATTTGACCATGGCATCTTTGTTGCCACTTTTGGTCTCTTGCGTTACAGCTGCTACGGTTTCTTATATTCTTACGGGAAGCGAAGCTATGTTCAAATTCCATTTGGACGAACCTTTTTTGATGGAGAGTATTCCTTCTGTAATTTTATTGGGCGTGTTGTGTGGAATGGTAGCACTCTACTTTACTCGTTCTATGAGCTGGATAGAGGGGAAATTTGGGAAGCAGAAAAATCCATACGTTAAGTTAGTTATGGGTGGTTTGATGTTGAGTATGCTTATCTTTTTATTTCCTCCGCTTTATGGAGAGGGATATGATACGATAGAACTGTTACTCAATGGTTCAAATGATGGAGATTGGATGTCGGTAATGAACAATTCACTTTTTTATGGATACGAGCATCTACTCCTTCTTTATTTGGGCATGATTGTACTATTTAAGGTGTTTGCAACGAGTGCTACGAATGGTGGTGGTGGTTGTGGAGGTATCTTTGCACCTACACTCTTCTTGGGATGTATTACAGGATTTTCATTCTCGAATTTTTGTAATACTTGGGACTTGACTTCTGATATGCCAGAAAAGAACTTTGCCTTATTAGGTATGGCAGGGATGATGTCTGCTGTTATGCATGCGCCTTTGACGGGGATCTTCTTGATTGCTGAATTAACGGGTGGGTATGATCTCTTCTTGCCGCTAATGATGGTTTCAGTGAGTGCATATATCACCATCTTGATTTTTGAGAAGCATAGTATTTATTCCATGCGGTTGGCTAAGAAAGGTGAGCTGCTTACTCACCACAAGGACAAAGCAGTACTTACACTGATGAACATCGAGAGCGTGGTTGAAACAGACTTTCAGGCGATACAGCCGGAAATGACCTTGGGTGAGATGGTGAAGGTTATTTCAAAGACCAAACGGAATATTTTCCCAGTTGTCGAGGCTGATGGGGTATTTATTGGTATGGTTCTGCTAGATGACATTCGTTCCTTAATGTTTAGGCAGGAACTTTACCGCCGTTTTACCGTTGAGAAGTTTATGATTACACCTCCCGAACGTATTTACGAAAGTGACTCGATGGAGTTGGTCATGAAGAAGTTTGATGAAACTAAAGCGTGGAATTTACCTGTGCTAGATAGTGCAGATAAGTATAAGGGATTTGTTTCGAAGTCGAAAATATTTAACGCCTATAGACAGGTTCTAGTAGACTTTTCGGCTGATTAGATTTGGATACTATTTTGTAATTAGTAAAAAAAAGATATGGATAAGAAAGCATTACGCATCATATATATGGGCACACCTGAGTTTGCGGTAGAAAGCTTGAAATGTTTGGTCGAGGGTGGATATAATGTCGTGGGAGTTATAACGATGCCAGATAAACCTATAGGAAGACATGGTAGTGTGTTGCAAGCGAGTGCAGTGAAGCAATATGCAGTGAGTCAATCTATACCTGTTTTACAACCCGAACGATTAAAAGATGAGGGTTTTATAGCGGAGTTGCGTGCTTTGGAGGCGGACTTACAAATTGTGGTAGCTTTTCGTATGTTGCCCGAAGTCGTTTGGAATATGCCTAGATTGGGTACGTTCAATCTACATGCTTCATTGCTTCCTCAATATAGGGGTGCAGCGCCTATAAACTGGGCTGTAATGAACGGAGATACTGAAACGGGAATTACCACCTTCTTTTTGCAGCACGAGATAGATACCGGTGAGGTTATTCAACAAGTACGTATACCTATTGAAGAGAGTGATAATGTAGAAAAGGTACATGATAAATTAATGTATTTGGGTGGTAAACTCGTTGTGGAGACAGTAGATGCGATTTTGGCAGGTACAATAAAGCCAATCTCCCAAGAGGAGATGTTGCCTGTCGGTGCTGAGCTAAAGAGAGCACCCAAAATATTTAAGGAAACGTGTCGTATTGAATGGAATCGGGACCTTAAAGATATTTATAATTTCATACGAGGGTTATCACCTTATCCAGCTTCTTGGACAGAACTTTGTTCGGGTGAAGATGCAAAGTTGGTTTTGAAGGTATATGAGTCAGAAAAAGAGGTTGCAAACCACAACTTACCCATCGGCAAAGTTGTGTCAGATGGGAAGAGTTATTTCAAAGTTGCTGTAACAGGTGGTTATATTAAATTGCTTACCTTGCAACTGGCTGGTAAAAAAAGAATGCAGGTAGATGAGTTTTTACGGGGCTATCGGGTGACTGAATCTCTTTTCGTTGTGTAATTGAATAGTTTCTGATTGCAACGGTCTTAGAAGAAAATGGTTAAATTCGTTTGTGGCTAAAAAGTTTATTTACCTTAAGTCAACTTTTACTTTCAGCAACTCCTATTTGCTTTGTCGCACTCTGTAGTGCATTAAGTGGGTAGATGCTGTGTTTTAAGATGTTTTTTTCTTGAATGGTTCATCTTTTAATCTCAGTGCAGTATCTATATACAGAGCCTCTTTCCCAAGAGTAGGACTCTTTAAAAAGGGTAATAGCATCCTAAAAGAGGGATTGGTAAACAGACGACAAAATGAACAAAAAGAATATCATTCCACAACTTTTACGGGTGAGCCGTAATTGATGTAAAGTTCTTCCTCTTTAGGCTAACGAAATTATATGCGTAGTCCCCGGGGTTTATCGGGTGATCCAAAGTTGGGTTAATAATCATTTGAACTATATTATATTACAAAACGCTTGCGTGTATTAGGATTTACAAAAGAAACGCCATTCAACCAAAGTGGTTGAATGGCGTTTCTTTTGTAAATGAACTTGTATTTAGTATGCGATTATTGCTTCACCTCTCTATTCCATCATAAATGGAGCATTCTCATTCATTCTTAAACCTGAAGGCTGCTTTGATGTTTCTAGGTCTATTTTTCTAGTCTTTTCTCCTTCATAGATCGAGTTGTATTTTATTTTAAACCCTTTGAGTTTTTTATCGCTGTAGCCAGGTATGCTACTAAGTGTATAGGAAACCAAACCCCAATTTAACTCACTTTCCTTGTCTTTTCCTGGATTGTGTCTAAATTCCAATTCTATATATCCTTCTTCATCGATGTGTGCATTTTTAGTGTCTACTAGACTTATGCGATGCTTGATCGTGCGGTCTTGCGTGAAAATTTGAAATTGAATATTTAGGTGTTCCTTGCTTAAGTATGTTTTTATGATGTTTATTCTTGCATCTCCATAGACATCTTCTTCCCCATCTTTTAGTGTGTCCATTGGCTTGGTTAGTACACGGTATAGTTCATGAATGCGGATGATTTGATCTGTAGTTACAGATTGTGACGTTTCATCTTCAGTAAAAGTATACATGATGCGTTGCCCCACCGTATCGGCATCATAATAAGACAAGGCTTCTTTATTTGTAATCGTTGATTTTCCATAAATGTCCCCATCTACCACTGGAAGTGTATTTCCTGAAGAGGCCACACAGACAGTTCCTATCTCAGTAAAAAAAGGGGTGTTGTCTTCTTTTAGGCAAGAGGAGAACCCTAATGTTGCAGTTAAAAAAGAGGCGAATAGAGCTCTTTTTATCGTTTTTGTTTTCATATGCGATCTTTTATTTTATGTTTATTATATGTTACTTAAATGGCAGTTCTGCTCTTTTCACTGCATGTTTAAATGTTAAAAGAGTTCAATAAAAAAAAGAGTTTAATAGAATGCAGTATTTTCGCAAGGGTTTCATTTACTTAAATATTAATACAAAGGTGTCATTCATAGGAAAAACGAAGGAAGAAGAATTGGCTCAACGTTGCAGGAAGGGAGAAAACTTGGCGCGGAAAGAGCTGTACGAGCGGTATGCAGGTCACTTGTTGGCTATTTGCATTCGTTATTTAGGCAGTCGTGAGGTAGCAGAAGATGTGTTGCATGATGGCTTTATTCTACTGTTTCGCTCTTTTGATAAATTCACTTTTCAAGGAGAAGGCTCTTTGAAAGCTTGGATGAGTCGGATTATGATAAATGAATCACTTGGGTATTTGAGGCGCAACAAATTGCTTCAGGCGGAAGTGTTAGTAGAGGAGCTACCTGATGTGGTAGAGGAGAAAGAAGAAGAGGTGGATGAAATAGCAGAATCGCTTCTCTTGGAGTGGATCAGTGAGTTGCCAGATGGATATAGGACCGTGTTTAATCTCTATGTATTTGAAGAGAAGAGCCATAAAGAGATAGCACAATTATTAGGAATAACAGAACACACGTCCTCTTCGCAATATTTTCGTGCGAAGAGTAAGTTGATAAAACGTGTCAATGAGTATAAGAAGGGGAGGGAAGATGGAAGAGCAAGATAAATGGATAAATGGATTGCGTAATAAGCTTCGGGATCATTCAGAACCCATTCCAACAGGGGCTTGGGAGGAGCTAGAAAGGGAGCTTAAGGGCGATGAGCAAAATGCAACATCGAAGGTAATCCCTTTGTGGAGGCGGTGGCAATCGGTAGCTGCTGTTGTGGCAATATTGGTTTTATCTGCGACTACACTTCTGTTTTGGGAGTCTGTTTCTAATGATCCTTTGAAGCAGCAAGCGCAAGTGATTGAGAAGGAGTACTTGGATGTAAAAGAAGAAGCACCAGAGAGTGAGCTAGCAATGGCCCATTTGGGCATGAAAAATTCCGAGTCTGATAGACTGCTAATGGAGAACTTGCAAAAGGATGGAGTAGGAGTTGGTAGTACTCTCCCTCCGAAAAAGTCTCGTTTACTCTCTTTAAATTTAAATGAAACTTCAGCGGGTGATGAGTTGAAAAGAAGAGAGTCGTTAGAGGAGAAAGAGATAGTGACTACTCAGACTCTTGAGGGGACAAATGACCAAGCAGGTGATTTGAATCCTAAAGAAGATATACAAAGGGTGCAAGCAGAACCGAATCGTATGCGTAGAAAAGAGTTTTTTGCGAATTCGAAACCAACTTTTAAAAAAAGAGAAGAAAAAAGAACAACCTTCGTGTTGGCTATGGGAAATATGTCTACCGCTGTTAGAGAAGAGTATAGGGGTTACACTCGCTTGCTGATGGATGAGGCAAATGCGTTAAAGAACAATGCTCCTGAATCTGGTGGGGGAATAGCTGTATTCCCAAATTATGAAAAAGGGACAACAGAGCATGCTATTAGCACTCTTGTTCTAAATAACATAGCGAATGACAATGTCGTTACAAATGTTAGGCATCAAGTACCAGTCACTTTTGGTGCATCGGTCCGTTTCCAATTAAATAAGTATTGGGGGCTTGAGACAGGTCTTACCTATACCTTTCTACGTTCTGAATGGCGAGAGGGAAGTGATGAAAATTATCGTGAGCAACAACAGCGCTTGCACTATTTGGGTATACCTTTAAAGGCAACGCGAACCATTTGGAGTAATCGTTATTTTGAATTCTATGCTTCGGCAGGTGGGGCGATAGAAAAGAGTGTTTCGGGGGAGTTGAAAACGAATATTGTAATAAATAAGGAGGAGAATGTAACCAATTCAACCTCTTTGAATGTTAAAGAATTTCAGTGGTCTCTAGCAGCTGCAGCAGGCGCTCAATACAAGATTACGAATCAAATAGGATTCTATGTGGAGCCTGGTATGGTTTATTATTTCAACGATGGAAGTAGTGTAGAGACTATTCGAAAGGATCGACCCTTTAATTTTAATTTGCAGTTTGGATTTCGAATAGATTTCTAAGCAGTTGATAACTACGGATACCTCTACCTGGCTCAAGGGGTGATAGATAAACTCCTACAACGCATTACTCATTTGTGATTTACAATTATACTCCAGTGGTTGTACGATTTTTCTTTTGGTTGTAAAGAAAAAAGAGAAAGAGCGGTTAGGTGTAACTAAAATATATATATCTTTGTTCTATATTTTACTATTAATTCTTCTAAAGATATGCGCAAGCCAATTTTAATTTCACCTTCGTTGCTTTCTGCTAATTTTGCTAACCTAGAGAAAGATCTTAATCAAATAAACAAAAGTGACGCCGATTGGTTACATATTGATATAATGGATGGAGTATTTGTACCCAATATATCTTTTGGCTTTCCAGTTCTAGCTTATGTAGCTCAACTCTCTGAAAAACCGCTTGATGTACATCTTATGATTGTACATCCTGAAAAGTTTATTCCTGAGGTTAAAGCGTTGGGGGCTATGATGATGAATGTGCACTATGAAGCATGTGTGCACCTACATCGCGTTGTTCAACAGATAAAAGATGCGGGTATGAAGGCGGGTGTTACGTTAAATCCAGCTACTCCTGTTTCGGTACTTACAGATATTATAAACGATGTAGATATGGTACTTCTGATGAGCGTAAATCCTGGTTTTGGAGGGCAACTCTTTATTGAGAACACTCTTAATAAAGTGCGTGAACTGCGAGAACTAATAGATAAAAAGGGCTCAAATGCTATTATTCAGGTCGATGGCGGAGTTAATTTAGTAATTGGACAATCCTTAGTTGAGGCAGGTGCAGATGTGCTGGTTGCAGGAAATGCCATATTTAAAGCTCCTGATTTGATGGAACAAGTACGACTGTTTAAACAGCTCTAATCAAATTTGTGATGAGACCGATAGAGGCTTTTAAGCCTTCTCCTATTTTCCGATTGACCATTTTTTTGGCAATCGGAATTTTTGTATCTGATACGATTGGTTACTCATCTTTTTGGCTTGAAATTCTAGCAGGGGCTATGGGAGTGCTTTTCCTGCTCTTATTGCTGCTTTACAGAGGTAGGTGGCTGAGCATACAAGGCTGGTTTGGTATAGGAGTAGCTCTTTTCTTCTTATTGTTTGGCGGGTGGAGCGTACAGTATGGCTGGCACAAACGAGATGTGACGTGGTTGCAACAAGAGATGTTTTATCGCGGTTACTTAGTCGATTCTCCCCAAGAAAAGGGAAATAGCAGTCGTGTTTTAGTAGAGGTTGATGGTCAGTCTGTTCTGCTTTCTTTCCCTAAAGAATCAGATGTTTTAGATTTGCAAGTGGGTGAAGAGTTGCTCTTTTATACGACCATAAAGGCACCTCGTAATGCGGGCAATCCGGGTGAATTTGATTATGCTCGCTATCTGTTGCTGCGTGGCATAACAGGAACCGCTTTTGTCGAGGAGGGTTATTGGCAAAAAGGGAGTGGTAGGAGAGAGGTGAGTTTGAAGCAGCGTGCATTGCAAATGCGACAAAAGGTGGTTGATTGTTATCGTTCTTGGGGAATAGATGACTCAAATTTAGCGGTGCTGGCAGCGTTGACGGTTGGTGAGAAGGAGGATGTAACAGCTGAGATTAGAGAGAATTATGCCTCTGCTGGGCTGAGTCACTTGCTAGCGCTTTCAGGATTGCATGTCGGTGTTATTTGGGGATGTATCTCTTTCTTGTTTCGTTTTTTTGGAAAGAGATTCGTCATGCGTTTGGTTCGCTGCTTGTTGGTGGTGACTGCATTGTGGCTATTTGCTTTCATTGGTGGACTCACTCCCTCGTTGATACGGGCTGTTGTGATGTGTACTTTGTTGGAGTTATCCTTACTTAGAAGGGGAAAGGTTAAGTCAATTCATACGCTTGCTGCAGCTGCTTGGATAATGCTTCTTTACAACCCTTTCTACCTCTTCGATGTTGGTTTTCAACTCTCGTTCGTAGCCGTTTTTTCTATTTTGATAATTTTCCCTCTGCTTCATCAAACATTTTACAACGCTCATCGTTGGTTGCGTTATTTTTTGCAAGCACTTTCTGTCTCATTAGCAGCTCAGCTTGGAACGGCTTTTCTCTCTATCTACTACTTTTCTATTTTCCCCAGCTATTTCCTTTTGAGTAATTTGGCTGTGCTTCTTTTGTTGCCCTTTATTCTATTTGGGGTACTTATTACTTTTTTATTCTCCTTTTGGCCCTCGTTTCATCTTCTTTTGGTTCGTGGTGTAAATGGAGCCCTTACGTGTCTTAATGCCATTGCAGAGGGGGTGAGTCACTGGCCTTATGCTACAATCCAAATCGACCGATTGTCGTGCTTCACCTTACTATTGGCTTACACTCTACTGGCTTGGTTACTTTTTTACCTCTATAATAGGAATAGAGGCATCAACCTTCGGAAAGTATGGATCTCCCTCCCCGCTATATTGGTAATATATGGGGCGGTGGAGCTCTATAATTACCAATTGGAGAATCACTCTCCGTACCTGATTTTTTATAACCAACGCAATTGCCCCGCCATTCATTTGGTTGAATCAAAGAGGCACTCTTGGATTGTAACCCACTCACCTGACAGCCTGCTTTATAAGATGCGTTATATTGCTGACTCTTATTGGAAGCAGGAGGGATTAGTGCCACAAATAGTTCCTTTATGCAAAGACTCTATCGATGCAAATCGAGGTTTAATAGAGTGGAAGGGGAGGCGTATTTGTGTAGTAAATGATCGGTATTGGTCTAATAAGTTGGCAGCGGAACCATTAACTGTTGATTACCTTTATGTTTGTAAGGGCTTCTCAGGTGACATCTCCTCTTTTAATAGACTCTTTGATATAGGTGTTGTCGTGCTAGATGGCTCTTTGAGTCGCTATCACGTAGATCGTTTTGTCTCTCTATGTGATAGTTTGCAACTACCTTGTGTCGATTTAGCAAGTACGGGGTCTTATAAAGTACGCTTTTAGTAGAGGTTCAAATTGGTAATTTTATTTAGTCCAAATACCACACTGTTTTATGTTTTCGAAGAAAATAGTCAATCATCTGAATAATAGTCTTTTAGTATCTAGTTTTCTCTGCTTTTATAGGAGAATAGAATCTGTGTGTAAATACTTATAATTAAGATATTTACAAATAAAGTAGAGTATGCTGGGTAATAAGTTTATTGGCTTACTTAATTTCTAAAAATTAATTGTATTTTTGTTGCCTAATCTGAAATATATGTTGTTGAAAGTAATAGACCAGGCAAAAATAGACCATTTAGAGAAGTGGTTGGATCGCGCCGAAAAAATAGTTTTAGTTACGCACACCTCACCTGATGGTGATGCTTTAGGCTCTTCATTGGGATTGTGGAACTTTTTAGAGAAGCAAGGTAAGCAGGTGCACGTGATTGTTCCCAATGCTTTTCCCGATTTTTTGCGTTGGATACCGGGAGCAAAGGATATTATTCGTTATGATAAGTACGCAGAGTTTGCCGATAAATTAATCGCTGAAGCAGATGTTTTGATTTGTCTTGATTTTAACGCCATCTCTCGTGTTGGTGAAATGGGGAAAGCCATATTGGCTTCGTCGGCAAGAAAGGCAATGATTGACCATCACCTTCACCCTGAATCGTTTTGTAAGATTGTTATCTCTCATCCACAAATTTCTTCTACCTCTGAGTTGGTCTTTCGATTGATTTGCCGTTTGGGCTATTTTGAAGATATAACATTTGAGGGCGCAGAGGCTATTTATACGGGGATGATGACCGATACGGGTGGCTTTACTTACAACTCGAATAATCCGCAAATCTATTACATTATAAGCGAGCTTCTTTCAAAAGGCATTGATAAAGATGAGATATATCGCAAAGTGTTTAATACCTATTCTGAAGGAAGGTTGCGAATGATGGGATATGTTTTGTATGAAAAAATGCAGCTCTTTCCCTTGTATCAGTCGGCGCTGATTACCTTAACAAAAGAGGAACAGCTAAACTTTAAATCGATAAAGGGCGATACTGAAGGGTTTGTTAATATTCCCCTCTCCCTAAAAGGTGTTTGCTTTTCAGTCTTCTTGAGAGAAGATACAGAGAAAAACAGCATCAAGATCTCACTACGTTCGATAGGTACATTCCCTTGTAATCAGGTGGCAGCTGAATATTTTAATGGGGGTGGTCATCTAAATGCATCGGGCGGAGAGTTCTATGGTACAATGGAAGAGGCTGTCAACTTGTTTAAACAGGCATTGGTGAAATATGAGTCACTCTTAATCGCAAAAAAATAGTTATTTTAGTATAATTGCATCGAAAAAGTTAAATAGATAGAAACCTATTTGTTATTTTTGTCTGCAAATAGCAAAAAATTAGATATGAAGAATTTACGTATATTATTGGGAATTACAATGGCTTTGGGCTTCCTCTTTCATTCTTGCAACAATGGTAAGACTTATGCAGAGCTGAAGAAGGATGAAAAAGAGTCTATTCAACGTTTTATTGAGAGACAAAACATCAAAGTGATAACGCTTGAACAGTTTTTGGCACAAGATAGTACGACCAATGTTAAGGAGAATGAATTTGTGCTATTCTCTGATAATGGAGTCTATATGCAAGTTATCAATAGGGGTAGTGGAGAGTTGCTAGGCGATGGACGTTCGGTAATGTTGGCTCGATATGCTGAACAGAGAATTAATCTTAATGGTACGAGTGATACAATTACTTGTAATACGATGAGCGGTAGTTCTGCTCAATATCCGGATGAGTTCTCTTTAACTGTTGAAGGGAAGAAATACAGTGGAAGTTTTACACCCTATTCGACAATGGCGGGTTACAGTAAAGCTGTTCCTACTGGTTGGTTGATTCCTTTTAAATATATTAAAGCAGGTCTTACGGCATCAGGGCGCGCAGATATACGCCTTATCGTACCACACGGAGTAGGACAGGCACTTGCCGCATCGAGTGTCTATGCTTGCTATTATGACATAAAATTTAAACGATTCCAATGACACTAATTAAATCAATATCGGGTATTCGTGGAACCATAGGGGGTGCTGTAGGAGAAGGTCTTACACCACTTGATGTAGTGAAATTTACATCGGCTTATGCTACGCTTATTCGCAAGAAAACAGCTGCTGCAACAGGTGGTAAAATTGTTGTAGGCAGAGATGCACGCATCTCGGGTGAGATGGTGAGGCAAATAGTTTGTGGAACGCTTATGGGAATGGGCTTTGATGTGGTAAACATTGGATTGGCTTCTACTCCTACTACTGAGCTAGCAGTGACTATGGAGGGAGCATGCGGTGGTATCATCCTAACAGCAAGTCACAACCCGAAACAGTGGAATGCACTGAAATTGCTTAATGAGCAAGGAGAATTCCTCAATGCTGCTGAGGGCGAAGAGTTGTTAGCTATAGCTGAAGCAGAAGCATTTGATTATGCCCAAGTGGATGACTTAGGTTCCTATTCTGAAGATGATTCGTATGATCAAAAACATATTGACCACGTATTGGCATTGAATTTAGTCGATGTTGAGGCTATTCGAAAGGCACAATTCAAAGTGGCTATTGATGCAGTCAACTCAGTGGGAGGTATTGTTCTTCCTAAGCTTTTAGAGCAGTTGGGCGTGACTCAAATAGAGAAGTTGTATTGTGATCCAACAGGTGATTTCCAACACAATCCTGAGCCTCTAGAGAAAAACTTAGGCGATATTATGAATGTCATGAAAAGCGGTAAAGCGGATGTTGCATTTGTAGTAGATCCTGATGTGGATAGATTGGCTATGATTGCCGAAAACGGTGAGATGTATGGTGAAGAGTATACGCTAGTAACAGTAGCTGACTATGTGTTGAAGCATACTCCTGGCAATACAGTCTCTAATTTAAGTTCAACACGTGCATTGTGTGATGTGACTGAACAACACGGGCAAAGCTATGCTGCAGCTGCTGTGGGTGAAGTTAATGTGGTGACTAAAATGAAAGAGACAGGCGCTGTAATAGGTGGTGAAGGAAATGGCGGGATTATTTATCCAGAGAGTCATTACGGGAGAGATGCATTGGTAGGTATCGCCCTATTCTTGAGTCATCTTGCACATGAAGGTAAAAAGGTGAGCGAGTTGCGTGCTACTTATCCTACTTACTATATGGCAAAAAACCGCATAGACCTGACACCCGAAACGGATGTAGATGCTATTTTGTTAAAAGTAAAAGAGCTTTATCAGTCAGAAAGAATCAACGATATTGATGGTGTGAAGATTGATTTTGCAAATCAATGGGTGCATTTGCGTAAGAGCAATACGGAGCCAATTATCCGTGTTTACTCTGAAGCTGCTACATTGGAAGAGGCTGATCACATTGCACAACAGGTGATGGAGGTAGTTTATAGCCTAGCATAGGCAAGCGCTTTTACGCTTCTACCCAGAGCAAATCGCTCATAATTCCATCGGAAAGAAAAATACCAGCTTGAGTAAATCGGAGAACATCTTCGGTTTTCTCAAGCTTTTTTTGTGTCACATAGGGAGCTGCCATGCGCAGACAATAGTCATAGAGTATCGTTCCATACTGGGCCTTTAGCTTCTCTAACGATACACCCCACTTGGTGCGTAGAGAGGTAATAATGAAATCATTGTAACGTGTGTAGAGATCTAACTCCTCTATCTCTCCAACGGGCTCTCCTTGATTTACCCCCTCTATGTAGCTTTTTAGCGAGGCTACATTTGCCATTCTGCTCTCTCCATTATAGGAGTGTGCTGAAGGACCACATCCCAAATAGGGTTCTCCTGTCCAATAGCTGGAGTTGTGTTTGGAGTGAAAACCTGGCAGACTGAAGTTCGATATCTCATATTGTTCATATCCAGCTCCTTTTAATCGATCTATTAGATGCTGAAAAAAAAGTAGACTATCCTCTTCATTTACCTCCGTAACACGGTTCTCTTCTCGTAATTTCCAAAGTACTGTCTCCTCTTCGTAGATGAGGTGGTAGGCTGATATGTGCTCGGGTCGTAGTGCTATGATTTGTTCCAAATCTCTATCCCAGCTGGCCAATGTTTCGCCAGGAAGTCCATACATCAGGTCTAAGCTGATGTTCTTAAACCCTGCCTCTCTGCAGCGCTTGTATGCTTCGATAGCTTGTATAGCTGTATGTCGCCTCTTTAAAAGTTGTAAGGTGGGTTCGTGGAAGGTTTGTATCCCCATGCTTATGCGATTAAAAGGTAGTTTTCGCAAACTCTCTACATAGGCTGGCGTTAAGTCGTCTGGATTGGCTTCAATCGTGATTTCAGCATCCGTATTTACTGTGAAGTGATGATGTATAGTCTGAAATAGGAGTTCTAGCTCCTTTTCGTCGAGTTGCGAAGGGGTGCCACCTCCCAAATAGATGGTCTCGATAGGGGCGTGATTTAAATACTCTTTGCGTGCTATCAGTTCTTTACACAGTGCATGAATGTACTTCTCTTTTTGTTCACTTTGGGTTGTAGAGTAAAAGTCGCAGTAGATGCAACGCTGCTTGCAGAAAGGAATGTGAAGGTATATGCCTGCCATAATGTAATTGGTCTTTATGTAATAGTAAGTGAGGCTTGAAATCAAAATGGGTAATCGCTAAAAAAAAGTGGGCCGATTCTTTTGTAATTGATAGAGAAACCCCTCTTTATTCTCTGACAAAAAGAGTGTTGTACATCCGTGCGACAGGCGTTGTACAGATGTGCGACACCCGTTGTACATCTGTGCGACAGGTGTTGCATGGCTGTACAACACTAAAAGCATCACCAAGAAGCTGTAACTTAACGCTTTTTGTTGCCTCCTTTTAGCTTTACTCTCGCCGTTGACTGATTGGTCAATCTATTTAATCCCATCTTTTATTGGCTGTACTGTTTACCCTGCCAACTCTTTGTATCGTTGCAAAGTTACATAAAAAATAGAACTTATGGGGTGGCTATTCAATAACAATCAATGGATGGTTTAGACCTACATCGTTCAGTGATTGTTAGAGGAGTTGCTTTGTTTTTTTTAAATGTGCTTGATAATTTCTTGTTGATTGTGAAGAGATGGAAGAGGATGTTATTTACCATTTAAAGCAACAATCTGTCTACTGCTAAGTAATGTGATAGCTAGATCTAATTGTATGTTTAGAAATTTTTACAACAGTGTGTTTTTTATTTATCTTTTTTTTACTGTGAAACATCGTTGTATTGTGCTGGCACGCACTTGATGTTTCAGAACATAGTTTAGTAACACGCGACTTCACATTGCTTTTGTTAAAAGGATTCTCTATTTTGCGCTAACTTAAAAGGAAAGGGTGTGAAAATCATACCTATTTGTTAACATTTAATTGGTGTCTATTATGAAAGTATATCAAACAAATGAAATCAAGAACATTGCCTTGTTGGGCAACGATGGATCGGGTAAAACCACGCTCACAGAGTCTCTACTCTTTGAGGGTGGTATTATAAAACGTCGTGGTAGAATTACTTCTAAGAATACAGTAAGTGACTATTTCCCCGTAGAACAAGAGTATGGATACTCCGTTTTTTCGACGGTTTACCATGTGGAATGGAATCATAAGAAACTAAATATAATTGACTGTCCAGGAAGCGATGACTTTGTGGGGGCAGCAATGAGTGCATTGAATGTAACTGATACTGCTGTTTTGTTGTTAAATGGACAATATGGCCTTGAGGTTGGTACACAAAGCCACTTTCGATATACTGAAAAGTTGAATAAGCCAGTTATCTTTCTTGTGAATCAGCTAGATAATGAAAAATGTGATTATGATTTAGTGTTGGAACAGCTCTCTTCTGTTTATGGAAGCAAGGTAGTTCCTGTGCAGTATCCTTTAGAAACAGGGCCCAATTTTCATGAGTTAATCGACGTCTTGCTAATGAAGAAATATGTATGGGGAGCCGAGGGAGGTACCCCTATTATTGAAGAGATTCCAGATAGCGAGAAAGAGAAAGCTATGGAATGGCACAAAAGATTGGTTGAGGCAGCTGCAGAAAATGATGAAGATCTGATGGAGAAGTTCTTTGAATCGGAATCTTTAACCGAGGAGGAGATGCGCGAAGGTATTCGCAAGGGATTGGCAGCTAGAGGAATGTTCCCTGTATTCTGTGTTTGTGCAGGAAAAGATATGGGTGTTGGACGTCTGATGGAATTTTTAGGAAATGTAGTTCCCTTTGTGGATCAAATGCCACAAGTGCATAATACGCGCGGTGAAGTGGTAAACCCTGATTCAAACGCTCCTACCTCTCTCTACTTCTTTAAAACAGCTATTGAACCACACATTGGTGGTGTTCAATATTTTAAAGTGATGAGTGGAGTGGTCAAAGAGGGGGATGATTTAATGAATGTAGATCGAGGCTCTAAAGAGCGTATGGCCCAGATTTTTGTTTGTGCGGGTGCCAATCGAATTGCAGTTCAAGAACTTAGAGCAGGTGATATTGGCTGTACAGTGAAGCTTAAAGATGTAAAAACAGGAAATACACTCAATGGAAAGGGAAGTGAACACCGTTTTAATTTTGTGAAATATCCCAACTCACGCTACTCTCGCGCTGTAAAACCGTTGAACGAGTCAGATACTGAAAAAATGATGGTGCTTTTGCATCGCATGCATGAGGAAGATCCTACTTGGGTCATTGAGCAATCAAAAGAGTTGAAGCAAATAATAGTTCATGGACAAGGAGAGTTTCATTTACGTACATTGAAATGGCGTCTAGAACACAATGATAAACTTTTGATTAAGTTTGAAGAGCCTAAAATACCCTATCGAGAAACCATTACAAAATGTTCCCGTGCTGACTATCGTCACAAAAAGCAATCGGGTGGAGCAGGCCAATTTGGTGAAGTGCACTTGATTGTAGAACCTTATTATGAGGGAATGCCTATGCCAGATAGTTATAAATTTAACGGTCAAGAGTTTAAAATGAACGTTAGAGGAGTTGAAGAGGTGAAACTCGAATGGGGCGGTAAATTGGTTATGGTTAACTGTATTGTAGGTGGTGCCATCGATACGCGTTTCTTGCCTGCTATTCTAAAAGGGGTGATGAGTCGCATGGAACAAGGTCCTTTGACTGGCTCGTATGCTCGCGATGTTCGAGTTATTGTATATGATGGGAAAATGCACCCCGTAGATTCGAATGAAATTTCATTTATGTTGGCTGGCCGAAATGCATTCAGTGAAGCCTTCAAGAATGCAGGCCCTAAAATATTAGAACCGATTTATGATGTTGAGGTGTTTGTACCTAGCGAAAGAATGGGAGATGTAATGAGTGATTTGCAAGGAAGACGGGGAATGATTCTAGGTATGAATAGCGAGAATGGTTATGAAAAACTAATCGCTAAGGTGCCTTTAAAAGAGATGTCTTCTTACTCTACATCACTTAGCTCTTTGACTGGTGGACGTGCTTCCTTTATTATGAAATTTGCAAGTTATGAATTGGTGCCTTCTGACGTTCAAGAGAAATTAATGAAAGCGTTTGAAGAGGAAGAAAAAGAAGATTAGTTCGTTAGTTTGTTTGTGTAAATAGCATGGATGTGTCTGTTTTGATCTATCCATGCTATTTTAATTTCGATTTTTCTAAATAAAAAAATGCCTTCAGCTAAAAAAAACATTTTCTTATTATGTTTTTTTTTATCTATTCCGTAAACAAAACATCATATCTGTTTGTTATTTATGTGTCGGAGTTCTTATTTTGTTAATAATAAAGAATGTGTTTTTAATTTAAGTTAATTCACTATGTTGTTAAAATTAACATCTGTATTTTTGTCGATATGAAGAAAACGACCATTTGGATATTAGGAACTGTAATGGGTCTCTCTTTTCTAAGTTTGCTTTATTTGCAAGTTAGCTACATAGAGGAGATGGTTAAGATGCGCAGGGGACAATTCGACGAATCTGTTCAGCGTAGTTTAGCTCAGGCTTGTCGGAATGTAGAATTGGTGGAAACGAAAAAGTATTTGGAGGCAGATGTGGAAGCTACAGAAAAAGCTTCTCAACAGTCTTATAGTGTAGCTGATTCTCTTTTGTTGGATTCTATGCCAAACTTTCATTATATGAATCGTGTTGGGTTAGGGAAAAATACTTTAAATAATAACTCTTCTTCGTTTGAGTTGAAAATGAAGTTAAATACGACTCGCCCATCTAATGTGCCTAAGGCTATAATCTCTACTGGAAAAAATATTCCACAAACGTCAAGGGCGTTGCAAGAGGTGGTCAAAGATCGATATGTTTATCAACGGGCACTGCTTGATGAAGTGGTTTATAGCATTCTTTATACGGCTAGTGATAGGCCGCTTGGAGCGCGAGTGAACTTCAAACAGTTGGACTATTTTTTACAGGCAGAGTTATTAAATAATGGAATTGAAATACCTTATCATTTTACAGTGTCAGACCGAGATGGGATAGAGGTTTATCATTGTCCTGATTTTGTGCATGATGGGGGAGGCCAAGTATATACAAGGGTGTTGTTTAAAAATGATCCACCATCTCGAATGGGAGTGGTGAATGTGCATTTCCCAACGCTGGATAGTTATATATACAGTTCAGTGACGTTTATGATACCTTCTATTATTTTTACGTTGGTGTTGTTGGTCACTTTTACTTTCACTATTTATATTATATTTAGGCAGAAGAAATTGACTGAAATCAAAAATGATTTCATAAATAATATGACGCACGAGTTTAAGACGCCTATTTCTACGATTTCATTGGCTGCTCAGATGTTGAAAGATCCTGCTGTTGGGAAGTCTCCTGCTATGTTTCAGCACATATCAGGTGTTATTAATGATGAAACGAAACGTTTGCGTTTTCAGGTAGAGAAGGTCTTGCAGATGTCTATGTTTGAAAGACAAAAAGCTGTTCTGAAAATGAAAGAGTTTAATGGAAATGAGATAATCTCGGGGGTTATAAAAACATTTGCATTGAAAGTGGAGAAGTATAATGGGAAGATTGCTGCTAATTTAAATGCAGACGACCCTTATATATTTGTAGATGAGATGCATTTTACAAATGTGATCTTCAATATCTTAGACAATGCGGTTAAATATAGAAAAGCAGAGGGGGAACTCTTACTTTCTGTGGATACTTGGAATGAGTCAGGAAAGTTCTATATCTCTATAGAAGATAATGGAATTGGGATTAAGAAAGAGAATGTAAAGAAAATATTTGAGAAATTTTATAGGGTTCATACAGGAAATTTGCATGATGTAAAAGGCTTTGGCTTGGGGCTTGCTTATGTGAAGAAAATCATTCACGACCACAAGGGAGTAATTCGTGCAGAAAGTGAATTGAATGTAGGAACTAAATTCATAATAGTATTACCATTAATAAAAAATGTATAGTATGGATGATAAATTGCGTATCTTATTGTGCGAAGATGATGAGAATCTTGGCATGTTATTGAGAGAGTATTTGCAGGCGAAGGGTTATTCTGCAGAACTTTGCCCAGACGGGGAAGTAGGTTACAAAACCTTTTTAAGAGAGAAGTTCGATTTGTGTGTGCTTGATGTTATGATGCCTAAAAAAGATGGCTTTACATTGGCACAGGAAATTCGTGCTGTAAATGCTCAAATTCCAATTATTTTCTTGACAGCTAAAACGCTTAAAGAAGATATCTTGGAGGGCTTTAAGATCGGTGCTGATGATTACATAACAAAGCCATTTAGTATGGAAGAGTTGACATTCCGTATTGAGGCTATCTTGCGTCGTGTGCGTGGTAAGAAAAGTAAAGAGAATAGTATCTATAAAATAGGTCGTTTTACTTTTGATACGCAAAAGCAAGTATTGGCTATTGATGGAGTAGCTACTAAACTTACTACAAAAGAGTCTGAACTATTGGGCTTGTTGTGTCAGCATGCAAATGAAATTCTTCAACGTGATTTTGCTTTGAAGACTATTTGGATTGACGATAATTATTTCAATGCAAGAAGTATGGATGTTTACATTACTAAGCTTCGTAAGCACTTGAAAGAAGATGATTCTATAGAAATTATCAACATCCATGGAAAGGGCTACAAGTTGATAACACCAGAGGTGGAGTAATTAAGCCTTTTGATAGAATAAAAAAAACCAGAACATTGTTCTGGTTTTTTTTATTCTATCAAAATAGATTTTTATTCAGTGATTTGTTTATTCATTATAATGTAAACAATGAGTCCTGATATAACTAGCGCAACAGTACCACCTAGAACGGCGTTGTTGTTGATAGCTGCACTATCTGTGCAAAATAGTCCAATAAAAATAGCGGCACCGGTAATCATCATAATTAGTCCCAAATTTTTCAATAAGCTTTTCATGTGTGTATTTTTTAAATAGATTGTTTTATTCCTATTCGCAAATTAAAGCATAATTCTTCTAGAATGGAAATTATTTTTAAAAAAAAAACGAATAGATACGACTTTAAGGTGGTCTGTGATAGTGATTCTATGATTTTGGGCTACTTTGTTTGATTTTTGTTACAACCTACAAATATCCGTGTCATACTATTATACAAAAAAAGTTTCAGGCTTAAGGCTTTATTTAAATAGTTAGAGCCTCTTTTGGGTTTTAGATTTCTCTTCTTGCTGCTGACCTTATCTTTCTATACCAGACAATCTGTTCTTCTATTTCTGTGAGAGTAGAAATAGGGTTGGATGATATTGAATGCAAAAGACTAAAAATCAAATAGATTCTTAGTCTTTCGTATTTGTGAAGATCTTTCGCAAAACTTTTTGGCTTACAGTCAATTCGTCTAATGTAATGCCTTTGAGTGCTTCTTTCAATGTTTTATTCGCAATGAATCGCGCTTTCTCTTCTAAGTCCTTTCCTGTTTTGGTGAGATGAACCAGGTTTGTTCTTCGGTCGTTTTTATCTGATATACGAACAACAAGGTGCTGTTTCTCCATATTGTCAATTAAACGAGTCATACTAGGCTTATCTTTGAATGTAGCATTGCAGAGCTCTTGTTGTGTTACTCCATCTCTCTCCCAAAGAAAAAGAAGGACAGTCCACTGCTCAGGTGTTATTTCAATATTATTCAGCCTGAAATTACGACTTAATTTACGATTTATTGCTGCTGATACTTTTCCATTTAGAATGGCAAAGATTAATTGGATATCAAAACTAAATTGTTCTATCATATAATTATTGTTTAAACAACCTTGCAAAGGTACAACTCTTCTCTTAATAACTTAGTTAAGTGTTGATTAAAAAAA
>JBOFMR010000107.1:0-27391 GCA_051658485.1 Phocaeicola sp.
TTCTAACAACCTTAGGGGAAATACCTTCCATAAGAAGAACTAATTCATCCCATCTTATAGAACGAAATCCACTGCCATCTTTTAGAAATATCTTGGAATGGAATCTCCCTTGAGCCAAACGCTTATAGTAAACTACATAGCCACCTCGCTCCCAATGAAGCAGCTTCATAACTTTACGAGAGCGGCCAACAAAAATATAAACATCACCATTAGTGGGTTCTAAACTAAAACGGCGAATCTCACCACAAAGAGTGTCAACTCCTTTGCGCATATCAGTACTAGTATGACTAATAACGAGACGATTGTTTTCATTCAAATTAAACATAGCTTTTTTTGAATACAAAAGTCGGAAAGAAAAAAGAGAAGAAAAATACGGCAGAATTCGGATGGATACTACATACCTCTCGCCTCCATCTTTGCTACTGATTTCTATTATATTTTCCTTATTCAAGACATTTTACTAACTGACCATAGATCGGATGTCCGAAGAAATGTGTACTTTTGCTCATGTTACTTAAGTTTTTGTGGTTAAAAATAAAAGTAACATTTAGGGCTGATATCTAGTCAAGATACCAGCCCTAATTTTATGATTTAGCGATAAAGTTTAGCGGACACTAATAAATTTTAATACGGAGCAAAGGTAAGATACTAGAAATAGAGAAGCAAGGTAGAACCGTGGAGACGCTTACAGTTGGGTTAAGTTTTTATTGCTGTCCGGCAAAAATGGTACGAGTCGTTATGTCATCTGATAATCAATGCGTTGCTTCGATTCCTTAAAAAGGGGCTTCTCTTTTCATTGGCTAATGATTTTGTAAGAAACTCAACGGAATAGACCTAAATTGAAGCTTATTTACTCTCCAATAGATTCTATATATAGGAAAATCAAGTGATTCTCTAAAGGCATTAAGTTTTATCGGACAGCAATATTAAGTTTTAGCAAACAGCAATCTCTCTTTTACACGAATTCTCTCTTTAGCCTCATCAGTAAGGATAAAGAGAGAATCAGATAGACTTTGTTAGCTTGTCGATCGTGTGTCGTTACCTCCTTTGTGTACCAAAGAGAGAGTCAGACACAACCACCACAAACAAGCAGGGTTAATTCATAAACTTCACACCGATAAAGAATGAGCGAGGCGAAGTGGGTCCGTAGAAATATCCAGAATCTCTAAAACCACCCTTATCCAAATCCTTTTGGAAGGCGTTGAATATATTTTGCACCCCCCCATTCAGCTGCATCTTCAAGTGGTCGCTTAGCACAAAGGTGTAGTTCAATTTCATATTCAGTTCAAAGAAGCTAGGGCTCTTCACCATCTCATCTTTTTTAATGTAGATATATTCACATCCATCGGGAATAGCCTCTCTATTTGGTGCAAAGTGAGGCACATACATCTGCCCAGTATAGACACCCGATAGCGAGAGATCAAAACGCTTGACAGGCGAAGCGGTTAAGGTAAAATAGCCGTAGTTATTGGGAGTACGAGTCATGTTTTTTATAGGACTGACTGTCTCATCTTCACTCCAATGGGTGTACTCACTGTAACGGCTGCGTTGAACCGTAAATCCCGTTTGCAACGAAACCCTATTTCCATAAGCTATCTTGCCATCGATATTGAGTCCATAAACCTGAGCCCCACTTCCATTTCTACGCTCACGGATGGTGTATCCAGAACCATCTGCTCCAATCGACTGGAGGTAGAAGACATCATCCAATCGGGTATAAAATCCCTCTAACAAGAGATTGGTTTGGAAAGGGCCTACATTTGCCGTCCAATCAACCGAAGCACTGAAGCTGTTCGAACGTTCGGGTTTTAAATCTTCTGCTAGGAGGATCACCACTCCCTCACCTCCTACGGCAGTAACGTGAAGATCTTCGTCATAAGCTTGTGGTGCACGAAAACCAGTAGACCACGTAGCCCGAGCTTGTAAATTATCGGTAGGCTTGTAGAGCAGATTCAAACGAGGACTTACAATAGGCTTATCAATCAAGTTGTGTGCATCTACCCGAAAACCAGCCAAGAAAGTAAAGTAACGCATCTTCCACTCATTTTGGGCAAAAGCACTCGCTATGCGTACATCCTGACACATATCACGATTATAGCCCTTCATCACATCGTGCAGTCTGTTTTCCTGATACTCCAACCCAGCAGTAAACGTGGCAGGCGAAAAGAGCATCCTATCGAAATTACCGACATACATTCCTCCAGCTACCCAAGTCAAATCGTTGGTCTGCCCGTAAGCATTTTCATCTTGCTGCGCTCCGTAATAGCTATTTCGGTCTACATGCTGCATCGATCCAAAGAGAGAGATTTTGTGTTTGTACTCACCCAAAAAGAGGTCGTAATTCACACCCCCACTGTTGATGATGTGTTTGGTTTGTTCAGTTATATCGGTATTGTGAGGCTCTTTATCAAACTCATTTCCTCCACGTCTAAACTCGTTGGTGGTATGATACTCGAGGCCCAATTTACTAAACTGCGTAGGACGGTAGTACGAGCGCAATCCAAAAGTGTGTGCAGTAAGTTTTCCTATCTCCGAGAATCCATCCCCATCGGCATCATAGGGGTTGCGGTTGCGATAAGATTGGTAAAAGGCGATGCCATACTTGTTATCTTCCGACACCAGCGAAGCATTGGCACCCACATGCTGCTCCCACGATTTTCCATCCAAATTGGAGAACAGACTCGATACCTGAAACGAATTGTTGACAGGATCTTTGGTGATGATATTGATGGTTCCCCCTACGGCATTGGCACCAAATAGTGCCGAGCCTCCTCCGCGTACCACCTCAATGCGTTCCACCATATTTACAGGTATCTGTTCCAAAGCATAAACACCCGAAAGAGCACTTACCAAGGGACGGCTATTAAATAAAATCTGTGAGTAAGGTCCCTCCAAGCCATTGATACGCACTTGAGGGAAGGCACAATTTTGGCAATTATTCTCCACACGAAGCCCCGATTGGTAGTTGAGTGCTTTCGACAAGTCAGTCGAGTTTACCGACTCAAACAGTTTGGCATTCAGCACATTTACCACGACAGGTGCCATGCGGCGAGTAGTAGCATTTCGATTGGCAGAAACCACCACCTCATCAGTTACAATCCCCTCCTCTTCCAAAAGGAAGTGAATATCGGGTGTCTCATCATTCGTTATGCGCACACGCTTCTCTTGAGTAGCATAGCCTAACAACTGTACCCTGAGGGTATATTCACCCACAGCAACCTCTTTAAATGAAAAGCGTCCTTGGTCATTGGTGATTGCCCCCATCCCCGTCTCCACAATGAGTACGGTAGCAAAGGGCAAATCTTTCTCGGTACGCTCCTCTATCACATGTCCTACCAAAGCGTTTCCACCTCTCTTAGGCACATTATCACACGACAGAATCTCTGTTTCAGAGAGTTCACATAGCTCGTTATTAAACAAATCTGATACATTCTTATGCGGAGCAGCTGCAGCACATAGGCTGCTAAAAAACAGTATAGGGAGTAGTAATAATCTCATTTTCTCTCATTCTTCTTATTATCTGGTATCCACGATTCTTTCTAGCAAAACAGCTCTATCTCACTCTTAATGGAATGAGATATACTTAGTAATCAAGCTATTCAGGATCTGAACGGAAGCGACCAGGTACTTTTATTAATATCATTGAAACAATGGGCTACCCTCGCTCACACCTATCCACAGCTCACAAACAGAGCGTAGAGAGATAGAGGTAGACCAAAGGGGCCACCAATCGCACGCCATTGGCAGCAGGAATTTTGATTCTAGCCAAGTTGGAAGAGAGCGTTTGACACGCTGGCCTAACATTGGCAGCAAGTTCGGTTAATTCTAACCGTACAAGAATCTAATTAACAAGAGATGGGAGGTGCACGTAACGAATAGTTATAGTGCGGAGTAGCAAGAGAAATCGCTGTACGCAGGGGTATTTCAGCCTCATACAGAAGAACCTGAAGAGGTTGGATAGAGAAAGTAGGAAGAGCCTCTTCGGCATGGAATGCCTGAAGATAGGCAATGGTGACCAATTGGGTTAAGGGGTGGGTGTGTCTTTTAGAAGAGGGATGAGAGTGTACCAAATGAAAGCCATTCACAACGTGCACGTGGGCAAACATTGTAAGGCTCACTTCATAGGTCAAAAACAACGTTAGTAGACCTATTGATAAAATACTACTTCGTAATCTCTTCAATCTCAATTGTATTATTTAAACAAGCACCCAATGTTCAAACCTATCAAAACGGTTCAAACCCCATTGGAGATTCTCTTTTTCGCCTGCAAAAATAGTGCAATTTTTCCTATTTTTCTACAGTATAAGACTTTTTTTACTCGCACGAAGATAAAGATAAATAGCTTATAACCATACAGTTTATCCTTACGGACAAAATGATACGATTATAAGCTACCAATCTAAAACCTGCTATTTAGGTATGAGCGAATGATCACACTCTCTTTTCTGCTCGGTATACCTTAAGGTTTATCAGTTCCAAAGAGCCATTTGTAATCTCTTTTAGCTGCTGGAATAACCCACTCTTCCGGAATAAAACGCCAATTGTCATTCTTCACAGGTGATAGGTTCTTCAACTTTTCAATGTGTCCTATGAGGTAATAGCGTAAATCCTTCTCTGTAGACGAAATAATTCGTCCTGACAACTCTTCGCTAGGAATAGATGCCCCTTTAACCAATAGGTCACCTCCTCCATTTCCTCGGAATGAGTTTACAGCCACACGGTAGTAACGACTTTCATCAAAAGGCTCACCGTTACTCATGCCCAACACCTTTACTCTTTCGCCGACGGGTTTGGTTACATCCACCGTATAGTTGATTCCTGCTGCCGAGTCAAAATTATAATTAGCATTAGCCAAGCGAGCTTTTCCCTCCTCTGTTAGAGGCTCCTTAAAGAGCAACATATGGTCTTCAGGCGAGGTCATCTGATTGATCCATTTCGCATACGAAAATTCCAATAAACCTTTAAGTTCTTTGCCACTAATACTCATCACATAAAGCATGTTTTCATATTTATAGAGGTTAAACATGTCACTGACAAAGATATCTCCTTCCGCTATTTCACTAGAGAAAGAGAGCGGTGCAGCTAAAGAGATTTCAGCACCTGATATTTCCAGTTGGAGCTGATGAGTCAAATCAATAAAGGCTGAAGATCCAAAATAGGCCTCTTTTGTTGATATAGTTCGATCGATATGGCCAATTTTCTTAGAAACAAATTCCTTAGAGTCTTTATATTGTTTCTCAAAGTGAGCCATATAGTCAGCATCAATAGGATATTTGCTCATCTCAACATTTTCACCTACAACCGTTTTTTTAACCACCTTGCCATCTTTCAGAGAGGCGCATAGCGTAGCAGTAGAGACATGATTAGCACCGTAACCAGGATTTAAAAAAAGCACTTTCTCCCCCACCTCATTGGTTATCTTCATACATGCCAGTTCGTGGTCATGACCAATAAAAACCGCATCAAATCCTGGTACTCTTTTTGCTACCTCCAACGAGGGATTCTCCGCAATAGAGCCCAAATAGCTACCCGATTTACCAGCATGGAATAGACCTATTAAGAAGTCAGGCTTCTCCTGCTCTTCAATAATCTTCACCCAGTATCTTGCCGATGCTTCCATATCTTCAAACCTCATACCTTGCCACAACTGCTCAGGCAACCAGCAGGGTATTGCAGGAGTTACCATACCCAATATAGCTATCTTCACTCCCTCTTTTTCAAACAAAACATAAGGCTTAAAATAGGGAGAATTACTCTCTTTATGAAGTGTATTGGCACTCAATATGGGGAAATTACACTCCTCTTTCCAGCGATTATAGACTTGGGAACCCGTCTCTATATCATGATTCCCTATATTCCCTAAATCATATCCCACATAGTTCATTACATCGGCAGCTAAGTGAGTTGACAACGTATCTATAAAGTTGTAATAATAGACAGAAGGCTGTCCTTGTAGAATATCACCATTGTCAAATAAGATGCAATTCTCACCAAACTCCTTTCGCTGCTCTTTCATATAGGAGGAAACCCGTGGAAGCCCTCCACCCAGCTCTTTTCGAACAATGAAGTCATAGGGAAAAAAAATCCCATGTACATCGCTAGTCTCAATCAACTTAATTCGCACCTCCTTGGTAGAGGATGGGTTTGCTAATAGACTTGTACTCAAACCTATAACAGCTAGCGTACTCATCAAATAGTTGTTCATAATCTCTTTTTTTTTGTTTTATTTCGGAAAAGCAAAGAGCTATGCCATTTTTTACTCGTCGAGATTTAGATTCATCCAAAAAAGTCTCCTCCATCTATTTATAACTATCTATTCATAGAGAGATACCTTTAAACACCCATCCAATACCTGAGTTACAAGAGGTAGGAATCAAAAACGTAGACTCTTCTACCACAGATAGAGTTCCAAGGGGGAAAGTCAGTAAATCTCATGTCAGATAAATAAGAGGATCGTATCTTAAACTGTGAAAATTCATAACATCATTTGCTTGCACAAATATAGAAAAAACAGCCCACGATATTGAACTTCCCACCTCTGAGACTCTTTTTTTAAAATATTATAACTTTGACACCTTTGCAAATAAAACAAAACTCGTCGATTACCCCTTTTCTTTCAACAAATCGCGTATTTCACTTAGCAACAACTCTTCATTCGAGGCCTTCACTGCTGGCGCAGGAGGTAGAGAAGAGGCCTCCTCATTTCTCTTCTTAGAAAGCCTATTAATAGATCGTACAAAGAGGAAAATAGAAAAAGCAATAATGAAGAAGTCGAACGAAACTTGCAAGAAGTTTCCATAATTGAGCGTCACAGCCCCCTTCTCCACCCCATCTACCACTTCAGCCGGCGTAAGTTGCCATTTTAAATCGGTAAAGTTCACCCCACCGACTATCAAGCCGACAACAGGCATAATAATGTCACTCACCAATGAAGATACAATTTTTCCAAATGCCCCTCCAATAACAACCCCTACAGCTAATTCTACCACGTTCCCCTTCATTGCAAAAGCTTTGAACTCTTCTAAAAAAGTCGTTTTTCCCATTTTTTTAAATTTTAAGCGGTTTTCTATGTGTAATTTTAAAACAAATTCTTATTTTTGCATCACTTCTTCTTTATGCTATTGCTTTAGTAGAGGAACATTTTAAAAATAAAATAGTTTACAGACTATATTACAAAACCTTTAAAATTTAAAAACAAAATGATTAAAGTAGGTATTAACGGTTTCGGCCGTATCGGCCGTATGGTATTCCGTGCTGCTGTAAAAAACTTTGGTAGCGATATCCAAATCGTAGGTATTAACGACTTGCTAGATGCTGACTATTTGGCTTATATGCTAAGATATGATTCAGTACACGGTCGTTTTGAAGGCGATATCCAAATCGAAGGTAACTGTTTAGTTGTAAACGGTAACAAAATCCGTTTGACTGCAGAGATGGATCCAGCTAACTTGAAATGGAACGAAGTAGGTGCTGACGTAGTTGTTGAGTCTACAGGTTTCTTCTTGGATGACGCTACAGCTCGCAAACACATCCAAGCAGGTGCTAAGAAAGTTATCCTTTCTGCTCCTTCTAAAGATGCTACTCCTATGTTTGTTTATGGTGTGAACCACAAAACATATGCAGGTCAAGATATCGTATCTAACGCTTCTTGTACAACTAACTGTTTGGCTCCTATCGCGAAAGTATTGAACGACAAGTTCGGTATCGTAAAAGGTTTGATGACTACAGTTCACGCTGCTACTGCAACTCAAAAAACAGTTGACGGTCCTTCTAAGAAAGACTGGAGAGGTGGTCGTGGTATCCTAGAAAACATCATCCCTTCTTCTACAGGTGCTGCTAAAGCTGTAGGTGTAGTATTGCCAGAATTGAACGGCAAATTGACAGGTATGGCATTCCGCGTTCCTACTTCTGACGTTTCTGTAGTAGACTTGACTGTAGTATTAGAGAAAGCAGCTACTAAAGCTGAAATCTGTGCTGCTATGAAAGAAGCTTCTGAAGGCGAATTGGCAGGTGTTCTTGGTTATACTGAAGATGCAGTAGTTTCTACTGACTTCGTAGGTTGCGCTTTGACTTCTATCTTCGATGCTAATGCTGGTATCTCTTTGGATAGCAACTTCGCTAAAGTTGTATCTTGGTATGACAATGAGTGGGGTTATTCAAACAAAGTTTGTGAAATGGCTCGCGTCGTAATGGCATAATCTGTAGATACAGAAAACCATTAACAAATAACAAAAAGGTTGCTCTACTCGTGGAGCAACCTTTTTTCATTCTACCCCCTGCTGCTTATCCTTATCAAATAAGATGGTTAGAATACCATTCCACAACTTTGGGTGAGCCATGCTTATTCAAAAAAAAAGGAATGAGCCATTATGCAATCTGATTATCAACAGTTTGCTGATACTCCTTAAAAGAGATTTGTATTTTCGTGGGCTAATGATCAAGGCTTGAGAGCAAGCTAGAAGGGATCATTCAAAAACGAATGATATCGACAATATCGAGTCACCTTGTAAAAAACAAAAAACACCCTCACACTACAAATAAAGTTCCCCCTTTTTTGTTACTCTTTTTACGAAGATTATGCACACTCTCTTACACTAATTAATTACCTTTGTGCATAAAAGAAGAAAAACCAGATGGCAAAGTATGATTTAATCACAATTCTAGGACCCACTGCCTCAGGGAAAACAACCGTAGCAGCAGCTGTAGCCTATCAATTAAAGAGCGAGATTATCAGTGGAGATAGCCGACAAATCTACAAACAGATGGATTTGGGCACAGGGAAAGACCTAATTGACTACAACGTACAAGGAACACCCATCCCCTACCACCTCATCGACATAGCCGAGCCTGGTTACAAATACAACCTATTTGAGTATCAACGTGACTTTCTCAAAGCCTACCAAGAAGTGGTGGCCAAACAGAAAACACCCATCCTTTGCGGAGGAACTGGTATGTACATCGAATCGGTACTCAAAGGATACCAACTGCTTCCTGTACCCGAGAACCAACCACTAAGAGAGAAACTAGCTCACCACTCACTTAGCCAACTTACAGAACAATTAAGAAGCTATAAAAAGTTACACAATACGACCGATGTAGATACGGTTAAGCGAGCCATCCGAGCCATCGAGATAGAGGAGTACTACCTACAACACCCTCTACAACAACGTGAGTTTCCCACCCTAAATAGTCTAATCATAGGGGTACATATCGACCGAGAAGAGCGGAGAGAGAAGATTACCAAACGACTCAAACAACGACTTAAAGAGGGTATGGTAGAAGAGGTAGAGGCTCTGTTGGCACAAGGTATTCCCCCCGAAAATCTTATCTACTACGGACTTGAGTATAAATACCTCACCCAGTATGTCATTGGAGAGCTTACCTATGACCAAATGTTTCAGGGGCTAGAGGTAGCCATCCATCAATTTGCAAAGCGACAAATGACCTGGTTCAGAGGAATGGAAAGACGAGGATTCACCATCCATTGGATAGATGCTATGCAACCCTTGGAGCAACGAGTAGAGAGTGTTATCAAATGGTTTGAACAAGAGTAAATAACCCCTTCAAACAATCCTATCTAAAAGAGACCTCTATAAAAGTCACAGAGAACTACCGGTAGCTATACATCCATTATCTACCTAAATGAGAAGGATCATTTAATCCAAGCTCGTAACGCATATATAGAGAGAAGCTCTTCGGAGCCCTATTTTTAGAGAATCAACTCAACTGTTTTTCATCATAACAAAAATATATTCAACTAGAATAATAAAATAAAATGGCTGTAGAACCAAACAAATGGGGCGTCATATACAACCCCAAAGCAGGAAGTCGCAAGACTCAAAAAAGGTGGGATGAAATCCGTAGCTATATGGAGAGCCAAAACATTGACTTTGACTATGTACAATCCGAAGGATTTGGATCGGTAGAACGATTGACCACCACACTGGTCAATAACGGATACCAAACCATTGTCATTGTAGGAGGTGATGGTGCCCTAAACGATGCCGTTAATGGCATCATGAACGCATCTACTCCAGACAAAACAAATGTGGCATTGGGTATCATCCCCAATGGTATAGGCAATGATTTCGCTCGCTATTGGGGAATAGAGAGAGAGAACTACAAGCAGTCAATCGAATGGATTAAGAAGAGACGTATCCGCAAAATAGATGTAGGAACCTGTCGCTATTTTGACGACAAGAAGCACATCTTCCGCTACTTTGTCAATGCACTTTACATCGGACTAGGAGCACGCATCGTACAGATATCAAACGGCACACGCCGATTTTGGGGTACACGCACCCTCTCCTTTTTAGCCTCACTCTTCTTGCTACTCTTTCAACGCAAACTACACCGCACCCACCTACGCATCAATGATGAGCACATTCGTGGACGCATCATGACCGTCTGCATAGGAAGCTCTCGAGGATATGGATTAACTCCTAGTGCCGTTCCCTACAACGGATGGCTTGACGTGTCTGTGGTACAGAGACCCGACCTTAAAGAACTGCTCGTAGGACTTTGGATGCTCTCAAGAGGGCGCCTACTCAACCTCAAGAAGGTAGTAAAACCCTACCGCACACGCAAGGTAAAAGTACTACGTGCACAAAATGCCATCGTAAGCCTAGATGGACGCATCATGGAGCAACACTTCCCTCTAGAGGTGTGCATCTTGCCTGAAGCTCTGAATTTCATCATTCCTTGCTAAAAGAGAAAAGGTGACAAATTCCTGCTACCATATCATTTATAAAACGAAATAATTACTATCTAATCCATCCATTTATATGATCCAAATAGAACAACTCACCCAGTCCGATAACTTCTTCCTCCTTGCTGGACCTTGTGTCATCGAAGGCGAAGAGATGGCTCTACACATTGCAGAAAAGAGTCTAAACATCACCCAAAAGCTTGGCATCCCTTATGTATTCAAAGGATCCTACAAAAAGGCCAATCGCTCACGCCTAGACTCTTTCACAGGCATTGGAGATGAGAAGGCACTGCGCATCCTTGAAAAGGTAAGAGAGACCTTTCACATTCCCGTGGTAACTGATATCCATACTGCCGAAGAGGCTCGTATGGCTGCCCCTTATGTCGACATCTTGCAGATCCCAGCCTTTCTTTGTCGCCAAACTGATTTGCTAGTAGCTGCTGCAGAGACGGGACGTATAGTCAATATCAAAAAGGGACAATTCCTTTCACCCGATGCCATGCGCTTTGCTGCTGACAAGGTGATAGAAGCAGGCAACAACCAAGTGATGCTTACCGAACGAGGTACCACCTTTGGATACCAAGACTTAGTGGTAGACTACCGAGGCATCCCTCAAATGCAAAGCTTTGGACACCCTGTTATTATGGATGTAACCCACTCCTTGCAACAACCCAACCAAACATCAGGAGTGACTGGCGGTATGCCCCAACTCATCGAAACCGTTGCCAAAGCAGCCGTTGCCGTAGGAGTGAATGGGCTCTTTATCGAGACTCACACCAATCCTAGCGTAGCTAAAAGTGATGGAGCCAATATGCTTCAACTCGACCTAATGGAACCATTGCTCACCAAATTGGTACGCATCCGAGAAGCCATTCGCTAGATAAAAGACCATTCTTATCGGGATCTAAATACTTTTACAGAGAAGTATTGAGTCACAGAGGTTGGTTCATAGCAATAGCTAGACCATACCGAGGCAGGAGAGACGTTTGAGAGTCAAACGACTTTTAAATAGCTAGACCAGCCTAGACAACCCCTCTCTGAATTGCTCCCTTTATAAAGAGCAACTACGATACACATCTTATCGCTTTCCATAGGCGATAGGATGTGTATCGTAGTTTTTATACTATTGCTGTCCGATAAAACTTAGTGCCTTTAGAAAATCGATTGATTTCCCTATAATAGAATCCATTAGAGAGCAAATAAACTTCAACCTAGATATATTCTGTTGAGTTTCTTAAAAAACATCTGCCAATGATAAGGAGAAGAGCCTTTTTAAGGAATCTCAGCAAGCGATTGATTCTCCGATGATACAATGATTCGTTCCCTTTTTTACCAAACAGCAATATTTTCATATAGCCTGTACCACTATAAAAGAGTTGTTTGTTTCAAAACATCGCTTTAATCCTTCCCCATACCTATCCATCACAGATATTATCAAAGATTGGCTGAAATCACACCTATCCCTTTAAAATCCAAACAAATTATTGTAAATTTGCCCGTAAATGATTGTCTCCTTTTTAATTACGATAAACTTCACACAAAAAAAGAAACTACAGATTTCACTCTTTTATGATAAAAAAGCTCACCTACCCCCTCTACAAAGCACTTATTTGCTGTACTCTCTTACTATGCAACCATACACTACCTGCTCAAACCCGCAACAAGCAGTATGAATCCTACATCCATCAATATAAGGAGTTAGCCATCACTGAGATGAAACGCTACCACATTCCTGCCAGCATCACCCTAGCACAAGGATTATTAGAGTCAGGCGCAGGCAAGAGTAAATTAGCAACTCGCTCCAACAACCACTTTGGCATCAAGTGTGGGAACGATTGGCAGGGACCTACCGTACGCCATACAGACGATGCACCCAACGAATGTTTTCGCTCCTATAAGCACCCCAAATCCTCCTATGAAGATCACTCCAAGTTCTTAGCAGGACGCTCACGCTATGCCAGTCTTTTCAAGCTAAAGATAACTGACTACAAAGGATGGGCACACGGATTAAAAAAGGCAGGATATGCCACCGACCCCCGTTATGCCTACCGACTCATTGAAATCATTGAGCTCTACAACCTCCATAAGTACGATACCCATGCAGGAATCAAATGGATGAAGGAGTACCCCAATCCCCACCAAACCTATTTGGCCAACGAACTACTTTACATCATTGTTCGTCCCGAAGATAACTTCAAATCCATTGCCAAAGAGTTTGACCTCAGTCAGAAAAAGCTTCGCAAATACAACGATTTACCTAAAAATCCAGTCATCAGCAGTGGAGATATCCTCTACATCGAGGCAAAGAACAGGCGAGCTAAAAAGGAGAATATTGTACACGTAGTACGCGAGGGGGAGTCACTCTATAGCATCTCCCAAAAGTATGGTATGCAACTCAAGAACCTCTATAAGTACAACAAAAACATTCTTATCGATGGACAACCCCAAGTAGGTGATATCCTTCGATTACGCTAAATAACCAAGCGCCCATCAACACTCTTCCGAGTATGAATGGGCGCTTAATTTGTAATATTCAACCTATTAAAAGATCCTATTACTGCTTTTGTTTCTACAAAAATTCAGGTTGTTTTGAGCAAATAAAACGAAGCTATTGAGCCCCATCCATTCAACGGCCAACTTCTGAGAACCTATTCTAACGATTGCTCTCCAATAAAGCTGAATCCGTTAGAAAACGCTTGATATTCCTATAAACAGAATCTATTAGAGAGTAAATAAGCTTCAATTTAGGTATATTCTGTTGAGTTTCTTACAAAATCATTAGCCAATGAAAAGACAAGCCCATTTTTAAGGAATCTCAGCAACTTATTGATTATCAGACAATATAATGACTCGCACCATTTTTCACCGGACAGCAATAATTGAGCTTATCAAAAATCATTAGCCATCAAAAAGAGAAACCCTTTTTTAAGAACTCTCAGCAAGCTATCAAGCATCAGATAGATAGAATCATTCGTGCTCTTTTTAGTGGCCAGCAATCGTTTTAAACATTGCTATCCAATCAAAATTTTGGCTGATAGCAAAACATTGAACTCTTTGGAAAATATACTCTTTAAAATCAAAGAAGCTCCATTGGGATACAAAAATTCACATCAATCCTTTCCTCTTTTTTAATCGTCAAAGAGATAGAACCAAAAGAAGGCATCCAAGAGTATTCCCCAGATGCCTTCTTCTATTCAATAGTATGTCAAAATTACTCTTGACTACTCTTATTCCTCAGTTCCCTTCTTAGCTGCTGCTTTCTTGGGAGCCGCTTTTTTAGCTGCTGCTTTCTTAGGAGCTTCCGCTTTAGGGACTTCCGCTTTAGGAGCTTCCGCCTTCTTAGTAGTTGTTGCTTTGGTTGCTGCTGCCTTCTTAGGTGCCGCTGCTTTCTTAGCTACAGGTTTCGCATCAGCTGCTTTCTCTCCTGAGAGTTCCTTTCCTGCTTCCACTTTAGTCAACTGCTTCTCCTTGTGTTTCAACTCCACCTCTAGGCCCTCTACCTGCTTATTAAGCACTAAGATTTCCTCTCCTTGGTTACGAATTGTTGTAAGTAATGAGTTCAACTCCTCATTCTCTATTCCCTCAGGATAAAGCGAATTCACTCGAGAAATAAAGTCACCCAAGATATTCATATAATTGGTAAAAGCATCATAAGGTGATTCATAGATTCCTCGACCTCTTTCAACTCCCCCATTCTTGGTACTCATAAAGCGGAAGTTGCTACTTCCTTGTAGATAGTCCCAGTCTTGTTTGATGCGTTTATCTCCACAAAGCAATACTCTGTCAGCTATGCTGTATAATTTTCCGAATGCTTCACGTTGCAACACATTACCTAACCACAAGCTGATATCACGCTCTTCATCCTTCCAAGACATAGGATAAGGTACATCTACCGCTCCCACTGAATCAACCTGATCAAACAGCTCTGATGGTGTTGAGAAAGTAATACCTCGTTCCGCTGCACAAGCAGGTAGTGCTTTTAAGAACTCCAAAATATTCGAATACAATGGTTGTGACATTCCCAATGAAGAGAGTTCCATAAAGATGTTTATCACCTTCTCTTCATGCGGATAATCTGCAATCCAATTTATATATTTATCAGCAAAGAGAGGATACTCCGACCAACTAGAGTTTGAGAATCTCAAGCTAACGTCATCCGATAGTTTTAAGTTACGCAACAACAGTTTCAAGCTAGGGTTGTATGCACAGTGGTAAACATAGTTAGGACTCTTCCATCCCAATACATGCTTAGCCCCTTCGATCAACATCCCTTTGAAGCCCATATCAGCTACTATGCCCCCTATCTCATCCGAGTAGAGTAATCCTGAGTTGCGGAATACGGTAGGTCTCTTTCCAAATACCTGCTCCACCTTGTTTCTCATTCGCTCTACCTCGTCACAAAATGCATCTTGATTAGCCAAAGAGGATAACCCGTGCGAATAAGGTTCACAAAGAAACTCACAGCAACCTGTTGCATTTAATTTATGCAACAATTCCACTACAGCTGGTGCGTAGACTTCAAGTTGCTCAAGTGCTACCCCTGAAATAGAGATTGCTACTTTAAAAGCCCCTTTTGCCTTTTCAGCCATTTCAATCAGTGCATTCAGTGCTGGTATGTAAGAGTTGTTTGCCACCTCATCAATGCCTTGTTCATTGGCATAATCGTCATAATAGTAATGATCGGTTCCGATATTAAAAAATCGGTATCTTTTCAGATGAATAATCTGATGTATTTCAAAATAAAGACAGATTGTTTTCATACATTTTTATTTTTTAGTGGGGTTCATTTCAAACACCATTCCTCCCTCTATCAAGAATCAAAGAGAGTCTGTTTCGTATGCCCCTTTTCGTTTTTATATTTTTGCCTTCTCAGCTACCATTGGAAAATCATTCATAAGTCGACAAGACTCATGATAGTAAGGGTTTACCTCCCGAGTACTCGGTCATAATGTTCGCGCACCAAGTATCCCACTTTCTCCCACTGAATTCCGTCTACCTCTTTTTTCCCCTCTACGCACAAGTAGTCGTAGAGTCCTGGATTTGTACAGATAGAGTAGATGGCATCCGCCATTGCATGTATATCCCAGTAGTCTGTTTTGATACACTTATCCAAGATTTCAGCACATCCCGACTGTTTCGAGATGATAGTTGGCACGCTACATTGCATCGCCTCCAAAGGCGATATACCGAACGGTTCTGATACCGAAGGCATGATATATACATCGCTCGCTTTCAGCACCTCATACACCTCTTTTCCCTTCATAAATCCTGGGAAGTGGAAGCGATCAGAGATCCCTCTTTCAGCTGCTAGTCGAATCATAGCATTCATCATATCACCACTACCTGCCATCACAAAACGTACATTTCTCGTACGTTGCAACACCATATGAGCAGCCTCCACAAAATACTCAGGTCCTTTTTGCATCGTAATACGTCCCAAGAAAGTAACCGTTTTCTCCTTTGGATTCTTGATTGGCACCAAGTCTAGAATCTCTTGTTCCATAGGCGACACAGCATTGTGCACCGTAAAACATTTTCTAGGATCCTGATGATATTTATGAATAACCGTTTGTCGAGTCAGCTCACTCACACACATAATGCAGTCAGCATAATCCATACCACTCTTTTCAATATGGTAGACAGTAGGATTTACATTTCCCCTACTTCTATCAAAGTCAGTAGCATGCACATGCACCACCAACGGCTTTCCTGATACCTGCTTAGCATGCATTCCTGCCGGATAAGTAAGCCAATCATGCGAGTGAATCACCTCGAACTCCTGTTGTCTAGCTACCACTCCAGCTACAATCGAGTAGTTATTAATCTCCTCGTGCAAGTTCTCAGGATATCTTCCCGAAAACTCCAAGCAACCTAGGTCATTAACCCCCATGTAGTTAAAGTCAGCATAGATGTGATTACGAAAATCGTAATAGAGTTGCGGGTCCATATAGCTTCCCACTCGGCTGGTCAGAGTCTCCATGTCGACATCTCTCCAAGCGATGGGGACACTATTCATCCCTACAATTTTCAAGAAACTTTGGTCTTCATCTCCCCACGGCTTGGGGATACAGAAGGTAATATCCATATCGGGCTGCATTGACATTCCTTTGGTCAATCCATAACTAGCCGTTCCTAATCCTCCCAAAATATGAGGAGGAAACTCCCATCCAAACATTAAAACTTTCATACGCCTCTCTCCTCCTCGTTATATATATCCAATATGTGTAAGGTTCTCAATATTTCGGCCACATTCATAGCAAACGACACCGCTCCCCTTCCTTTGAAAGGAGGATTTCCGTCGAAAAGTTCTGCCAAAGAGCCAATACAGTGCGAATTCATCTCCGCCTCATAGCCAATAAGCTGTCTCTCTACAAATCCTACGCCGCTTCGTTTATGAATTTTCAGGTAAGCCTCAAAGTAGAAGCCTGCCAACCAGGGCCAAGCTGTTCCTTGGTGATAAGCATAATCCCGATTTATCTGTAGTCCCACATAGTTAGGATTGTATCCACTACTTTTCGGGCTCAATGAACGTATTCCTTTTGGAGTAAGCAACTCTTTAGTGACAATGTCGAGTACCGCTTTCTTTTGTTTAGTTGACAAAGGCGAATATTCGAAAGCCACTGTAAAGATCATATTAGGTCTTACACTCCAATCTTGATTTCCACTAAAAGGATCTACATAGTCAAACAGATAACCATGTTCATTCAAGAAGGTATCTACAAAAGATATTCCACATTTTTCTGCCCACTGTGCACAGCTACCACCTTTTTCGTCTAGCAGTTGTTCTGGTTCAAGCAAGTCACATGTAAATCGGAGTGCATTGTACCACAATGCATTGATTTCAACCACATAGCCTGTTCTTCCAATGACTGGTCTTCCATTAACCGTTGAGTTCATCCAAGTCATTACCTCCTCTTTTCCATCCGTATACAAAAGTCCCTGATCGTGTAGTTCTAGGTGTGGATGTTTTCCTGCCATAAGGAAGGTCATTATTTCTCGAAGAAGTGCTCCATATTTCTCTTTACAAGCCTCTTTGGATGTTTTCTTAGCATACTGTTGCAACGTCCATACCGCCCACAACAGCACATCGGGTTTCTCTAGCTCATATATTTTCAAGTCTGATGCTTCTCCCTTTATAAAGGCTCTTATCGCCTTTTGGGCCGTCTCCATCACCCCTTCAAATTTACTCAATTCTCCCAATGACAACATCAATCCTGGCAACGAAACAAATAGGTCACGTGCTCGGCATTTAAACCAAGGATATCCTGCCATCACATAAGACTCTCCCTGTTGTTTATTTAAGAATTGGTGTGCTGAATTGACTAAACACATTTTGAAATTAGCTCGAGGCGTACGTGCTTCCATTTCATATTCAAAGAGTTCCAACAGTTTCTCTGTTTCCACTTCCGAAACCCCTGCCGAAAAGACTACTCGTTCTCCCTTCTTCATCTCCAGCTCAAAATAGCCAGGTACATAAAGATCTTCATTGAAGTCATATCCACGCTCCTGCTCCTTGGGGTATTCAATACCTCGGTACCAATCAGGCACAAACTCAAAATGGTTGGGTTTGCTCAATTGCATAGATAGTTCAGGGTAGTCAGGATACATAGAGCTCTTCACTCCATTTTCTATCACCTCGTAATGGCGACTTGCATTACTATTTTCATGCGTATATTGTCGCACACTTCGGAAAGCTAGATAGGGACTCAATCGCAACAACGTAGCCGAACGTGCCTCAACCAGCGTATACTGTATCAAGATGCGGTTTTCATGATGCACCAAGAGCCGTTCTTTCTTCAAAACGACTCCACCTACTCGAAACCAAGTGGTAACCACTCGTTCACTTTCAAACTCTCGGATGTATTTGTGTCCACGCGGACTGTAATTATCTCCGCTATATTTGTGTAGTCCCAAATGGAACTCTGCTCCATGCTGTATCACCGTCTCATCTAAAGCAGAGAGCAACACATGATTTTCATCATCTAACTCGGGTATAGGAATAACCAAAAGGCCATGGTATTTCCGAGTGTTGCAATCCAAAATAGTAGTACAGTGATAAGCACCCGACCGATTGGTACGCAGAATCTCTTTTTGCAGCGATTCCTCCAAATTGGTCATCTGAGTCTTGTCAAAATGCAAATAACTCATAGTATATTATTTTATAAGTGTTTTTTGTTAATTCCAAGATTCTGGCTTAAAATCTCCTCTCAAAGAAGCTCCGATTTATGACTAATTAAGAGATGGTTCAACCAGCAATGCCCAAAAATAGCAAATCTGTAGAGAAAAAGAAAGACTAAAACATTTTTTTTCATTCTTCCTCCCCTTTTTTTTTATCTACTGAATAAAAAGAGAGAAAAAGAGTAAAACTCAGGCTCTCTTTTCATTTATTTATTATACGCCTTTATAACCGAAACATTTTTTATCTAACCACAGAACAAATAGAGTTATAGGAACATATTTTTTTACTTAAACAAACGAGAAGAAGTTGTGAAAAAGAGCCTATCTCTGACTTCTTGCAAAATAGTTTCGGGTATTAGCGAGGAATAGAATGTTAAAAAAACATTACTATCCAATAAGACTTAATGCCTTTAGAAAATCGCTTGGTTTCCCTATAATAGGATCCGTTAGAGAGCAAAGAACCTTCAAGTCAGATCTATTCTGTTGAGTTTATCAAAAATTCATTAGCTAACGAAAAGAGAAGCTCCTTTTTAAGAAATATCAGCTAACCATTGCTTATTAGCAGATATCATAATTCGTTCTCTTTTTACCGGACAGCAAGAATAAAAACATTACCCGCCCAAATAGGAAGATTACTTATTAAAGAGCTCAAAGGTAAAACTGCACCCCACTTTTCCAAATCGGCCATTCACTGAACTCACAAAAAACCCCACATCAAAGAGGTGCGTTCCAATGCCATAACCCAATTCCACATAGGGCTTGAGGTGATTCATAAATAGGATACCTGCATAAATTCGTTCTTGCTGCACTTTACCCAACCACCTATTCAGGGGTTTTAGGATAAAGAGAGGTGATTCATAGGTTGTATTTACACGCCAGTAACTGCGTGAAGAGTTGTAATACCTTCCATCCAGTAGTTGGAAGATACCCCCCATATCATCGTTCCACCCCCCTGGTAGATTGCGATGCGAGAAGTTGGCAAAGTCGACGAAAAACATCTCTTCCTGATTGGTAAAGAGCCCTGCACCCATGCGATATCCGATGCTCCGTATCCCTCCCAACTTAATCTTTTGCTGCACATCAAACTCAATACGTTCGTGTCCGCCACTACTTCCTAATACATTCTTCAATCCCCGCTCATAGTCTAACAAAAAGGTGGGATAGCGCGAACCCACATTTACCTTGCGACGACCATTTTTAAAGTAATACATCCCCGGTGTCCACTCCACCCGCAAACGGGGTGCAAAGCTGTTGTAATTTGTTCGCAATCGGTTTCCCAAATCATTAAAACCATCTGCATTTTCCATACTCCAAACCTCTGCAGGAGGAATTACGCTCAGCTGTGGAGGATGAATCAACGAACGCCAGTGCATCGACACCCCCAACTGTATTGTCAATCCATTAATAGGTTCGATGGTGTGTGAGAGATCGGCATACACATCCTTAAAATACTCCAATTCGAATTGATCAAAATGAAAAATGCTATCGGGATAGGCTGCCAGCTGATCCAGCACCACACTACTATAGATGCGATTCCCATTCCCCCCGCTAATATTGAAACGAGCCATTTTTTCGGGCCAATAGTGCCACTCAGCTTCGGCTGTCACATAAACCTCCTTGCGCGTAAAATTACACCCTAGGGTGGGCATCAAACGAATCAAACGACCATCATTGAAGAGGCTGTTATAGATAAAACGTTGTTGATAAGAGATCCCATTTCGGGCACTATACTGCAATAGCAGTGGATTAATCAGAGGGGACATTCCCACATTCCCCAACTTCTCTATATTCATACTGTGAGAGCTTATCAGCACATCTCCCACCTTTCCCCACATCGCTAGACGCTTCCGTTGTTTAGCCTTCCGGTCATTCGATTGGAGCAGCTCTTTCTCTTCTTCTTCACTCTGCTTATTTCGCTCCTTCACCCCATCGTACAGCGACTGTTCAAAGTCTGTTAAGGGACAAAATCTGAGTGTATCAAATCCAGCAGGGTTCATCAATGGCGGTGTCTCATCGCAAGAGAGCTGGTAGTAGTTACTCAAGTCATGACTCTTTTTTTTCCAGCTCGATACCCTGAGCGTATCCCCCTTTTCATAGAGTTTCGTCTCCTTATATTTCACCCAAGCCTCGCAACTCATAGAGAGGTGATTGCCTACCAACTTGTAATCAAGTGCCAGATTGTAGTGCGCCGGTAATAACCGTTCGGCACCCTCTTTTCCCATCTCCATGTGCATCTTAAAAGTAATTAGCTCATAAGCCCCCTCCATATAGAGTTCATCCAGCATATACTCATCTCGATCCACCCACATATAACCACTCACCAACTGCGTACTCTTCAGTTTGGGTTGTATCAATATCTTACACCGTTCCCCTCGTTTATCTACCAACACCGAGTCAAGTCGATAGTTGTAGAACCTACTCGACTCCTCATTCAGAGGAGAGAGCAACTTGTCATAGAGCAGCGAACTGGAGTAGGCATTGACCTGCAAATATTCAAACACATCAGCAATCTGTCCCCCATCACTTTTAAAGGTACCCGTTTGTGCCCTCACTTTACGCTCATAAATATCGGGAGCTTTGTAACGCAACTCACTCGTCGACTCGCGCACGTACTCGCGCACTCCTCGCTCCAAACTAAACATCGAGGGGACATATTGCAACAAGAAGTTCTTTTTATGCACTGTCAACCGCCCCTTCAGATAGAGTTCTGCGTGGTAGGAGTCAATCATTCGAGCATGCTCGGGCGCCTTTTTAAAAACTCCCTGAAGCAATGAATCAGTACGTGGCAACAGAACTACCCCCCCCTTAGGGTGGTGATTCTTCGCCCCCAACTGAGTTACCGCCCAAAGGAGAATCAAAAAACATCCTATCCATCTATTCTGTCGCATTTCTATTCTTGTTTTACAGTATGCAAAAATAGAAAAAAATAGGGTTTTTGTTGGCAAAATGCATCAAAACAAAGCCAAATTATTATGATTAAGAGTCAAACTCTGAATAATTGGAACAATATTGACACATAAAAAGATGATTTTCAACACGCAACGTAAATATAACGCTTAGATTTCCAAAAGAGACTCAACAACCTCCAATTAAAGTACCCATATCAGAATTGGGTTCTATACCCATTTATTACTTGTGCAGGAAAGAATAAGATAGAAAAGGGAACTACTGATATTACCACCAAAGGGTACTGTTCTACAAAGCGTATCTATAGCCCCAATCTCAAGCTCCATACATCAGCCTTTCGTAGAGAAAGGATACCCCATTTCTTGAAAAGAGATCCTCATCACCTGAAACAGTAGCATACCAAAATCAGATTATTACAATCCCATGTGGTACTCGATTAAGAGGATGCTTAATCCAATAACAACCACAGAAAAATCAAGTCTGCGAACGAATTGTTTCTAAGCATCTAAGATTATTGCTGTCCGGTAAAATTTAACACCTCTATAACATTGCTTGATTTTCCTATAACTGAATCTACTAGAGAGTAAATACTGCCCAATTTAGGTCTACCCCATTAAGTTTGCCAAAGAATTATTAGCCAGCAAAAAGAGAAGATCCTTTCAACGGATTCTCAGCAAACCATTGAGCATCAGTTGACATAAGAACTCGTTCTCTTTTTCACTGGACAGCAATAATCCTAAAACAAAACTTGTCTCGTAGAAAAGAAGCAGAAGAGATTACCCCAAACAGCCCTTGATAAATGCCTCCATATAGGGAGTATCCTCCTCCACACATTGTAAAAACCGAAACTGAGCCTTCGTACGTACAAGGTTGTGGTCAGGGTATTTAATTTTATAATAGACATCTCCATTGATATAATCTGTCAAGAAACGCACGCACTGCATATAGGGAAAGAGCGCTACTGCATAGGGAAGATTCTCAATCTCCATAGAGGTAAGAAACGAAGAGGCACCCTTTAAATACCCCTTTGTAAAGGCTTCAAAAACAGATCGATTAAAACCTATATGAGCTAGATTAGAATCATCTTCATCACCCGTATTGGCACCCGTACGTAAGAAATCACCATAGTCCGAGAAGATAAAGCTAGGCATAATGGTATCAAGGTCAATAATAGCGACAACCTTATTATCCTTATCAAATAAGAGGTTGTTCACCTTTGTATCACAATGGCACACCCGCTTGGGAAGAATACCCTCTCTCCCCCATCGCTCCGCTTTACACATCTCCTCCGCCCGACTCTCTATCCCCTCTACCATCTCGATTACCTCCTCTAGCCTACCTACTGGATTGGCAGCCACCGCCTCACGAAACTGTTGCAGGCGAAATTCCATGTTGTGAAAATTAGGGATAACCTCACCTAGCTCAACAGGAAGGTCAACCAAGAGCGCTTGAAAAGCCCCAAAAGAGAGCCCTGCTGCATAGGAGGAGTCTGGGTTCACCACCTCTTGGGTGAACGAATCGGGGATAAACTCCATCATACGCCAGTAACTCGCATCCTCCGCTACAAAGTAAAGTCTACCCTCTTCCCGAGTTGAGATAAAGGTCAAAGTACAGTTTCCAGCAGCCCCCCTCTCTTGAGCCATCTTCATACGAAGGTGTTGAGTCACCGCCTCTATGTTGCTCATTAGCATCTCTACATCCTGAAATATGGCATGATTAATACGCTGCAATACATAATTAGGAGTTTCTGTCTCTTCTGTCTTCACAACAAACGTATCATTGATTAGACCTGCGCCAAGAGGCTTTATATCCATCACAGTACCTTGAATCATAAAATTCGATACTATTTTGTTCCATTTTGCATTTTCCATACATTTATATTTTTAGATCTATATATAAAGAGAGAGAATCAAGGGGAAATAAGAGAAAAAGAGCACTTACTTGTCAAAGATAGAATATCCAAAGCAGAAAAACAACCCTTCAAACCCTAAAAGAGGCTAGCTCATATTTAAAATATCGCACACTCTCAGCAATAAAAAAAGGGCATACGTAATAACCAAGAGGCTATTTTGAAACTTTTTTCATACTTTTCTGCAAAATAACCGGCCTTTCATTTGGAGATACAAAAAGAAAGAGTACCTTTGCAACCGATTTCAGAAATGAAGTCAACAAACATCTAGTTCGGGGTGTAGCGCAGTCCGGTTAGCGCACCTGCTTTGGGAGCAGGGGGTCGTGGGTTCGAATCCCGCTACCCCGACACAAAAGGAAGGAAGTTTGGGTGAGTGGCTGAAACCACCAGTTTGCTAAACTGACGTACGGGTAACTGTACCGGGGGTTCGAATCCCCCAGCTTCCGCTTTTTTTTCAGCACTCTTAGCTCAGTTGGTAGAGCAACTGACTCTTAATCAGTGGGTCCAGGGTTCGAATCCCTGAGAGTGCACTACAGTTAAATCGGCATTAATCATTGATTAATGCCGATTTTCTTATTTTCAATCGCTTTGTTTAGGCTCACCTGCAAAAGTTGTGGAATGACGTTCTTTTTGTTAATTTTGCTCCCTATAAATTAACTGCGTTTTTAGTATGCTTATTACCCTTTTAGAAAGCCTTCTTCCCGAAGGTATATAATCTCCTCTTTAAATTGACTAGGATTACCCTTTTTAGCAATATCATAGATGCCGCAATAAAAATGGCAGGGCAATGGAGAGTAAGTAAACAAAAAGAACACTCATTCACAACCTATGCTGAACAAAAAAAAGACCGCTGCTTGGTTAATAGCAACGGTCTTAAATAAAATAGTTATGGATAAGGTGTGATTATTTCCAGCCATCATCTACATCCCTTGAATTGCTCGCTTTAGCTTCAGTAAAACATTCCAAACTATTTACATCCGCAGAGTAATCATATTTCCACAAAGTAGGGAAAGTGCCTTGATTTGCATCCGCATCAATTAAGTCCCTGCCAACACGAGAAAATGCCTTTTCGAAATTAATATCTTCCGTTAACGAACTAAATCTATCAGCTTTCTCTGTTGATTCTTCACAAAAAACATTTGGATTCACTTTCGATTTAACACACTCAAAAAACGTATAAGAAAAGTCAGTTGCCGCTCTATTGTTTCTAAATAAACCGGCGGGGATATAGGAGAGAGAAGTACACTTATAAAATGCAAAAGAAAAATCAATTACTGCTTCGTTGCAGTTAAATAGCACCGCAGGGATAGAGGAAAGAGAAGTACAACCAGCAAACACTCCAGAAAAGTTAGTTGCTTTTTTGTTGTATCTAAATAAACTGTCAGGGATAGAGTTGAGAGAACGACAACCATAAAATGCAAAAGACAAGTTAGTTGCTTCTGCATTGCATCTAAATAGATCCGCAGGGATAGAGAGAGGAGAACATTCCCAAAACGCATAAGAAAAGTCTGTTGCTTTTGTATTGTCTTTAAATAGCTCCGCAGGGATAGAGGAGAGAGAAGAACAACCATAAAACGCATTAGAAAAACTAGTTGCTGCTGCCTTGTTTCTAAATAGCTCCGCAGGGATATAGGAGAGAGAAGTACACTTATAAAACGCAAAAGAAAAGTCTGTTGCGTTTGTATTGTATCTAAATAGCTCCGCAGGGATATAGGACAGAGAAGTACACTTATAAAACACACTATCAAAGTCTGTTGCTGCTGTATTGTATCTAAATAGTTCCGCAGAGATAGAGGTGATAGAAGTACAACCAGCAAACACCTGACTAAAGTCTGTTGCTGCTGTGTTGAGCAGTGGGGTATTTATGGATTTTAATTGCGCATCATCTTTCCAACTGACTTTAGGCATTTGCGCCTTTCCAGGATCTATTTCCGAACTCGTAATCGTAATAGTATACTCTGCTGCTTCTAGATAAATGTGATTAATACCCTTCGCCAAAGATGTACCTGCTTCAATTGATTCGGTAGGTGTTCCATCCCCCCAATTAACAGAAAGAACATAATCACCAGTTATGCCTGTAGTAACAAAAGGAAGGCGATAGCTGCTATTAGCAGATATCGTTTCAATAGTAAAGCCGAAATTAGTCGAAAATTTCGCAGTATAAGTCTTGCCTCTAGTTTCAGCTGACAAATCAATCTTTAAGGTATTTCCACTTACAGTGACATCAGTCTTTGTTTCGAGCTTATCTTCTCCTTCGTACCATCCAACAAACGTATAATTCTCATAAGCCGTGGCGGTAGATTCGAAGGAATTTCCGATTTCCCCGCTTCCTCCAGGATTATCTACCATTCCCATTTCTTTGCTTCCAGAAACAAAGAATACTGAGTAGGTTGCAGGCTGAAACCTCGCAGTATAAATCTTACCATTTGTTACTGCCGTTAAAGTCACCCTTAATGTATTCCCCAAAATGGTGATATCACCACCCTCTTTGAGCTTATTTTCTCCATCGTACCACCCGTCAAGTGCATAACCAACTGCCGGTATGGCTATGGATTCAAGAATTGAATTCTCTGCGCCTTTCTTTTCGCCTTCGGGGTTTACCGATCCGTTAGCTTCTGCAACAAACTTAACGGTCAATTGATTCGAACCCTCGATATTTTCCTTTGAACAACTGCTCATTACTAAAATCCCTGAGAGAATGAGCAGTATTGAGTTGATTAATTTAAGCATGATTTCAATTGTGTTTATGTATATTTATAATTTCACAGTACAAATATAGTGAAAACAAATGTATTCCAATATGATTGTATTATTCTCTGTTTCTTGTATTTCAAGATACTTACAAACACTTCCAGCTCTACCACAAAAAGTTCTCTTCCTTTTTTTATCTGTTTCATCACGAACCCTCCTGAACATAAACAACAATTCCCCACCTCTATTAAAGAGATGGGGAAGATTAGGCAAGGAAGTTAGCGGCTATACCAATTCAAGAATTCATTTTTTTGATTTAACAAAATATAATCCCTGTCGTTACAAAGTTCCATCTGGTCACTATGACACAAACTTTTGTCGACAAAAGTTTTCATTAAGAATGAATTTTCTCCTTTATCTACGACTCCTAATGATACCCCCTCTTCAGAAGAACAATAAATCCTAATCATTCTACTAGTAGAGACTCCCTCTCTAGCCTGCTTTTTTAAGAAGAAATTACTATTAGAATGGAAAAAGGCTTTTATTAAATCTACCCCAGTTAATTTTAACTTCATTCTCTGAGCATAGCGGCTAAAGAAATGAGGTGGGTATCTGAAGGTCGATCTTTCACTATCGAAATTCACTATAAGATTGGCATAAATGCCATGTCCTGAATGAAACAGACAAAGGTAAGTCGTTAGTATCTCTCTCTTGTTTTTAATATTAAAAAGAAGAATCCAATGATTATTCCTTTTGGATATTACCTCCGAATAAAGTTTTATAGGATATAGCTGGGACTTTTTGGCAATTTTCCGCACCTTTTCAAGTTTAACGAATTTTACCTTTCTTATTTGAGGCAAGTCACTAATTACCTCAAATTCAATTTCAGTTGAAGACATTGTATCTACTATCATATCGTTTTTAATTATAACTACACATATGATAACACAAATACATTCATAAAAGTTTATTTTTTAACACTTTCGGCTAAAAAATAT
>JBOFMR010000108.1:0-1857 GCA_051658485.1 Phocaeicola sp.
AAAAAAAACGAACAATGAAAAATAACGTATATGCTGTTGTAGAAAATATAACACCAGATGTTGCTAGAGAGTATTTGAAATTTAACAATTCAAATAGACCCGTTAGGAAGCAAACGGTTTCATTCTATGAGAAAGAGATACGATCAGGGAAATGGGTGTTAAACGGTCAAGGAATAACATTTTCAGACGGAGGTGTTCTATTAGATGGACAACATAGACTTCACGCTATCGTAAAGGCAGGCATACCTGTTCAAATGATGGTTGTAAGGAATGTTTGCGGTGATACATTTGTAACAATAGATAGCGGTGTTAGTAGATCATCAAGCGATGTTTTAGCATTATCTAATGTAAAGAACTCAAACAGTGTTTCTTCTATAATCAAAAAGTATAAACTACTTGTTAGAGAGTGTAATATAATATCATTCGGAGGAAGACAAGGAGGAGCTAAAGAGTCGAACGCAGATGTTTTAGTAGAATATAACTTGAAGAAAGAACTTTATGATGAGATTACCACCTTTGCTTACAGCTGTTATTCAAAGATAAAGCTATTTAAGGTTTCAGAGATTGGAGCTATATGTGTTTTTTTAATATCGGAGTTGCATCACGATAAAGATGTTACTATGAATTTTTTCAAAATGCTATGCGATCAAAACTGTAATGAAAATTCTAATATTACTATTCTCAGGAATAAGCTAATACAAGACAAGTTCGGGAACAATAGGATGACATTTGCGTATAAACAAAACATTCTAATAAAGGCTTGGAATTACTATATAAGTAATAAAACCGTAAGTGTTTTGTCTTGGAATGAAGCTAAAGAGGGTAAGCAATCATTTTTGTAAGGTATGATTTACAACCCAACAAATGAATTTGATATTCAAAAGGCAAAGGACCACTTTAATAAATTGATAAGCGGAACTAAGCCTTTTGAAATCAAAGGCATCAACCCGACACGCTCAAATCAGCAAAACGCTTACTTGCACTTAATATTAGGATGGTTTGCGCTTGAAACGGGTTATACGATTGAAGAGGTGAAATACAAGTACTTTAAATTGCTATGTAACAGCCCAATTTTCAAGCGAAAAAAGATAAACAAGCGAGGTGTAGAGATAGAGTACGTAAGAAGCAGTTCAGACCTAAACACAGCAGAGATGACAACTGCAATCGAGCGGTTTAGAAATTGGTCGGCATCAGAGGGATGTTATCTACCTTCACCAAACGAAAATGGATTCTTGCTACACGTTAGGCAAGAGATTGAACGAAATAAAAACTTTTTATAATATGAACGAAAAAATTAATTTAGTAGAGTTGCTAGAAGGATGCGAAAGAGAAGAAATTTATTGTACAGCTATTGGCGATGTAAGAATTTCTAGTTTATCATACAGCGAAGATTATCCTATACTAATAAGCGCGCGCTCTGGTAGTAGTTACGCATTTTCAGAATTTGGGGAATCATTTACAGATTCAGGAGAGTGCCTACTATTCCCATCAAAAGAACAACGGGATTGGAGAAAATGGGAAGCTGACAGAGCACCTAAATTTAAGCCTTTTGATAGAGTACTTGTAAGGTGCAATGATGAAGAATGGTCGTGTGATTTATTTTCCCACATAACAAAGAACGATGAATATAAGTATACGTGTCTTGCAATGAGCTGGAAGCAGTGCATACCATATGAAGGCAACGAGCATCTATTAGGAACAACAGATAAACCAAATAAATAATAAAAATACAATTATGAACGAAAAAATTAATTTAGTAGAGTTGCTAGAAGGATGCGAAAGAGAAGAAATTTATTGTACAGCTATTGGCGATGTAAGAATTTCTAGTTTATCATACAGCGAAGATTATCCTATACT
>JBOFMR010000109.1:0-1471 GCA_051658485.1 Phocaeicola sp.
ATTATAGGAAGGCAAAAACGTTATTTGATATATAAACTAAATATTTACGATTATGAACTTTGTGACAAACGAAAAACTAACCATTGTAGGTGCAGCGGGTATGATTGGCTCAAATATGGCTCAAACAGCCATTATGATGCGCTTAACTTCAAACATTTGTTTATATGACCCCTTTGAATTGGGATTAGCAGGTGTAGCTGAAGAGTTATTTCACTGCGGTTTTGATGGAGTAAATATCACCTTTACTTCAAACATTGAAGAGGCATTTAAAGGAGCTAAATACATCGTATCATCGGGTGGTGCCGCACGTAAGGCAGGTATGACTCGTGAAGATTTATTGAAAGGCAATGCTATCATTGCTGAAGAATTGGGTAGAAACATTAAAACTTATTGCCCAGATGTAAAACATGTTGTGGTAATCTTTAACCCTGCTGATATTACTGGGCTCATCACTCTATTATATTCAGGATTAAAACCTTCACAAGTTTCTACATTGGCAGGATTAGACAGCACACGTCTACGCAGCGAGCTAGCGAAACATTTTGGTCTACCTATGGATCAAATCACCAATTGCCGTACCTATGGCGGACATGGTGAGCAAATGGCTGTATTTGCATCAACTGCTAAAGTAGCAGGTACACCTCTTTTAGATCTTATCGGAACAGATAAACTTAGCAAAGAGGTATGGGCAGAGATTCAACAAAAAGTAACTAAAGGGGGAGCAAATATCATCAACCTACGCGGACGCTCTTCATTCCAAAGCCCTTCGTACGTATCAATTGAAATGATTGGTGCAGCTATGGGTGGTACAGCTTTCCGTTGGCCAGCAGGTACCTATGTATCGAACGAGAAGTACGATCACATTATGATGGCTTGGGAAACTTCTATTAGCAAAGATGGTGTAAAAATGGAAACTGTTAATGGACTTCCTGAAGAGGAAGCTGCATTAGAAAACAGCTACAAACACCTTTGTGAACTTCGTGATGAGGTGATTGCTATGGGTGTGCTTCCAGCAGTAACTGAGTGGAACAAATTGAACCCTAACATTAAATAGGTCTCTTTTTCCGAAAAATATTACGAGCGAAAGTCAACAAACTTTCGCTCGTTTTTTTTATACATTCCCCATAGTTGGTAAACAATTATTGCTGTCCGATAAAACTAATGCCTTTAGGAAGTCCCTTGATTTTCCTAGAACCGAATCTAATAGAGAGCAAACAGGCATCAATTTAGCTCTATCCGATTGAGCTTATTAAAAAAGCATTGCAACAACAACCAGTTCAACAGAACAGTTAAGAGTGGAGCATCTCTATTAAAATGCGGGAGTAGTTGAATAACTACTCCCGCATTTTTTATATCTTCGCAGACAGAATGATAGATCAACCCACCATAGACCGCATACTCGATGCTGCACAAATAGTCGATGTAGTATCCGACTTTGTTTCACTTCGCAAACGAGGTGTTAACTTCATCG
>JBOFMR010000110.1:0-1377 GCA_051658485.1 Phocaeicola sp.
CAATGCATTTGCAGAATCATTTAATGCTAAAATCAAAGCTTTTAGGGCAAGCTTAAGAGGAGTAATTGATGTGAAGTTCTTCCTATTTAGGCTAACGAAAATATATGCGTAGTCCCCAGGGTTTATCGGGTGAGCCAAAAAATGTTTTAAATTCATTGGGAAAGAATGCATAGTAAACAGTATCTTTGGCAAAATATCTTATCTTAATATATGAATACAATATCTATCCTATCCACCAATTGCACGCAGTGCCTGCACTGTGTTAAAGTCTGCCCTGCAGAAATCTTTTACTTTGACAAAGGAAATAAGTCCATACAACTCCAAAATGAGAAACGATGTATCAGTTGTGGACACTGTGTAGCTGTATGTAAAGAGGGTGCCGTTCTACATTCTCTTTTCAGTGCTGACAAGATACACCCTATTGATTACAATTTATATCCTAAGCCCGAACAGATGCTACACCTCATTCGTAGCCGCCGTTCCAACCGAGCTTTTTCTAAAAAGCTTATCTCTGAAGAGGCACTTACTGAAATAGTAGAAGCAGCATATCGAGCGCCAACTGCCAGCAATGAACAGGAACTTTCATTTACTCTCATCACAAATCCCGAAAAGCTAAAGCTGGTATCTGACTTCACCATGAACACCTTTAGTGGAATACTAAAAAAAATAGACAACCCACTTGTCAAAGGTCTTCTTAAATTGGCCAACTCCTCTGCCCTACGTTACATCCCTATTTTTAAAGAGATGAAAAAAGAGTATGAGAAAGGTAATGACGGTGTTTTAAGAAAAGCGACTGCCCTACTCCTTATTCACACACCCAAAAAGAGTCGATTTGGGGTAGAAGATGCCAACTTGGCTTATCAGAACAGTTCACTCATGGCAGAATCCTTGGGGGTTTGCCAATTCTATACAGGGTTCGTACTGAGTGCTACCAAGCAGAACAAGGGAAAGCTTGAGGAGCTACTGGGTATTGATGGGGTTATTAATGCAGGTATGGCTATGGCTCTTCCAGCCTTTAAAATGGATTACTACATTGACAAAGAGCCTATTAAATTTAGAAGAATCTAAAGGAAAGAATACAAAAGATAGCTGTAACCACTCTTTTGATTAGGTAGAAATAACTTATGAGAAAGTTGGTGTCAAATACATCTTATAAAATAGCTCCCCTTCAAACGAACCGTTTCGTTTGAAGGGGAGCTATTTTATAAGTAAGCATGGTAAAAAGAGTGACGTTATTCTGGCTCACCCGATAAACCCTGGGGATTCCTTTTAAAATTATTATCTTTGCTGCATGGATACACACGGATTACTACTTTTAGCTCAGGTTGTTTTACCTGCCGATATATTGACACGATTCACGATTACGAAAGTTGAGTC
>JBOFMR010000111.1:0-3271 GCA_051658485.1 Phocaeicola sp.
GAGTACAGCGCATTTTAAAGGTCAAGGTTGATGGCATAGTTGGAAGAGTTACCATTGCAGCTATTAACGAGATGGACCCGATACAAGCCTTTGGATTAATCAAACTAGATAGAATAAAGTTCATTGACGAGATTTGCGCGTCAAGACCAGCTAACAACAGATTCAAAAAAGGATGGCTCAATAGGATTAACGATTTAGTCTATGAAGATTAATCTAAAAAATATATTGCGTTTCATTTTATTCTCTATCTTTGTATCGTCCTGCAGCACTCAACCTTTGATTAAAGAAAGGATTGAGTACAGAGATAGGATTAAAATAGACTCTATACACATCAAAGAATCAAGTGTAACGCTTCAACGAAACGAAACGATATACGTATACAAGAAGATTCTAGAGTATAAATACAGCCTTTTAAAGGACACAATAAGAGTCGAAACCCGTGATAGCATACCTTATTATATCGAAAAGAAACTAACAAGGTGGCAAAAACTTAAACTAGAAACGGGCGGATTAATGATTGGAATCATAGTTTTTTTGGTTATAGCAATTTTCATACGTTTTTTTTCTAAATTTTTTAATTGGTTTTGCACCCCTTGCTTGTGATGAGTAGGGGGTGTTTTTATGCTTAAATGTTAAATATTTGTTTTGCTTAAATTATTTATCCTTTTTATTTGCGTATTACAAATTAAAGCACTACATTTGTACCATAATAATAAACCAATTAAAAAATACAATTATGGCAATTTTTACATTAATACACGAAAACGAAGAGATAACATTCAAGTCTAAAACATTAGCATCTGCAATAAAGTACTGCGCTAAACTTGGATACGAAGCGAAGCAATTAATCTGCAAAACACTAACAAGAGAACAGATGTTTTTCAAGACACAAGAGTTTTGGTTGCATTTACCATTTGTTGCTTGTTCCGATGGCGAGATTATTAGAAACATTGAAGATGTAGTACTACTATGAAAACAAAAGCATATTCAGTAAGATTAAAAGACCTTGTTAGTATATCTGACAAGGCTTTTAAAGCAACTTCCTTTGACGGTAGCAGCGACATACTACCAAAGAGTTGCGTTATTAGAGAAGATGATGATGTAATGAAGAGCGATGCTTGGTGGATAGCAGCTTGGATACTAGAGAAAAAGAATATCCAATATTCGAGAAAGAAAGAAGCTTGGTTTGATGAGAAAGGAAATATGCTACCTTCTTACAACGTGGTTAAGCACGAGCCAACAAAGATTGAACCGATTAAAGAAAACGTGATAGATGAGCTTACTAGATAACCAATCAAAAGCAAAGGAGCACCTAAACAAATGGAAAGTAGGTGCTCTATTTATGGAAGCTGGAACGGGAAAGACAAGAGTAGCTATCGAACTAGCCAACTCAACGGATTGCGATTTAATCGTTTGGGTTGGACCATTGAGAACAATATCATCAATCAAAGATGAAGTTATCAAATGGGGAGGTTTTAAAGCGGATTCAGCCTATTACGGAATAGAAAGCATACAAGGTTCAGATAGAATATATTTCGAGGTTATGGGAAAGCTAAAAGGAGCGAATAAACAATTTATAATTGTGGACGAGTCGCTAAAGATGAAAAACGCAGACGCAAAGAGAACTAAGAGGATGCTTGAACTATCAAAATTGGCAGAGTATAAGTTGATTCTAAACGGTACACCTATTACAAAGAATATAATGGATATGTGGTCGCAAATGGAGTTCTTATCACCTAAGATTCTAAATATGAACGTAGCTGAATTTAAGAACACTTTCTGTAAATACACAATCGTAACAAAGAACTTCGGTGGTAGGAAATCATACACAAAGGAGTTTATTACGGGATTCGACAACATAGATTATCTATACAGCCTTATACGCAATTATATATACGAGTGCGATTTAAAGCTCAATATAACGCAAAACTATGAAGTGTTAAGGTATAACATATCAGAAAGCGAGAAAGAGTCCTACAATGAGATTAAAGCTAAGTTCTTGGATAACGAGGAGATGACTTGGAGAAACAACAACATATTCTTATCTATGACACAGAAGATGCAACATTCATACTGCTGTTCAGAGTCTAAGTTTGATTTGCTTGATATGCTATTCAAGGAGATACCACAAGAGAAGAGCATTATCTTCTGTAAGTACATAGACAGCCGAGAAGCTTGCGAGAAAAGGTATCCTAAGGCTAAGGTTTTATCTTACCAAAAAGAATCTCTAGGGTTAAATCTTCAAGAATATAACCATACCATTTACTTCGATAAGAATTGGGATTATGCGCTAAGGATTCAATCAAGCAGGAGAACATACAGAACTGGTCAAGAGTATAACTGTAAGTATTACGATCTAACTGGAGATGTAGGGCTTGAAAACTTAATAGACTTGAACATCTCAAAGAAGTTGAATATGACGGAATATTTCAAAAACAAAACTAAAGAACAAATAAAAGAAGAACTATGAAAATACAATTCATAAAGGACACATCAAAAGCTATAATACCAGAACATCTTGATTCTGATGATACGATTGTAGTGTATAGGGACGGTTATAAGCTTCCTGAATTAAAGAATGCAGTGTATGTTGATTTTGAAAAGTACAAGTCCACATATCTAAATTTCAAACAGTCCAACCTTATAATGGTCGGAACGAATCGTATTTTTATTCCTCAAAATAGATGCGATATGGTTTATGAATATCTACAAACGATGTCGAATCACATCAACAAGTACAGCATTGACACATTACCATTCGTAGGAGAGCCGTGGAGAATGTGGTTTAACTTTTCTCTTGTTTACGGGCGATGGCTTGACTTTAACTATTCGTATGTTGTTGAGACTGATTGGCAACACTGGTTTTATAGGGATCAAGAAGATAGCGTTATTAGTGCTAATAGCATAAATGGGAAACTTGACGATGTGTATAGCGATTTGGATGAGATTCAGTTTGATGTTGAATATTACGATCCTGATTTATTCCTTCTGGACGTATACAATAAAGTTAAAGAGTTTGCTTTTGGAAAGTATTCAACACCGAAACAAATCGTTTCAACAATGCTAAAGGAGCTAAACAAGCATCTTGATATTAAATTCAGTTATGAATCGTTCCTGACGGAGAGAAAAGTCAAACTACCTAACCTTGGTGTATATCGTTTCGTGGCAGAGGAAAATAAAAGAAGAGTGGATATTTATAATACAATAGCAAAACTATGAGTTACGGAAATTACTGGGAACGATTCCCAATCGAAAGTGAACCTTGGGTATT
>JBOFMR010000112.1:0-15180 GCA_051658485.1 Phocaeicola sp.
ACACCTTTGCGCATATCAGTACTAGTATGACTAATAACGAAACGATTGGTTTCATTCAAATTAAACATAGTTTTTTTGAATACAAAAGTCGGAAAGAAAAAAGAGAAGAAAAATACGGCAGAATTCGGATGGATACGAATATTGTATATACCTTTATGGCATGCACATCAATGCACAGCTCCGTTTCAATCCTGCTATCGGAAAAGAAGATCAAGATATAGATTATTACTGTCCGATAAAACTTAATGCCGTTAGAAAATCACTTGATTTTCCTATATATAGAATCTGTTGGAGAGTAAAGAAGCTTCAATTTAGGTCTATTCCGTTGAGTTTCTTACAAAATTATTAGCCAATGCAAAGACAAGCCCCTTTTTAAGGAATCGCAGCAACGCATTGATTATCAGATGACATAACGACTCGTACCAGTTTTTACCGGACAGCAATAGATATAGATACTGCACTGAGACTAAAGGATGAACCATTTAAGGAAATAAAGATTTGTAGGACATAGCATACATCCAACTAATCTACTGCAGAGTGAGACTGAGCGAAAGAGGAGTTATTGAAAGTAAAAGTTGGGTTAAGTTTTATCGGACAGCTATAACAAAGTAGGGAGTATCACTAAACCCCTACACCAATGGGTTTGAGAGTTATCCCAAGCGGTGGTAAATAAAATCAGGAATTCTTTTAAAGAGCCACGCCACCAACTTCCAGCGACGAGTGACATAAACCACTGCTTTGCGCTTCTCAATGGCACGCACTATCTGATTAGCGGCCTTCTCTACTGGGGCTACCCAAAAAACATTAGGCCCCTGCCCCATGGCTGTATCGACAAATCCTGGACGCACATCGGTAGTAAATATTTCCCCATCTAATTTATAAGCTTTTTGTCGCATCCCCTCCATATAACTTATCTGAAAAGCCTTACTAGCACTGTAGGCCGGAGCAATGGCATTTCCTCGACTACCTGCTACCGAACTAATGGTAACAAGGTGTCCATATTGCTGTTTTTCAAACAACTTCATCGCCCAATCGACTGCATAGGTCCACCCCACTACATTGGTTAGCAATGCTGGCTTCTCCTTTTCATAGAGCAATTCAGGATTGCGGGTTCCTACACCCGAGGATAGAATCATCAAATCGACTCCACCCAACTCATTTGCCATACGATTTAAGCAGTCGGAAAGTTGATCGATATCCGTTACATCACACACACCAGTAGTACACTTACCAGGTTGGGCTGCCGCAATTTCTTGTAAACAGGCCTCTCTACGCCCCAGAATGACAATATGTGCATCTGTTTTTGCATAAATCTGTGCCAAGCTCTTTCCAATACCTGATGTGGCACCTACTATAATGATTCTTTTCATGCTGTTTTATGATGTTTCTACTATTTCCAAATGAGATTTCAATCCTATCGAATGTCAAATAGTCACTTATTTATATCGAAATAGCTACTATAACAGATGATCAAAAGGGAATAAGAATCCTAATTTTCATAGAGAAACTCAACCCTTTTAACTGCACCCATTTGGATTATTCATACCGATAAATAGGGTATTCACCGTTGTATATTTACGAGCAATTACTGAGACACCTATTCATCAAGTAATTTCCTGCTTGTTATGTTAAAGAGGTGGCACAGTATATTCAAGCTAAAGTTTTTCAAGTTCCTCTAACGACAAACCAGTACAAGCTGCAATGACATTCAAATCGATTCCATTTCTCTTCATATTGCTAGCTGTTTTTTTTACACCTTGCTGCAACCCTTGTTCTAATCCTTGCTCTAATCCCTGCTCTAAGCCTTGTTCTAAGCCTTGCTGCAACCCTTGCTCTAGTCCTTGCTCTAGTCCTTGTTGCAATCCTTGTTGTAGTCCTTGTTGTAGTCCTTTTTGTAAGCCTTTTTGTAAGCCTTCCTCTAATCCTTCCTGCATGCCCTCTTCTCTCGCTCTGTTTTCTCTTCCTCGCTCTACGCTTACCATATCCCAGAAAAATTCATACGTGTAAAGTTGAGCATCGTTAAATGCACCAACTTCTAATTCATTGACGGCCCTTCCTACCTCTGGATTTTCCAACAACTCGGGGTCTACCATTCTTGTCTCTTCTCCTACCTCAGTCAGATAGCGTAACCACAACACCTGCATCTTCTTTTCATTTCGGTTGTTGGGTTTAAACTTGGGCAACTCTACAAAGACCAATTGCAACCCCTCTATAACCTTTTCAGAGTGTTCTTGGTGAGTCAACATGTAGTGATGGTAGTAACCGGGTAGCTCTGGTTCAAAGACCTCATTTATCAAATTCAAAGAGTAGACAGGCTCTGCCAATTTATACTCCTCTCCCGTCTTTAACTGTCTTGCATATGCTTTGGAAGCATTCAACACCACTCGCTGTCTAAATTCTTTGCTCCATATCATCTGCATCTCTACAAGAAATTGTCTCCCTCGTTTATCCTTACATCGCACATCGACTATGCTGTATTTACGCATTGGATTATCGGGCATAAGCTCTGCAGGCAGATATTCTACCTCTGTTATCTCTTGGTCGGGTGCAAGCGGCAAGAGTGCATTCAACAAGCTCATGACAAGATCGGGATGCTCACCAAATACTTTTTTAAAGGTAAGGTCAGCTTTGGGGTCTAAATACTTCATATTGAATGTTTTTTGTATGGTCATTTTCACAAAGATAGTTATTCTATCACTAACTGCAACCTACTGAATCTCTTTTTAAGGGATAAAAGGCTATAAATCAGGTTATTTTTTTATCAGAAGGGCATAATTAGAATTGGAACGAATCAGGATTGGCACTTATAAAAAATATTGCTGTCCGATAAAACTTAACGCCGTTAGAAAAACGCTTGATTTTCCCATTGACAGAATCCATTAGAGAACAAACTAAGATTCAATTTAGTTCTATTCTATTGAACGTATCAAAAAACATTAGCTAGCGAAAAGAGAACTCCTTTTTACAAGGAGCCTCAGCACTCCATTAATTCATCAGCCGATATAATGATTCGTTCTCTTTTTTAAACCGGAAAGCAATAAATAAAGAAAGGGAGACCAATGCCTCCCTTTCTTCTTTCTATTTTCCCTTCATCCTTAGATGAGTTCAATGCTACGTTTTACAAAGTCTGTCAAAGCTTTTCCCTTCAACATATTGTTTTGAAGCAATGCCAAGTCGATAAGCTGTTTTACCACCTTATTTTGAGTTGCATAGTTGCCAAAGATAGCCTGTTTCTTGCTGCTTTGCTCATCCATTTTCTTTGCTACCTCGCTTAATGCATCTTTATCAGCTTGAGCAATCTCCTCCTCTTTTTTACCCTCTTTCGCTTTTTCAAGTTCTGATTTGCGTAAGTTAAGTGCTACCATTTCTGATTCGATAGGAAGAAGCGCTTCGTTACAAGCATCATTTGCCTCAGTTAGTACTTGCTTCACCAATTTATGGTCTGCATTAAGTACAACAGTAAACATATCGGGCATTTCTCCATAGAAACTCATTCCTGGTTGGATGCTTGACATCTCTTTCATTCTACGCATATATTCACTTTGCGTAATAAGAATAGGTGCTCCCTCTTCTCCCAAGGCTTGCGTCTCTACCTGAAATTCGATCTTATTTAATGCAGGTAACTGACTACGGAAAAGAGCTGTTGCTGCCTCTTTTTGGTTGGCACTAAGTGTCACCTCTTTTTGGTCCTCTTTCGGAATGAGTCTTTCAATAATATCGCTATCTACACGTGTAAAGCGACTCTTCTCAAATTTTTGCTCCAGCATACCTACCATTGGCGTATCTAGCTGACCATCCATTAGCAATACATTGTATCCCTTGTTGGTAGCTGCATCAATAAAGCTGTGTTGTTCTTCGTGCTGGTTGGTGTAAAGATATACCAATGAACCGCTCTTATCTGTTTGGTTCTCTTTTATTAAAGTTTGGTACTCTTCGTAGTTGTAGTAGTTTCCATCGGTGTCTTTCAACAAGGCATACTTTTGCGCTTTTTCATAAAAATCTTCTTGCGTTAGCATACCGTAGTTGATGAATACTTTCAAGTCATCCCATTTGTTTTCAAAATCTTTGCGGTCATTTTTGTAAAGCGACTGCAAGCGGTCTGATACCTTTTTAGAGATGTACGTTGAAATTTTCTTTACGTTCGAATCACTTTGTAGATAAGAACGTGATACGTTCAAAGGAATATCTGGTGAGTCAATTACCCCGTGAAGTAGTGTCAAGAAGTCGGGCACAATCCCTTCCACCGAGTCAGTCACATAAACTTGGCTGCAGTAGAGTTGGATCTTATTTTTTTGCAACTCCATATTGTTCTTCACTTTGGGGAAGTAGAGAATACCAGTTAAGTTAAATGGGTAGTCTACATTGAGGTGAATCCAAAAAAGAGGTTCATCCGACATAGGGTATAACTCTTTGTAGAAAGCTTTGTAATCCTCGTCACTCAATTCAGAAGGTTTACGCATCCACAAAGGATTGGTATTGTTGATGATGTTATCCTCTTCACACTCTACTTGTTTGCCATCTTTCCACTCTTTTTTCTTACCAAAGGCTACAGGGACTGCCAAGAACTTGCAATATTTAGTAAGCAACGCTGATAGACGAGCCTCTTCTAAGAACTCTTTTGCCTCATCATCTATGTAAAGAACGATATCGGTTCCACGATCCTCTTTCTCTATATTTTCAAGAGTAAATTCAGGGCTACCATCACAGCTCCATTTCACTGCTTGAGCACCCTCTTTGTGCGAACGAGTAATGATCTCCACCTTTTTAGCCACCATAAATGAAGAGTAGAAACCAAGTCCAAAGTGACCAATGATAGCGTTAGCATCATCTTTGTACTTTTCAAGGAAGTCATTAGCTCCCGAGAAAGCAATCTGGTTGATATATTTATCAATCTCTTCGGCTGTTAAACCAATACCACGATCTGAGATAGTAATGGTATCTTCTCCCAAAGATACGCGTACAGTTAAGTCGCCCATTTCTCCTTTAAACTCTCCCTTTGCTGCAAATGTTTTTAGCTTTTGAGTAGCATCAACTGCATTTGAAACCAATTCGCGCAAGAAGATTTCATGGTCACTGTATAAGAATTTTTTTATGATGGGGAAGATGTTTTCTGTAGTAACCCCAATATTTCCTTTTTGCATAGTCTAGTGTTATTTAAAAATGTGATACATATCTATTTGATTATTCTCGTATATTGAAAGGCAAAAAAAATGCCAGATACAAATGTATCTGACATTTTGACACTCCTAACATCTTTTGTCAGGATTAAGATTTACGAATTGAAGCCTCTAGCTCTTTCTTCTCTTCGTTGTGGTTTACCTCAATGGTATCACCCAGCTGCAATTCACCTCCCAGCACAATCTCTGAAAGAAGATCTTCTACATGGGATTGAATGATTCGCTTCAAAGGACGTGCACCATACGACTTATTAAACCCTGTGTCGACCAAAAACGTTTTTGCCGTTTCGGTTATAACAAGTTTGTAACCTATCTCTTCCACACGGCTTATTAGTTTATTCAGTTCCAACTCAGCAATGGTTGCTACAGACTCTATCTCGAGAGAGTTAAAGTTGATAACACCATCCAGTCTATTCAAGAACTCAGGTGCAAACATTTTATTCAATGCCTTATTTATCACCCCTTTAGTATGCTCTTTCTCATCCACTTTCACACCTAAAAACCCTACTTTACCAACAACTTCCGTCAGGTCTCTACTACCCACATTGGAGGTCATAATAATGATAGTATTCTTAAAGTCGACAGTTCTACCCCCACCATCGGTCATTCGTCCATCATCTAGAAGCTGTAAGAAGATATTGAATACCGAAGGATCTGCCTTCTCTATCTCGTCAAGCAACACAATTGAGTAAGGTTTACGACGTACCTTTTCAGTGAGTTGTCCAGCTTCATCATAACCCAAATACCCCGGAGGAGCTCCTATAAGTCTAGATACAGTGTGACGGTCAGCATATTCACTCATATCAATACGAATCAAATCATCTTCCGACCCAAACATCCATGCAGCCAACTCCTTAGCCAAGTGGGTTTTACCCACCCCTGTTGGTCCTAAAAAGAGAAAAGAGCCGATGGGCTTGTTGGGATCTTTCAGCCCGATACGGTTGCGTTGAATAGCCTTTACCAAAGTAGCAATGGCATCATCCTGCCCAATTACTTTGCTCATCAAGTCGCCTTTCATATTTCTCAATCTACTTCCCTCTTCCTGCGCCATCTTATTGACTGGCACTCCCGAAATAAGAGAAATGACTTGTGCCATCTCTTGGCTGTCAACCGTTTCACGTCTCTCTTTTAAGCTCTTCTCCCACTCAACCTTCAACATATCTAGTTGCGCAACATATCCCTTTTCCTTATCGCGGTAGCTAGCTGCTAGCTCAAAGTTTTGCAAACGAACCGCCTCATTCTTGAGTTGTTTCATTTCGTCAATCAAAGCCTCTTGCTCTTCAATCTCTTTGGGCACTACCACATTCATTAGCTGCATACGTGCTCCTGCTTCATCCAAGGCATCAATGGCCTTATCGGGGAAACTTCGGTCAGAGATGTAACGAGCCGATAGTTTTACACACGATTCCAATGAGGCGTCTGTATAGATTACATTGTGATGATCCTCATACTTATCCTTGATATTTCGCAATATTTGTAACGTCTCCACTACACTACTAGGCTCAATCACGATCTTTTGGAAGCGACGATCCAGCGCCCCATCTTTTTCTATATTCTTGCGATACTCCTCAAGCGTAGTTGCCCCAATACACTGCATCTCACCTCTTGCCAAAGCTGGCTTAAGCATATTCGATGCATCAGAAGAGCCCTGTGCCGATCCATTTCCCACCAAAGTGTGAAGTTCATCGACAAATACAATGATATGTGGATTATTCTTCAACTCCTGCAAAAGAGCCTGAATACGCTCCTCATACTGTCCTCTGTACTTGGTACCAGCCACCAAACCGGTGAGATCTAGCGACAAAAGACGCTTACCAAATAGGTTGCGAGAAACCTTCTTCTCAGCTATACGAAGAGCCAATCCCTCTACGATAGCTGTTTTACCTACACCAGGCTCACCAATCAGTACGGGGTTATTTTTCTTACGACGGCTTAAGATTTGCACCAATCGCTCTACCTCTTTCTCTCTACCCACGAGTGGATCAATCTTTCCCTCTTCAGCTGCCTTGGTTAAGTCGATGCTAAATCGGTTAAGCACAGGAGTGTCGTTGGTCGAAGCTTGCTTTCCCTGAGATTTCTCTGGTGCATCAGTTTTCGGCTTTCTACCTTGAGTGAACCCTCCGAGGCTCTCCTCCTCTTCATCCTCCTCTTCAGCATATCCAAATCCAGCTTTGGTATCTGTCTTGATTTGCAACTCTTCCAACATTTTGTCGTAATCAATTCCCTTTTTTTCCATAATTTGTACTATAAAATTATCTTTTACTCGTAACATAGCTAATAGCAAATGCTCTGCATCAATCTCCTTGCTCTCATAGAGTGTAGCCTCTAGCGCAGAGAGTTTTAAGATTCGATTGGCTTTGGCACTAAAGTCCACTTGAGTGTCTTGAACCTGAACATCCTCCATTGCTTCATACAATAGTGTCTCAACCTCCTGTTTTAATTCTTTCAAATCGCAATGAAAATTCAGCAAGGCGCGAATCGCCAACCCTTCACCATCTCTAAGTAAACCCAAGAACAGGTGTTCGGGTTCAATACAGACACCAAAAAGACGCACAGCCTCTTCTTTGCTATAAATCATAATGTCAGAAAGGTGCTTTGAAAATGTTTTTTTCATCTATGTAACTCCTTTTTTTTGTTGTTTATCAGACAAGAACCGCATTGGTCTGTCCGCATATTAATTAATTAAACAAATAGCATGCCATTATAAAACAATGCAAAGAGAAAAATTGTTTTATGATTTAGCAAAAAATAAAAAGAAAAAAAAATAAAAAGATACAGAAAGATTCAAAAGTGAGCCGAAATACACAAAAAATATAAATTCCACAGAAAGAGAAAAAAGGTTCATACCCGCTTTTTGCCCATTTTTATCCCCTCTAACCGTTTTAAATTTTTCTTTCGTGGGGTTGTCGAGAATGAGTGAATATTGCCTAAAAACCAAAAATAAATCATTTTCCCTTTGTAAATTCTTCTAAAAGCAGTAAATTAGCGTGATTTTTCACAGAATCAAGCAAGTTATGTAATTAATAATAGTATAAATGCTAGAACAAGACAGAATTATAAAGATTAACATCGAAGAGGAGATGAAGTCTTCTTACATTGACTACTCGATGTCAGTAATCGTGGCACGTGCACTTCCCGATGTACGGGATGGATTCAAACCTGTTCACAGACGTATCCTTTTTGGGATGATGGAGCTGGGAAATACTTCGGACAAGGCCTACAAGAAGTCGGCTAGAATTGTCGGAGAGGTATTGGGTAAGTATCACCCACACGGTGACTCTTCCGTTTATGGTGCATTAGTAAGAATGGCACAAAATTGGGCAATGCGTTACCCATTGGTTGATGGACAAGGTAACTTTGGATCGGTCGATGGAGATAGTGCTGCCGCTATGCGTTATACAGAAGCCCGCTTGAAGAAGGTGGGTGAAGAGATGATGCAAGACCTATACAAGGAGACGGTAGATTTTCAATACAACTTTGATGATACATTGAAAGAGCCTACGGTAATGCCTACACGTATCCCTAACCTTTTGGTAAATGGTGCATCGGGTATCGCAGTAGGGATGGCTACTAATATGCCTCCACACAATCTTTCTGAAGTTATTGATGCGTGTGTAGCCTACATTGCCAACCCCGAAATTGACGTAGAGGGATTGATGGAGTATGTAAAAGCACCCGACTTCCCAACAGGAGGTTATATATATGGTATAAGCGGAGTGAAAGATGCTTTCGAAACAGGACGTGGACGTGTCATTATGCGTGCCAAAACTGAAATAGAAACACACAAGACACACGATAAGATTGTTGTCAACGAAATACCTTACAACGTTAACAAGAAGGAGCTGATTGAGAACATCGCCTCTTTGGTAAACGATAAAAAGATTGATGGTATCTCTTATGTGAATGATGAATCAGACCGTGAAGGGATGCGCATCGTTATCGACCTAAAACGTGATGCCAATGCCAACGTTGTACTGAACAAACTCTACAAAATGACTGCCCTTCAAACATCGTTTGGGGTAAATAATATCGCTTTGGTACACGGAAGACCCCGTATGCTGAACCTACGCGATATGATAAAGTACTTCATTGAGCACCGTCACGATGTAGTAATCAGACGCACACAATACGATTTGCGCAAAGCTCAAGAGCGTGCACACATCTTGGAGGGATTGATTATTGCCTCTGACAACATCGATGAAGTTATCCGCATCATTCGTGCAGCCAAGAACCCACAAGAGGCAATGGTTGGATTGATTGAGAAATTTAAATTTACAGACATCCAAGCACGTGCCATCGTAGAGATGCGTTTGCGTCAATTGACAGGTCTTATGCAAGATCAACTTCGTTCAGAATATGACGAATTGATGAAGCAAATCGCCCACTACCAAGAAATTCTTTCAAACGAAGAGCTCTGTATGCAGGTTATCGAAGGAGAATTGATGGATGTAAAAGCGAAATATGGAGATGCTCGTCGTTCAGAGATTATCTACTCATCTGAAGATTTTAACCCTGAAGATTTCTATGCAAATGACCCTATGGTTATTACCATCTCACACTTGGGATATGTAAAACGCACTCCATTGAGTGAGTTCCGCTCTCAAAATCGTGGTGGAGTAGGATCAAAAGGAAGTGAAACACGTGACGAAGATTTTGTAGAACACATCTATCCAGCTACTATGCACAATACGATGATGTTCTTTACACAAAAAGGAAAATGCTACTGGTTGAAGGTGTACGAAATACCCGAGGGATCGAAAAATGCCAAAGGACGTGCCATCCAAAACTTGCTAAACATCGATTCGGACGATGCGGTTACAGCTTACTTGCGTGTAGAAAGCTTGACTGATAAAGAGTTTATCAACAATAACAACGTGCTTTTCTGTACCAAACAAGGGGTAATTAAGAAAACCAAACTAGAGGCCTATTCACGCCCTCGTCAAAACGGAGTTAATGCCATCACCATTCGTGAAGATGACCGAGTGATTGATGTACGTATGACCAACGGTGACAACGAAATATTGATTGCTAACCGCAACGGTCGTGCCATCCGCTTCCACGAAAGTGCCGTACGCGAAATGGGACGTACTGCAACGGGAGTTCGCGGTATTACGCTTGATGAGGATCCAATGGATGAGGTAATCGGAATGATCTGTATCAAAGATGCAACCACCGAATCGGTAATGGTTGTTTCGGAACAAGGATATGGTAAACGTTCAGATATTGAGGCTTATCGTAAAACCAATCGCGGAGGTAAAGGGGTTAAAACACTCAACATCACCGAGAAGACAGGTAAATTGGTGGCACTCAAATCGGTTACTGATGACAATGACTTGATGATTATCAATAAGTCAGGTATCACCATCCGCCTTGAAATGACCAATATGCGCATCATGGGACGTGCTACGCAAGGGGTAAGACTTATCAACCTCGAAAAGCGAAACGACACCATTGGTTCTGTATGTAAGGTTATGTCAGAAAAAGAGGAGGAGCTAGTTGAATTAGAGTTAGAAAACGTAGTCAACGAAGAGGTAGAAAACGGAACAGAGCAAGCAGCAGAGAGCAATGATAACATTGCAGAAAAGGCTAACTCTAAAGAAACGCCCTCTCTTGATCTATTTTCTGATCTAGAAAAGGAGTAATTCAAACGACTAATCCCAAAGAATAAAACAAGAGTTGAGTCGACTTGAAAAAGTCCATTTTGGAATGTTACCCCCCCTATATAACATCGGTAGCATTTAATTTACAAAAAGGGCTTTTTCAAGTAAACTCGTAATTATAACCAATTGTATTAATCAAAATTCACAAATTTATGAAGAAAGTACTATTTACAGTGACTTTATTATGCTCTGCTTGTTTAGCATCAGCACAACAAAGCGTTGTGAAAGAGGCAAAAGCGCTAAAAGGAAAACCAGCTGAAGCTGCACAAAAAATCGAAGCAGCATTGACAAACCCTGAAACAGCAACAGACCCAGAGGTTTGGAAATTGGCTGGAGATTTTCAAAAAGCCTTGTATGACGAGGAAAACATGAAAGCTTATCTACCCAATGCACAAGCAGACACCCCTAAATTGTACAGCAGCCTAGCAAAAATGTTTGAATACTACCTTAAGTGCGATGAACTAGAGGAGGCTAAAGTAGCAAGCGGAGAGTACAAAAAAGCAAAATTCAGAAAGAAAAATGCAGAAGCACTTAAAGCATTGCGTCCTAACTTAACCAATGGTGGTTCAGAGTTTTACAATGAGGGTAAATATGATGAAGCGTTGAAGTTCTTCGGACTTTATGTAGACGTAGCTAGCGCTCCTATTTTTGCTGGTGATGCATCTATCAAAAACGATACCATTACTCCACTAATTGCTTGTTATGCAACCCTTGCTGCTAACAATCTTCAAAAGAAAGAAGAGGTTTTAAAATATGCAAATATTGGTAGAACACACAAAGGAGAGGGTTACAGAGCACTTATGTGTCTAGCTGAAAACTTCAAAGACAAAGAAACAGGTGATTCAGTACAGTGGTTGGCAACAATCAAAGAGGGTTCTGAAAGATTCCCTGATCAAGAATATTTCGTTGGTAACATCATGGACTACTACATTACACGTGGTATGGCAGACGAAGGTTTGGCACAAATCAATAAACTATTGGCTGTCAACGAATCATCTTACTACTTGTATGTAAAAGGAATTTTGATCTACGAAAAGAAAGATTACGATGACGCTCTTGCTATCTTTGACAAAATCATTGCAAGAAACGAAACATTGGTTGCAGAGGCATACGCTAAAAAAGGAGATTGTTACTTCTTCCCTGCACAAGAACTTATTGAGGAGAATTCAAAATTAAGTATTGGTGATTCTTCGTACGGAGAAAACGACGAAAAGATCAAAGAGTTGTACGAAAAAGCAAAACCTTTCTACGAGAAAGCGAAAGATTTGGCTCCAGACAACAAACAGTTGTGGGGTAACTACTTGCTAAACATCTACTGGAAGCTAAATAGAGGTGAATACGAATCACTAGAAAAAGAGCTAGGCTACTAATCTAGAGAGCTCCTATTGGCTAAAAAAGAGATAGAATATTTCTGATACATTTCCCTCCTTCACTCGCTTTGTGAAGGAGGGAAATTTTGTTTCTAATCATTGCTATTTGACAAAACTTTGGGCTGATAGAGATTTATTGCTGTTTGGGAAAAGAGAATGTCTCATTACATCACCTGATGCTCAATAGCTTGATAAGACTCCTTAAAAAGGGGATGTGTTTTTACTAGAGAATGATTTTCTAATGAACTCAATAGAATAGACCCAAATGGAATTTTATCTCCTCCCAAATGGAATCCATTATATGAAAATCAAGTGATTTTCTAACGCCATTCAGTTTTATCAGACAGCAATAAAAAACAAACGCATCATTCACCCAATAGATCTATTCATCATAACCAAAACATGCATTCATTTTACCTAAATGAATGCATGTTTTTTCAACTGAGCAGAGAGCTCCAGATTTCTACTAGACAGAAAATAGACAAGGGCTACTCCCCTTTTAAAGCCTCTACAGAGCGACTTACCTTTTCCGAGTCACAGAACCAATTGAAGTTCTCCTCTACCTCACCACGCATCAGAGGATTCAAATAACCCATAGCGCCGGCGTAACGACTCCGAAGAGTTCCGTGCAACTCATTCGCACCTGTCTGTGCAGCCACTTGTGCTACATTATCAGGAGTTATTCCAGCCCCAGGCATAATCACGATTCGAGTACCAGCACGCTCTATGAGTTGGCGAATAACTTCAGCACCCTCAGCAGCACTCTCTCTTCCTCCCGAAGTTAATATCCGCTCACAGCCACATGCTATCACCTCTTCTAGCCCCTTTATAAGGTCGTTGCAACGATCAAAAGCTCGGTGAAAAGTAACTCCCATACCATAGCTTTGAGCCAATAAGACAAGCTCTTTCGTGCGTACTGTATCTATCGCACCATCGGCCATTAGTAGCCCTATCACTACCCCATCGCACTTCAACTTCCCACACTGAATGATGTCTGCTTTCATCACCTCAAACTCTACATCTGAGTAGAGGAAATTACCTCCACGAGGACGAATAATTACGTATAACTTTAACTCAAGCTGCTCACGTGCCACCTGCAATTGTCCATACGAGGGGGTGGTACCTCCCTCAACTAAATTATCACAAAATTCTACACGGTAGGCTCCTGCCTTTTGCGCTATGAGGGCTGATTGCACCGAATCAACACACACTTCTATTTTTCTATTTCCCATATATATATCTGTTTTTTAATTTTGCCAACTACATCAAAGTCAACCCTTTTTTACTCGAGACCCATCATCTCTTCAAATACTGTTCGTCTACCACTCCTATCCCTCCAAAACTTGGAGCATATAGCAAGAACTCTTTTCATTCGATATTTGAGAGTAATCTAAAGAGTAGACCTCCTCTCAACCAGCTGCTTCAATAACTATCTATTTACAAAATAGGTATCGAAAGTTGAAGCAATCAAGCCAAACCTAATATCCGCAACTGTTTTTGCTATATGTTATAGCCCAAATGATGGTTGATTTTCTCTTTCACCCAATTGGGTGAAAAGTTTTCTCGATAACTATCTGCCTTATTATATAAAAAAGATCGCGGATTTAAGATTTAATATAGAGTTCTTTGAAGAACTGAGAGACCTTTCTGTCTAAATCTTCTAACGTTGCTTCAACCGATTTATTGGCTGTATCAAGCAATATTCTCTCCTCTAGCCAAGGGTGATACTCTCTGCATTCGACCTCCTCCCATGTAGGCAACTTTAAATTTGCCACCTCTGCTACCCGCGTTTCTATCCGTTCTCGATGTACCTTTTTATCGGAACAGACAACCTCTATATTAATAAAGATACTCCCGTTGCCCGTCGCTACCGCTTCCCACTGTTTACGTGTATATACAATTGGATTGCAAGAGTCGGCCACAACATTGAGAGCTAAGTTTAAATTGTCCCCAGCTATTTTGTAAGCCAAAGCGTAACCCTCTCCTTCTACCTCATAATGGCAAAACTCCCTCAACCCCTGTTCGATAGTATCTATGCGAAGATACAATGCCCCATATTTCTTAGCTATAAATTGTGCTATGGTTGATTTTCCGCTACCTGGCAAACCTGATAATATAAATAATACTGGTTTCATAAATAAAGAGATTGATTCGTTGAATAGTCTAATTTTTTCTCAGGGCTTCTGCACCAGAACAATTAACAGAGAATAGCCGGTAATCAATCTTTCACAAGGGTTTACTCAACAAAAGCAGGGGTTTTACTCCTACCACCTTTTTAGGACTCTTCAAGCTTATTTGTTAAACGCTCAATACGATAACTCTAATTCCAGACGAAATAACAAAAAAAAGAGATAAAGTGGTCATAAAAAGAGGCTATTTTTATCTCGCTATCTAGCAAAAAAAAGAGAACAAATCATTACATCTACTAATAATCAATAGTTTGCCGAAATTCCTAAAAAAGAGGCTTCCTTCTTCGCTGGCCAATGATTCTTTAATAAACTCGATCGAATAGACCAAAATTGAAGCATATTTGCTCTCCAATGGATTCTATGATAGAAAAATCAAGCGACTTCCTAAAGGCATTAACCCAACTTTGCCCCTAAATATTCTTTTCAATTATTTTTAGGGGCAATTTCTACTATTTCACCACCTAATTATCTGAATCTCAATAACACATTTCATGGAAGATCATTATTCCTGATTTGTAGTACACAGCGTTGTGATTCGTTACCATTATTTTCACACCACCTGTACCCAAGAATGTAAAATGTACGCTATCACAGCATAAAGCATAGTTAGCAGATGATGCCAACCGTCAAATGACTTTACATACCGTATCCATCCGAATTCTGCCGTTGCATGTGCAATATAGCCTTAATAGTACTTCCGGTACTATTTTTAGTCTGTCCGATAGTTTTTTGGTAGTAGCTTTTTGATTTCTTCTTCCGTAGAATCTTGTTTAATTTTTTCTAA
>JBOFMR010000113.1:0-2557 GCA_051658485.1 Phocaeicola sp.
CTTGCTTGTGATGAGTAGGGGGTGTTTTTTATGCTCAAATGTTAAATATTTGTTTTGCTTAAATTATTTATCCTTTTTATTTGCGTATTACAAATTAAAGCACTACATTTGTATCATAATAATAAACCAATTAAAAAATACAATTATGGCAATTTTTACATTAATACACGAAAACGAAGAGATAACATTCAAGTCTAAAACATTAGCATCTGCAATAAAGCACTGTGCTAAACTTGGATACGAAGCGAAGATATTAATCTGCAAAACACCGACAAGAGAACAGATGTTTTGCAAGGAACCAGATTATTGGGAGCACTTACCATTTGTTGTTTGTTCAGAGTGTGAGATTATTAGAAACATTGAAGATGTAGTACTACTATGAAAACAAAAGCATATTCAGTAAGACTAAAAGACCTTGTTAGTATATCTGACAAGGCTTTTAAAGCAACTTCATTTGATGGTAGCAGCGATATACTACCAAAGAGTTGCGTTATTAGAGAAGATGATGATGTTATGAAGAGCGATGCGTGGTGGATAGCAGCTTGGATACTAGAGAAAAAGAACATCCAATATTCAAGAAAGAAAGAGGCTTGGTTTGATGAGAAAGGGAATATGCTACCTTCTTACAACGTGGTTAAGCACGAGCCAACAAAGATTAAACCGATTAAAGAAAACGTGATAGATGAGCTTACTAGATAACCAATCAAAAGCAAAGGAGCACCTAAATAAATGGAAAGTAGGTGCTCTATTTATGGAAGCAGGAACAGGAAAGACCAGAGTAGCTATTGAACTAGCCAACTCAACGGATTGCGATTTAATCGTGTGGGTTGGACCATTGAGAACGATATCATCAATTAAAGAAGAAGTTACCAAATGGGGAGGTTTTAAAGCGGATTCAGCCTATTACGGAATAGAAAGCATACAAGGTTCAGATAGAATATACTTCGAGGTTATGAGCAAGCTAAAAGGCGCAAACAAACCATTTATAATAGTTGATGAGTCGCTAAAGATGAAAAACGCAGACGCAAAGAGAACTAAGAGGATGCTTGAACTATCAAAATTGGCAGAGTATAAGTTGATTCTAAACGGAACACCTATTACAAAGAACATAATGGATATGTGGTCACAGATGGAGTTCTTATCGCCTAAGATTCTAAATATGAATGTAGCGGAGTTTAAGAATACTTTCTGTAAATATACAATCGTAACAAAGAACTTCGGTGGTAGAAAATCATACACAAAGGAGTTTATTACGGGATTCGACAACATAGACTATCTATACAGCCTTATACGTAATTATATATACGAGTGCGATTTAAAGCTCAATATAACGCAAAACTATGAAGTATTAAGGTATAACATATCGGAAAGCGAGAAAGAGTCCTACAATGAGATTAAATCTAAGTTCTTGGATAACGAGGAGATGACTTGGAGGAACAACAACATCTTCTTATCTATGACACAGAAGATGCAACATTCATACTGCTGTTCAGAATCTAAGTTTGATTTGCTCGATATGCTATTTAAGGAGATACCACAAGAGAAGAGCATTATCTTCTGTAAGTACATAGACAGCCGAGAATCTTGCGAGAAAAAGTACCCTAAGGCTAAAGTTTTATCTTACCAAAAGGAATCTCTAGGGCTGAATCTTCAAGAATATAACCATACTATTTACTTCGATAAGAATTGGGATTATGCGCTAAGGATTCAATCAAGCAGGAGAACATACAGAACAGGTCAAGAGTATAACTGTAAGTATTACGATCTAACTGGAGATGTAGGGCTTGAAACATTAATAGACTTGAATATCTCAAAGAAGTTGAATATGACGGAGTATTTCAAAAACAAAACTAAAGAACAAATAAAAGAAGAATTATGAACGTATACGAAGCTGCAAAAGAAAGATATAGATTGATATTTAGCGAGTTTGATAAAGTTTGCATATCATTCTCAAACGGTAAAGATAGTGGAGTATTGCTTAATCTAGCTATCGAGGTTGCTAGAGAGATGGATAAACTACCCGTTAATGTTCTGTACATTGATATGGAATCTCAATACCAAAGAGCAATAGAGTTCACAGAGTTAATGTTCAGCAAAGAAGAAGTACAAGGTTGGTGGGTGTGCTTGCCTATCCATTTAAGAAACGCAGTATCTCAATTCCAACCACATTGGGTGTGTTGGGACAAAGAAGCTAAAGACGCTTGGGTTAGAGAACTACCAACACATAAGTACGTTGTTTCAGATGAGGGTTATTTCCCTTTCTTTAAGCACGGAATGGAGTTTGAAGAGTTTGTACCAGCTTTTGCTAAATGGTTCTCTAAAGGAAAGAAAACAGCGTGTTGTGTGGGTATACGAACAGACGAAAGCCTAAACAGATGGAGGACAATAGCGAGTACAACAAAGATAACCTACAAGGATAAACAATGGACAACCAAACTATTCAGAAACGAAGAGGAGTCACACATATACAACGCTTATCCTATTTATGATTGGAACACAGAAGATATATGGAAAGCAAACGGAAAGTTCAGATGGGATTATAACAAGATATACGACA
>JBOFMR010000114.1:0-3414 GCA_051658485.1 Phocaeicola sp.
TCAACTTCTTTGTTTGCTGATTCTACCGCCTTGTCTGCTGCTGCAACCTTAGCATCCATAAAGGCTGTCAATTGGTCAAGTGCGAATTGAGTAGATTCTGAAATAGCTTCTTTTGCGTCGTCACTTAGATTAAGCCCCATCTTTGAATATAGGTCGCTGCCTTCTTCGCCTTCACTTTCTTCTATCTCGTTTTCGATCCGCTTAATAGTGTTCTGAACAATCGCAACTTCTTGGTCGCCTAGTTTGTTGTTTCCCTCTGCACTTAACGCAAGCAACTTCTTGAGTCTGTCCGCTTCTGCTTGAAGTTTAAACCTCGTCTTTTCGCCCTCTGTTTTTGCAAGTAAATCAAATTCGCTCTGTGCTAGCTCTTGTTGCAAGTCAAAAGCCTTCATTGCTCTTTCCTTTTCAAACTCTTCTGTGTAAGCAAGGCTTTCAGCGTTATACTTTGCGTTTATATCGAACTCGGATTGTCTTAAATCTTCTGTTAGTTTAGCGTTTTCGTTTAACTCGATTTCTCGCTTTTTCTCTATTAAAGCCAATCTCAAATCCATCTCCGCTTGTGAGCCTTCCTCTACTGATGCTAATTGAAGTTCTATTCTTGTTGCATCCGCTTGCATCCTTTTCGCTGCATACTCCTCTTCTACTCTCTCAATCTCGCTAGCATATTTCTCTCTTAAAATTAGCTGCATCTCTAGTAGCTCGGTTATTTGAGCTTCTGATAGAGTTTTTTCTGTTTGAAGTCTTGTGTCTATTTCCTCTAGTTGTCGTGCGTAACTAACTTGTAAGAGTGCTCTTTCTTTTTCGATTCCACCTTCAACCATTGCAAGTCGTAAGTCCTCGTTTGCTCGTGTGAGCGTTAATAGGTCCTTAGAGTTTTTCGCTTCGATTTCCTTAACCTTGCTCCACTGGTCTTGTTTCGTTTTGATTGCGTGAGCCTTGTCCGCTTCTCTTTGCTTTTGCTCCTCTAGTATGTTATTACGACTTACTGCAATGTAATCGCCCCAAGCCGCTTTAGCTTCATCTGCTGCTTTCTTAACGGTTTCTGCATCTCCTCCTTGAGCTTGAATAAGTTCTACCATCGCATCCGCTACACCTAACCTCGTCTTTGCAGCTTCTAATCTTAGGCTTCTTAGTTCTTCCTTGCTTGCTCCGCTAGCTTCTGCAAAGGCAATGTCAAAGTCTGAATCGTTTTTTAAAGTTCTTAGGCTCTCCGCTGTTTTGTCGATTTGTTTACCAAGTGATTCTTGTTGTTTTTCTGAATCCTTTGTACCCGAAGAAAATAAAACCAAAGCACCTACCACCGTGATTAATGCTGTTGCAAGTAAAACATAAGGATTCATAGCTGCAACCATATTAAAGGCTTTTTGAGCTACCGTTGCTCCTATGGTAGCCTTTGTGCCTTGAAGTTGTATTAATCGTCTGTATGCTTCTGCTTTAGCTAGTGCAGCGGATTGAATAGATGATACTCCCAACATCAATGCTGATTGCTTTTGAAGATTGTTTTGTATCGCTGTTAATCCCGTAGTGATTGCTATTACTGATTGAAGTTTCTTTTGCGCTTCTGCAACCTCCTCGTTGGCTCCACCGAATAAACTCATTGCTCCCGTTGCTGCCGAAAGCCCTCCGCCTGCTGCTGCCATACCACCCATTACCGTGTCTAATGTTGTGGTGTCTGATGCCATATTTGAAATTGAAGCTGTGGTGTCTACTAGTTGGTCCTTTAAATCACCCGTCTTTTTAAGAAGCTCGTTGTAAGCTGCCGAACCTTGTTCACCTGCCATCCTCATTCTAACAAGCTCTTGTGTGTTCTCCCTTATAATAGCTGATACGCTTTTAACCGCTTCACCGTAGTTACCAACATTCAACTGGTGTTTACCTGTAACCTCTTGAAGCCGTTTCATCTCCTCGTATATAGCTTTTGTTTCAGCTTCGAACTTCTTGCCTGCTTCTGTCGATTCCCTTTCTGCTGCTGTCATACTATTAAGAACAATCTTGTTCATAGAGTATTGAGCAGATAACTGATTGTAAGACTTCGATTTTAAGTTAGCCATTGTGATTTCCTCGTCACCTCTTTTGATAAGTAACTTGGTCATATCGTTAGCTTCCTTTTGAGCGTTTTTTAACAAGGCTAGCGCTTTAGCGTTTTCACTTTCTGCAAAGGCTAAATCTCGCTGTGCCCTTGCTAGCTTGTCGCTTTCTGCTGCTGCGTTCTTTGTTGTTGTCCTCCCCGATTCGGTTGAACTTGATACCTTTTCAAGGGCTTGTGTTAGCTGCATCGCTTCGCCCTTTATGTTCTTTATTGCATTTGTGTAGGTGTCTGATAACTCATCTAATTGTTTTATTAGGTCTGTTATACTCCCGTCAGGTGCTATAAAGTCGCTGTATTTAATAGGATTTTCTGCCATTTTTGTTTTTATTGATAGTCTTTAAATACTCGAATGAATTGTAATATTGAAGCACTGATAACTTATCCACATCAACGCTTAGTTCTTTAGTTAATAGTATGCACATATCTTCGAACTGTTTTTCATACTTTATCTCTACGCTGTCCCTACCTGAAAATAGTTTAGGTTTACACAAAGAAAGAAGAAAGTCATCTATTAAACCTATCTCTTTATCGTTGTTGTTTTCGTGAATAATCTCGTCTAGCTGTAATAGAGTGCGCTTCCTTAGCCTATCGTAATACTCCCTGATTGCAATATCATCGAATTGACTAGGGAAGTACAGTTCTATCTCGTTATCTATTTTTTTTTTGACCGCCTTAAAAAGACGATCGAACCAAGATTTTTTCTGCTCCTTGAATATCTCTAGCGTTTCCTTTAACCCCTCATCTGAATAGTTAGTTGGTTTGCCGTCTATGCTTTTAACAAGTGCCATAAATGCCAAGTGTTTAACATTTACCTCGCTGTTTATAAGGTACATCGCTTGCCTTAGGTTTTCAAGTTCTACCTTTGCTTTATGTATGTCCTTTTCAATGTAGTTCTGAATCAAAGATATTTTCGTGTTTATATCGTTTAGATCCGAACCAACCCCCGAATCAACCAATAAATACTTATTATACTTGTGGAAGTTCCTGATTGGTAGCTCATCTATTGAGTCATAAATCTCTACTTTGTGACCGTTAATGGTTTCTTTTCTCATAGCAGTATTCTTATTATAGGTGTTGTGAACAATGGATAAGCAAGCATAATCGCATCGCCTACTAATAAATACAATAGCCCAGATAAAATAACGCTTACCCAAAACGATAAACAAAATTGGCAATTAAAGAGTTCAGAGATTATCTTCACTGAACATCTCTGTCCTAACTCTACCAATTTAATCTTGTGCATAAAGCAAATAATGAATGTCGCAAAAAGTGACACTAAAAAAATATCTCCTAACATATTAGCACTCTTTTAATTTAACGATTAA
>JBOFMR010000115.1:0-1014 GCA_051658485.1 Phocaeicola sp.
CGTCTCACCTAGGTGAAACGGTAAACTTGTCTAGTTATTAAATCCTTTTTAATAGCTTATTTTCTTTTTATGTAAGCAAGAATAGCCAATATCTAGTCGTGTGTTACAGAAAATTCTCGTTGTATCTCTCTGAATAAAGCTTTATCCTTTTTTTTAGACAAGATGAACAATAGGTGAAGCTATGGTGAAGTTTATTTCCCCCTTCCTTCACCGTAACTTGCTAATAGACAAGTGGTGTGAATATTTGAAGCTGTTTTTATTCTTTTGTTTTTAGTAGAGTGGGTAGGGGATCTTCTATTTCTGGCACTTCATTTTTTCTTTTTTATCTATTCCAATGTTGAATCTATTTTTATATTGTTGTCCGATAAAACTTATTTTTATTAAAACAGTACGGATCGACTACTATTAAACGGTAGTTGAGTCCCTTTTTATATTTCCAAGTCCCCCTTAGTCAAATAGGGATGGCTCAATTGGGGTTTGAGAGAGTGCTATTAGGCTAGCTTCCCACTTTTTTTAGGGATGGTTGAACAGCCTCCATATAGTATAACCATTGTTGCTAGCCTAGAGAAACTCTTTACGTAACATTCTCCTACACAGGTGCGGCTATCTCTAAAATTTTTGACCTGTTAAGTCACTTTATAATCTGATTGAATAGTGGCTGCCTGCTGAAAGCTCTATTTTTAGCCATAGTTATTTAATGCGGTAACAAACTAAATGACAAATTATGGCTGAATCTTCAATGTTTATAGGGATCCATAATTTCTTTAGCATATATAATAAGGCGTACTATTTTCCCCTTTATCTCTTCTTTCCACTCTCCTTGAAAAAAGTTTATTTTGTTACTCTCGCATTACTAGCTAGTTACCCTTATTCGCACTTTTTTTTCAAAAGAAAGAGTTGTTTTTGTTTGGAGTATATGTTCTAAAGCACTACTTTTGCATCCGCTTTCGAGAGAGAAAGTCACTTCACTAGAATTGACATGCTGACAAAGAGTAATGATAGAGTTTCGGATTT
>JBOFMR010000116.1:0-1184 GCA_051658485.1 Phocaeicola sp.
TTCGCTCTAATGTTTTGGATTCTCGTGTTAATTAAACTCATTTTGTTTGTTTTTAAATGGATTCGAATTACGTGTTACCCTTGCACGCTGTTGTCTATCACAAAGTTAATTATTAAATGAAACTTTTTGTATAAATATACTGCATAAATATTACCTGATTGGTAATTTATTTACACCGTTTTCCTCTCTTAATGCGTTTTGCTTTTGAGCAAAGGAAGCTGACCCTCTTGTTTCCCCCGTTTGAAGCAAATACTTTACAATCACCTCATCCGCTTGAACTTGTGTTGATGCTCCTGCAATGTCTACAATTCCAACCGTTGTTACTTTATTTGGTGGTGTTGTTCCTGCTCCCTCTACCTTTCTACCTGAATCTAGGACCTCTTTAAGATGCTCGCTGATTAGTTCGCTAGCTGTGTAAGGATTAAGTGCGTTAGCCTTGTTTCTAACTATCTCGCCTGACTTATCACGGAATACCATCTTTCTTCCGCTGTCACTCTCTATCCAATCGGGTGTGTAGTTACCCAATACGGCTGATTTAGCAGACTCTAATAAAGTTTTTTGTACTCCCTCGGGGTATCCTTGTTTGAACTTTAAAGAAGCTGTTGCGCTTGCAAATTGAGAATCAACGTGTATTTTGGTTATCTTCCCCTCGTAACCTTTTTTATCTTCATCCCATTTTGACTTGTCAGCATCGTATGCACTCTTTAGTTGGTTGTATCTTGATTCCTCATCTTTCAGCCTTTGAGCCATTGCTTCATTTCCTTTACCGCTCTTTACTTGCTCTTCTAGCTCGGTTAGTCTTTGCTTGGCTGTGTTAAGCTCGTTGATAGCTTCTGACGATGTTGATACTTTACCCTTGTAATCGCCTAAGACTCGTTTCATATAGTCATAAGCCTTTTCACCTTGGTTCTTATCTACTCCTGCTATTTCTTTAATGTCTGCTTCGTACCTGCCGTGAATCTCGCCTATTCGAGCGCCTAAGACTGCCGACTCATCATTTAAGGATAGTGTTGCAATAGCTGATAGTTGTTCGTCTGATAACGTTGCTAATTGCTCGTTTGCTTTAATTACTTCTGCTGTTAATGCCATACTTATTTTTTTTCAGGATTCCATACTACTTCAATTGAGTAACCCAACATTGCGTTGTTTTTCTCGAACATCTTGAAGTCTACTGCTGTGAACTT
>JBOFMR010000117.1:0-1777 GCA_051658485.1 Phocaeicola sp.
TAAATTCTGATTTATCTGTCATTATACCCCCAACAATGACAGATTCATTATATTATAGAGGAATTAATCAATATAATGTATGAGAAAATCTATAATTGAATCTATAGTCTGTTCGATGCAATGCGAATTAGACTACAGCCAAATGACTAGGCTAAAGGAGGTGTTACATAATGAACTTAGCAATGTTTGCATTTCTGAGCAACAAAGCATTGAAAGTACCGAGAATAGGAATAAGGATAACAGACAGATGCTTGAAACCTTTATATCTGCGAAGAAAATAGAAGGTTGTTCTGAGAAAACAATCTTATATTACATGAATACGATTGAACGCTTTCTTCAGAGTATAGATAAAGCCATTTGTCACATTGAAACAGCTTCAATACGCAACTATTTATCCGATTACCAAGAGAGAAATAATTCCAGTAAAGTTACTATTGATAATATGCGTCGTATCTTTTCTAGTTTTTTCTCATGGCTGGAAGATGAAGATTATATTGCAAAGAGTCCAGTACGTAGAATACATAAAATTAAAACAGACTCTCTTGTGAAAGAGGTGCTTAACGACGAGCAACTTGAACTTCTCAGAGATAGCTGCACAGAAATGCGTGATTTAGCAATTATAGACCTACTTGCGTCAACAGGTATTCGTGTTGGTGAACTTGTGAAATTAAATCGTTCTGATATAGATTTTAATGAACGGCAATGTGTGGTATTTGGTAAAGGAAACAAAGAGAGAACTGTTTATTTCAATGCAAGAACTAAGCTTCACCTTAAACAATACTTAGATGAACGTACCGACAATGAATCTGCACTATTTATTTCACTAAAGTCACCCTTTAATCGGTTGTCGATAAGTGGTATTGAAGTAAGGATTAAAGGGTTAGGAAATCGAATTAATATAGCAAAAGTACATCCACATAAGTTTAGAAGAACTCTTGCTACACAAGCTATAGACAAGGGTATGCCAATAGAACAAGTGCAAAAACTATTGGGTCACGTACGTATAGACACAACTCTTCATTATGCAATGGTAAACCAAAATAACGTAAAGATGGCACATCGAAAATATCTAGGATAGGTTTAGCCTTATTATTTCTATTTTATGCCTAAATATGAGTAACTTTGTACTAAAGATTAGCATAAAATGAAAATAAGAGATATTGTTTCTTTGAAAACATCATCGGTAAATCCTATGGACAAACCCGAAACGCATTGGTTTTTATACAGTTTACCATCATTTGATGAAGGGAAGCAGCGTGAGGTTATTTTAGGATCGGATATTCAGAGCAATAAGTATATTGTTCCAAATAAGTGTATCCTTTTCAATAAACTCAATGTGCGATTTAAACGAATTTGGCAAGTCGATAATCAGGATGAAGATAAAATTTGTTCGACAGAGTTTTTGCCTTTAGTGGTTGACGAGAGAATTGCTGACTTCAATTTTATTTATTATCTACTTTGTTCTGAGATGATTACTAGCTATCTATCAGGTCAAAACAGTAACACTTCTAGTAGCCATAAAAGAATTGACCCCAATAATTTCTTAGATATTGAGGTCAATCTTCCTAGCATAGCTGCACAGCGGAAAATAGGTTCAATCTTAGCGAATTTAGATTCTAAAATAGCTACTAATATTGCGATAAATCAGAATTTAGAAGCGATGGCTAAGCAGCTATATGATTATTGGTTTGTTCAGTTTGATTTTCCTGATGAGAATGGGAAACCATATAAATCTAGTGGTGGCAAGATGGTTTGGAGTGAGAAATTGAAGCGTGAA
>JBOFMR010000118.1:0-1017 GCA_051658485.1 Phocaeicola sp.
AACACCCTAGCACGGATGAACTGCTGTATAGGTCGTTCATCCGTGTTTAAGAGTGAGTTTTTTTATATTCTCAAATGAAGTTGTTTTCCCTTTTTTATCTCATTAAGGTTCTTGAGCTACACAGCGAACGCTGTAGGCAGTTCCATTACCTGCAGGATTAGTTGGAGTTGCTCTATCCCCGGAAAAGTATAAAAATGGAATATGATCCTCTCTTCTGGTAGAGGAAATATAAGAGCCATCCTTTATATTTGCAACACCCTTTTGGTATATCCCTACTGCTGGTAGAAAAAAAGTTTCATCATCCTTGGTAAATTCCATCCCAGTAACCAAACCGTAGGGAGAATTAATACCCTCGTAACCTTTTTTAGTATAATCGTTGCATAATGTAATGTGCTCGTCCGTGGTAGGTAAGCGCCATTGCTTGTTGTCAATGATCACTCCTTCACGGCCCTTTTTGATGGCTGCTAGATCCAAACCTACCAATCGGCAAGGGTCTCCCAAGCCTTTCTGTACATTCTCTAACGTATGAAATGCTGCATCTACACTAACAGCAGGCTCAAGAATGGTTTCCCAACTGTTAATAGTCTCAGGATTTATGTTGTAAGGAATGTCTCTATCGAACTCAAAAGATATACGATTGAACTCCTCAGCTAAATTGCGGCTACAGCCCTCTCCTGAGTAGATGCCAACGACAGAACCAAATTTAAAATAGAGACCGCCTTCTCTTGGATTGGTGGTGAAGGCATATTTATTTTCTTTGTCATCCCAAGTAATACGGGGGGCAGATTTTAAGCTTCCTAAACCACCCCAAGTATAGGGTACATCATCTTCATTGCCTGCTTTGGTAAATAGATAACAACTCTCTTTCTCTTCTGGAACATTACTAAATGTATAATTCCACAGTGCAGGGAGTTTGGATTCTTTAATGTTTTCAGGTGATAGTTCTGTGCCTGTATATCTAAATGCGTTATTGAAAAAAACAGAAAATCCATTGTTGAATCGTGTAGTCATGTCACT
>JBOFMR010000119.1:0-12028 GCA_051658485.1 Phocaeicola sp.
CCAAATGATGGTAAATCTATTTATTTCCAAGTTCGGTATCAATCCAAACTCAAAGAAAAATCACAAACTTGTCAAAGAACTATTGCTCTACGGAACTAAAGCGGCGTAAAGTTAATCAAAACTTAACGAACTATTGTAAATGGAATATAGCTTTTAACCCAACTTTGCCCTAAGAATTATTTTCAACTTTTTTTAGGGGCAAAATTGGGTTAACCAAATGCCCATGCAAAGTTAGCAATACCACTATCCCCAAATTAAAATTGGAAATAGATGAACGGTAGTATCTCGCTAGACCTTACTTGAACGAGTAAGAAAATGAAAAAAGCCACAACTGCCGCTTTGGCAATAAGAGGGAGTCGTTCCAAAAGAGCCGCCCCATACATTTCATATCTTTGTGGAAGAAGATGCAAGATAGCACCAATGCCAACCAAAAGAAAGACAGTTGGATATCCACTCAATAATTGTGGGAAAAGAGAAGCTTTAAAATCAGTGAAAATCTGACTAGCCATCTCACCTACCTTCTCTAAGGAGCTTGCACGAAAGAAGACCCAGCCAATACATACTAAGTTAAAGGTTAGGAATATAGCCCCGACTCTCTTTATTCTAGCAAAAAAAGAGTTATTGGCTTTCTCCTTCTTTGTGGAGAAATAAACCAAACGCAACTTATCAATGACAAGTAATAATCCGTGCCATGCACCCCAAATAATAAAAAGCCAAGATGCTCCGTGCCACAATCCACCAAGTAGCATCGTAATTAACAAGTTAACATACATGCGAACAACCCCTCTCCGATTGCCTCCAAGAGGTACGTAAAGGTAATCTTTAAGCCAACTAGACAAAGAGATGTGCCATCTCCTCCAGAACTCAGTGATCGATTGCGACTGATAAGGAGAATTGAAGTTTATCCCAAAATGGAAACCAAGCAAAAGAGCAAGACCAATAGCTATGTCAGAATATCCTGAAAAATCGCAATAAATTTGCAATGCATAGCCATATATTCCAAATAGGTTCTCTACCCCAGAATACAAGGTTGGATTATCGAATATTCGGTCTACAAAATTGATACTTATATAATCCGATATTACCATTTTCTTAAATAAACCTGAAAGAATAAGAAACAAAGCTCTCCCAAACATTTCGGAGGTAACAACTGTTGGTGCCTTTATTTGAGAAACAAAATCTTTAGCTCTCACAATGGGACCTGCAACCAATTGCGGGAAAAAGGAGACAAAAAAAGCATAATCAATGTATCTATCTACCGGTTTTATCTCTCCATTATAGATATCAATGGTATAACTCATTGATTGGAATGTAAAGAATGAGATACCAATAGGTAATATAATGGCAAATGGAGTAAACTCAAAATTCATCCATGAAGAGAGTACCTCTGCAAAGAAATTGGTGTATTTAAAGTAAGATAAAACGGAGAGATTCACAATGACACTAAACATGAGCCAACGTTTCTTCTCTATCTTGACCACACTACTTGCTATTTTATTACCTATTAAATAGTCAGAGATAGTTGTGAAAATGAGAATTAACAAGAAGATACCACTCGACTTGTAATAGAAATAAAAAGATAGAAGTGCAAGATATATCGAACGGTTTCGCTGATTATTCTTCACAAAACTATAGCCAAGAATGACAAATAGAAAGAAAAACAAAAACAACCCACTATTGAAAAACATAGGATTGCCTACACTAAACCTAATAACATCAATTAATTTATTTATTTCTATTCCTAACATATTCATTGTAGCTATTAATTATTGCTTGATACGAAAGATTGCTCTCTACACGATAGTCAAAGATACCTAAAAGAGACCAAATCATTGGCCAAGAAATTGAATACAAGAGATCTCTTCACCTACTTATTGGCCTAAATGAATCCTATTAAAGATCTCATTCTTCTTTTAATTCTAAGTTGATTGAATTAATAAATTCATTGGCTATGTATTCTCCACCAGCCTTGTTTATGTGAACAAAATCCTTATTTGCTAAAGGTGGCGAACTATTAACAAACTTCTGTATACTATTAAGGCCTCCCATTGCTTCAAAAGTATTCCAAAACAGGACCTCACCCTCTTTTGCAATTCCCCTTTGTGCTTCAATCATTGCAAGAGCCTCGGGCATAGTACAAATCTTTCCATCCTTTAAAAAGCCTCTATCACCGATACTCATCACTACAAAGATGGTATTTGGAAACAGTTTCTTTAATTTATTCAAAACAACAACCATGTTCCGCTTGTAAGAGTTGTAATTCAATATATCTTTTGAAATAACGTTTAATCCATACTGCAATACAAGTACATCATAATCTTTATAGCCTCTCCAAGATTCACTAAGTTGAGCATCAGAGAGAGACAACACCAGCCCCGATGAGCCTCTCATCGAAAAATTATCGACATAGATTCCTTCTTCATCATTTAGATAGACACCATAAACGATAAGCCCTTCAACCGATTCGAATTTAAAATTAACGGCATCTGAATTTCCTTCAATCGTAATTTCCTGAAGCTCCGAAGATGAGTCAGGGTAATATTCATAAACTTCCGCTTTATTGACTACCGCAGTAATTTTTGCTTTGCCTTGATTGATGAATAGCAGTTGAATCTTTGAGAATTCATCTTCCTTTGCATTCCGCTTACTAGCTTTGTAAGAGACACTAGCCCCTTCCTCTGGAATAAAATAATAACCTGTCATGGTCAATTTAGAACAATCAGCCTCTTTTGGCTTAATCATCGAGTAGGTTGCCCACCCTTTATAGGAGTGCTTGATTGAGGTGCGAAAAGTTGAAGAGATATGAGAAATGGGTACAAAGCCAACACCTCGACCTCCGAATGTTTCTTGAAGTTTTATTCGAACATTTTCAGTCAACATATCACCTTCAATAAAGGAATCCCCTAGAAATCCCATTCGAAAGCTCTTTCTGGAACCGCTCTTTAGCTCAAGCAATCGCTTTACCATCTCAAGAATATTACTATTATCCTTGCCATAATCTTCAAAAGCAACACAGTTTCCTCTTTTTTCTAATACCTTTTTTCTTGGTATGGATAAAACTTCCACCGCTTTAGTAATCGTATCCTCCCCTATTTCCACAGAAGGAACAGGTGTGGGAATAGAGTCAACAACCTGAAAAGAATCATCTCTAGACTGGAGAACAAGAGAATCAACCGATTGCTGTCTAATATCAGAAAACAAGTCTAACCGCTTTACCTTATAATCAATATATGGTAGTTTAAGCTCAGGGAGAAAAGAAAATAAGAGAAGAAAAAGAAAAGTTATAACTGAAAAGAGAACCACTTTCTCATTTTTTCCGGACATTGATTTATTTTTAATTAATTACGAATGAATAAAACTTGGTAAACAGGAAACTTATTAATCTATAAGCAAGTGTTCATATTTAGGTTGTATCAAGCTATTCACTTGATTAAAGGATTTAAATACCATCAGCTAGACATTTAAAGCCTAACAGTATCAATTCATAGGGTTCACTTACTTATATTCAGGGAAATGCCTAAGTTTAATCAAACTAATTATTGTTATGTAATTTCTTTAGTAGATAAGGATAAAACAAGAACAATTATCAACTGCTTATACTTAAACAGGAATCAACAAGAGGTTGCAAATGTACACTTTTTCAATTTATATTCCAACTAAGAGTTATTCTCTATAAAACAATGCTCTCTAAAAAGAAAGATACTTGCATTGTATTGAGAACAAGCATCGTTTCTCTACTAAGAAGCCTCATCTTGAATTATAATTTGTGAATAAGCACAAATTATAATTCAAGATGAGGCTCTTAAAAGGCTGTCAATTCTTGTTGAACTCCTCACTGAAAAAGTAGGCAGAACAAGACTCAAATTGAGATCCTTAAATAAGCAATAGCAGCGTTTAAATGCTTTTCTCTACATTCCAAACAAATGCACGTAATCCCAATCTTTCGGATTCTTTGTCTAGTTTATGTAAAACCTCAAGCAGAGGATCTACTCTATGATCATCTACCATTGTTATAATAGCAGAACACATAGAAGGCCAAGCATGGCTACCATAATGTGGTTCTCCCGTTTTAGTACCACGCCCTTGCACTTGCTCAAAGTAGCTAAAGCCTCTACAATTATGACGATCTAATATGGCTATGATACGCTCGTGAAAGGCTTGATCAAATGTTATAAAAACTGATTTCATATCTATCTCCTTTTTTTTATTCTTTACTTACTTGAAGAGCCATTTAGTAAAAGTAAAATGGCTTGATACACTCCCAATATGCAGGAAGACTCCGTACAGAGATCTTAGCGCTTGGAATGATCTATACCCTGCTTTTTGATCTGTAAAATCTCATCAGAGAGTCCGAAAGAGTATCCTCCAAGTAAAACTAATTTGTTTTGCGCCAAGTTACCTTTTAAAGCTAACTTGGCACTTTTTACGCTTTTACTTTACGTAATTTCCGGCGTTGGCGTTTCACACCCGTTCCTGCAAATATACAGTAAAGGACAGGCACAAGTATCAATGTAAGAATGGTTGAAACAGTCAAACCTCCAACTACTGAAAGACCTAAAGGTCTCCACATTTCAGCACCTTCACCCTGTCCTATAGCCAGAGGAACCATCCCCAAGACAGTAGTCATTGTAGTCATTAACACCGGACGTAAACGACTTCTTCCTGAGACAATTACCGAATTAGTAATGGAAAATCCCCGTTCACGACAAAGCGAAATATAGTCAATTAATACGATACCATTTTTAACTACAATACCAATCAACATGACGGCTCCCAACAGACTCATTACATTCAGCGTAGTGCCCGTAAAATAAAGAGTCATTAATACCCCACTAAAAGCAAGTGGAATAGAAAACATAATAATGAAAGGATAGGTCAAAGATTCAAATTGAGCAGCCATTACAATAAACACTAGTAAAATAATAAGTACACCTAGCACCCCTAAATCAGAGAATGATTCTTGTTGATCTTCAAAAGAACCTGCTACCTGAACCGTTACCCCTGCGGGCAGATCCATTTTATCTATGATGGCTAACCCATCGGCTACTACATCACCAAGAGGTGCCCCCGAGCTTACAGCCGAAACCGTCACAATACGTTCACGGTCTTTACGCTCAATAGTAGGAGGAGCCGAACGCTCTACCACTTTACCCAAATCTTTCACACGTATTCCCTTACCTGCATTGGTATAGATTAAGATATTCTCCAAATCGGCTATACTCGTGCGATACTCAGGTGCATAACGTACCTTAATATCATATTCATTACCATCCTCACGGTAAAAAGAGGCAGCTGCACCATTCACACGATTACGAAGGTAGGTAGCTGCAGTAGATAAATTTAATCCATGAAGTGCTAGTTTCTCACGATCAAAGTCTACTTGATATTCAGGTTGGTAATCTTGACGGCTAATGGTAACTTCACTTACTCCATTTACTTTTAGCAAAGCCTCTTTTAAATGAGCCGAAACCGCATCAGTCGAGGCGAAATCATATCCATACACCTCAAATTCAGCAGAAGCTTGTCCACCCATTATAACTTCACTAGATCCTAAAATAACTTTATATTTATCCAGTTCTGGATAGCACTTCAAGTCATTACGTATCTCTTCACAAACCTGTGCTAGAGAAATCGTACGCTGATCGGGGCTATAAAAATTGATGTTAAATGTTACGATATGGCTACCATTATCAATAATAGCAGCATACAAATTCTCGGTATCTGCCTGTCCAACAGTATAGTTACAAACCCGCATTACATCTTTGTAAGTAGTCATCCACTTGGTTGTTAACTCTTGTGCCAACTCTTGCGAACGCTCTACACGTGCTCCAATAGGCAATTGAAGCTGAACACTGATACGACTATTATCTTGAGATGGAAAGAATTCAGTACCAATTCCTTTTAGACAAAAGGCACTTACTACAAAGAGAGAGATACAACCTAAAACAACCATTGTACGATGACGTATGGCCCAGTTTAATATTTTCACATATGCGTTATCCAAGCCATCTAAAAATCGTTGAATTGGGGAATACAAAATCAAGAACAATTTAGACTGTGTACTTTTTATACGCAGCATTTGTGAACAAAGCATTGGTGTAAGAGTCAAAGATGCAAGCGTAGAGACTGCCATAATAACACACATCATCCAACCAAAATGCCCAAATAACACCCCAGACATACCCCCTACCATCGTCAATGGAAAGAATACTGCAATCATAGTAAGCGTAGAGGCAATTACTGAAACAGCCACCTCATTTGTCGCATGAACAGCAGCCTGCTTGGGATCAGAGCCTCTTCTTATATGGGTGGCTACATTTTCAAGTACCACAATGGCATCATCCACTACATTACCAATCGCAATAGAAAGACAAGAGAGTGATACGATATTCAGTGAACCACCATCTGTTACAGCTAAATAGATAAACGAAGCTATCAACGACAGCGGAATGGTAAGACTAATAATCACAGTAGCACGCCAACTACCCAAGAAAAAGAATACCACCAGAACAACAATAAGCATAGCAAAGATAATCGTCTCTTGCAGCGAAGAGATGGAATTTAAGATGTTATCAGAGGTATTTACGATAACCCCTAGCTTCACATCAGAAGGCAACGAACGCTGAATCTTGGGAAGTTCCTTCATTACCTTTTCTGCAATAGCTACAGAGTTGGCTCCCGATTGCTTTTGAATAACAACCATAGCTCCTTGTACACCGTTATTAAACGTTTTTTGTGCACGTTCTTCTACAGAGTCCACAATCGTTGCCACATCATGTAAGTAGATAGAAGCACCGTTGCTAGTCCCTACTACTATATTTTTCATCTCATTAGGATCTTTAAACTCTCCCTCTACGCGCAACGAATAGGTATTACTACCTATATCGAATGTACCACCTGGTACATTCCTGTTTTCTGCACCAATCACAGAGCTTATCGTCTCAATAGAGATGTTGTAGGCATCTAGTTTAACAGGGTCACAATAGACATTAATTTCACGTTTTGACGCACCACTGATCGAAACAGTACCTACGCCAGGTACACGAGCCAATGGATTTACTACATCATCATCCAATATCTTATAAAGTGCCGATTGACTTTGTCCCGCTTGTACCGAAAGCATTAAGATCGGAATCATATCAGTGCTAAACTTAAAGATGACAGGTGTACCTACCTCATCAGGTAATTCAGAACTAATCATATCCAGTTTATCTCGCACATCATTTGTCAACACATCAATATCATGTCCATACTCAAATTCGAGAGTGATAAGCGACATGTTTTCAGACGATTTCGAAGTAATGTGTTTCAAATTACTTACCGCATTCAACAAATTTTCAATAGGACGAGTTACGTTGTTTTCAATATCCGAAGCACTGGCCCCTGTATAAGAGGTCATTACCATAATACTATTGGTCTCAATGTCTGGATACAAATCAATCGGTAATTTAGACAATGAGAAAAGACCAAATATTGCTATTCCCAAGAAGCAAAGCGAGGTCATAATCGGTTTTTTTACCGCTCCTTCGTATAAACTCATAGTGTTAATGCTGATTTGTTTTCGACTTCAACTTCAATGCCATCAGTTAATTGACTTTGGCCTGAGACAACTACTTGCGAATTATTATCTACCCCCGAAATAAGTTCATATTCAGAACCCAATCGACGGCCCAATTCAACTTGATTGTAAGATACTTTGCCATCCTTATACACATAAACAAAACGATCACCTGAGCCAGCTCGCTTCACTACAGCTAAATCGGGCACTACTACACGATCCACATCACCATAACTCACGATTACACGACCAAACATACCTGGTCGCACACGTTGGTTAGCATTGGGAATAGTCACTTCCACTGGGAAAGTATGCGTAGTAGCATCAATAGTTGGATAAACCAATTTCACTTGTCCTTCAAATGATTCATCAGCATACACATCAAATTTAATTTCTACGCTCATTCCTGATTCTATTTTGGAGAAATAGGACTCAGAGACATTAATCATCAACTTAACAGGAGTGATTCGTTCTATAACCAATATAGGAGTAGCTGAAGATGCGTACAAATCACCATTATCAAAATTACGAGCTGTAACAATACCACTAATAGGACTCACCAACTGCGTATTCTCCAACAAATTGTTGTAAGAATTAGTGCGTACAGCAAGGTTCATCTTAGCAGCATCCCAATCAGATTTAGAAACACCACCAACCTTATATAATTCATCTATGCGATTGAATTCAATCGTCTGATTATCCAATTGAAGTTTTAACTGCTCTAAATTGGCAGCATCCATTCGTACCAACGTTTGGCCTTTTGATACTCTATCGCCTACTTCAGCAAATATTTTCTCAATACGCCCAGGGGCAGTAGGTGCAATGTTATTCTTAACCTCTGCTTGTACAGTTGCCGTATACTCTTCTATCTGTGGAACAGAGCGAGAAGTTACCGAAGCGATTCGTACCGTACGCTTACTTTCGACTATTTCAGCTTTTGTAGTACTCTTTGAACCACCCGAACACGAACTCAACACTAGTGCCAGAGACAATAATCCCAACTGAAAACTCTTTTTCATAAGATACTTCATTGTTTTATATTTATTATTCGTTTGTATTTTCTATTCCAAGAACTAAATCTAAATCAGTTTTTGCTACTAAGTAATCATAAATAGACTGATTATAAGTAAGTTCTGTTTGTGTTAAAGCAACCTCAGAACTGTTCATCTCAAGCACTGTTCCTTCTCCTACCTCATAACGTTTTTCAGCTATATCACGCCCCTTTGTAGCTTGAAGCACAGCTTCTTTATTACTTACCACTTGTTCTGCACTAGCCGCCATATTGTCTAAGTAACTTGTTACCTGCATAGTCAACTGTCTTTGGGTATTAATCCGATTCTCTTCCATTTGTTTCATCTGCAAGCGTGTCTGCTTCACTTTAGTGAAGTTGCTTGCTTTATAAAGAGGTATACTTACATTTAATTCAACAGTAGAATGGGGGAACCAAGTGTATTGACCAAATTTAAAATTATCATTCATCGACATGTATAGATACTGAAAGCTAGCGGAAATAGCAGGAAGAAAGTTTGTTTTTTGAATCTTCAACGTTTTTTTCAACATCTCTGCATTCAAATCCAATTGCTTTAGAGAGCTATTATTATCTATCTGATCGGCCCTAGGACGAGCTTGACGAGTAAACATGGCCATCTCATAATCTTTTAGACTCCCCTCTATTGATAAATTAACATTGCTACTCATTCCCATTAATACTTTCAGCTGCAAGTTAGCAAGATTTACCCCGTTTCGAGCCGATACGACCGAAGGCTTCAAACTCCTCATTTGTACCTCTGCACTAATCTTATCATATTCACTCACCACACCTTGCTCAAACTTTGCATTTACAATGCGAAAATTCTCTTCACTTTGAGCGTAACTCTTTTGTAGAACAGCATAACTATCTTGCGTTAAAAGCAATTGGAAAAAAGCTTTTGTTACCTGATTAATCATATCTAATTTAGAAGCACGAGATTTCTCAACAGCTAGTTCCACATCACTCTTTGTCAAACCAATACTTTGGTAAAGCGCTGGAGCAAACAGAGGTAAACTAACTAAAACTCCACCATTGTAAGTATTATCAGCACCCACTTTCATCACTTGATTTCCAATTGCCATTGTTTGGCGCTCAATAGCTCTCGAATAGGTTCCTACCAATGACACCTCTGGAAGCAACCCTACATAAGACTCTTTTTTAGCTGTTTTTTTAATTTCAATTTCCTGTCCTGCCACCTTTATGATAGGATTTTCTGCTAATGAAATTTGAATAGCTTCATTCAAGGTGATACACAGAGTATCTTGTGCTTGTACTTCAACCACACTCACTGTCCATAAGGCTAGCAAGGCTACAATCATTTTATTACCTTTTAAACATTTCATTTCAATTATCTATTTTGATTTACATTCTGAATTTGTCTTTATTCTATGTTCTGCTATAAAACCATCTACTATTTTTCGTCCTTTTTCAAGTAGAAATACCTCGCATATACATAATAAGTATCGTTTGGTAAACTTCTTTCAAAGAGAACCTTTTATGCAACTCGGCATTTAAAAACAGGTTCATCTCTTCGACAAAGGCAATTCGGATTATTTCATTATTTATGTCTTTGCAAAAAAACGCCCTGTTTCATACCCATTTGAAAAGCCTCCATCATTTTACATAAAAGAGGTATTCCGCTGCTCTGTATATATACTCTAAAACGGTAGGAATTTATGTAAATCGATAAAAAAGGATAGGCTGACAGTATGAAAAATCCACATTGCATTTGTAATGCTTAAAGATAACCTCTAGTACATTATTTGATTCCTCCACCACCTTATCCAGAGACTGCTTGGCTTGGTCACTTCTCATCTTAACAACCTCAAGTAGCAGGTTATTTTATCCGAAAAGTTCATAAAGCGTCCGCTTAGAAATCCCATATGAAGCTGCAATATCATCCATCTTCACCTGTTTATCCCATGTTGAGTAAAAGCGGTGGAAGCAGCTTCAATCACCCGACTTCTCATAATAGGCTTACGAATCGTCCTTCTTACCATCATTCACACACCTAACTCTACAGTCAAAACAAGATTTAGTTAGAAACTTTTACAGCAAAAAATTTTTCGCAGGCAAAGATAAGAAATATTACGATTTATAACCTACACATCCATATACTTTAAGACTCTATAACAATTCCACTAGTTCCACTATCGCAACACCGATTTTACATTATGCTTTAATAAAGAAGAAAAACATCCGTTTTATCATAAAAAAACAAAAAGATAATAGTCTAAAAAAGATAATCTAGTAAACAAAAAGAAACAATGCTCCCAACTATACATCTTTGAAAGCAATTCATTTTTTTACACATTTAGAGCAAATTAATATGCAAGACTTCCTCAAAATAATCGCAAAAGACTAAGTTGAAGCCTCAGAAAGAAATCAGAAACCATTACACCCAAAATTTAGTAATCAATAATAATAACAGAGTTACTAGAGATCAAAGTTTAAATAACCCAACGAGAAAGAGCACTATGTGATAGATAAAGATAAAAAAGAAACTTCCTGTCTTAGTAGTCAAGACAAAAAAGCATCGCCAAATAAAAAAAAGAAGAAGTTATAGCAGAAAAATAAAAACACAGAAAAACACATGTTATCTACTAATTAACAAACAGTTATAAAAGTAGGAGAGAGATAACAGAGGAATACAAACCACTTAAGCAAGGTCGTAATCTTGAAAAAATAGAGCAAATGATTTGCTATTCTCAAATAAAGTCGTACCTTTGCAACGCTTTTAGAAACAAGAACAACTCGGGCGTTTAGCTCAGCTGGTTCAGAGCATCTGCCTTACAAGCAGAGGGTCGGCGGTTCGAATCCGTCAACGCCCACACCGAACAGGTCTTGTTTCAATAAACTCGGGCGTTTAGCTCAGCTGGTTCAGAGCATCTGCCTTACAAGCAGAGGGTCGGCGGTTCGAATCCGTCAACGCCCACACCGAGAAGCGTTCTTTCAAACAATGTAATCGATAAAGCATCGGGCGTTTAGCTCAGCTGGTTCAGAGCATCTGCCTTACAAGCAGAGGGTCGGCGGTTCGAATCCGTCAACGCCCACACCGATTCTACGATTACACGGTAAGAAAGATATTTAACTTCGGGCGTTTAGCTCAGCTGGTTCAGAGCATCTGCCTTACAAGCAGAGGGTCGGCGGTTCGAATCCGTCAACGCCCACAGTTTTCAAACAACAATAAAAGTTGTATGTGTGTGAGTTTTTTAAGATTGATAGCGGGCTAGCGTACTTATACGTTAACTCGTTTTTTCGTTTTATACAATCCTTCTTTTAGCAGCTCACCTGAGAAAGTTGGGCTCACCTGCAAAAGTTGTGGAATGACGTTCTTTTTGTTAATTTTGCTCCCTATAAATTAACTGCGTTTTTAGTATGCTTATTACCCTTTTAGAAAGCCTTCTTCCCGAAGGTATATTGTCCGATTTTAAAGTAAC
>JBOFMR010000120.1:0-4307 GCA_051658485.1 Phocaeicola sp.
GAATTATCGTTAGCTGTTGCCGTAGACTCGAATATTTCTCCGATTATCCCTGTTCCTCCAGAATTATCTACCCTCCCCAAAGTTTCGTTTGAAGATTCAAATGTTATTGTATATTGAGAAATAAAATTCGCTGTATAGGCTTTCCCTCCAGTTTCAGCTGTTAATTTCACCTTCAAGGTGTCACCAGTAATGGTGATATCGCCTTTTGTTTCGAGTCTATTTCCACCTTCGTACCACCCTGCAAATACATAACCGTCTTTAGCTGTTGCTATAGATTCAATAATTGTCCCCTCTGTACCTTTCTGTTCTCCTCCTGGAGTTACCGTTCCTTTCTCTGTGTTTTCAGATACAAAATTTACGGCGTACTCCTTAACGGGGATAATAGGCTCTTCATCCTTTGAACAACTGCTCAATGCCATAAGAGCCGTAAATATAGCTCCTAAAAAATAAACCAATTTAAAATTTCTAATCATAATTAACGTGTTTTTATATTTATACTTGTGATACTAAAAATCTCATCTATTTGCGAATGAAGCATTTTTATTTTGTATTTTTGAAAATTATCCAAAAAAATAACATAATTAAACGTAAGGAAAGATATACTCTCTAATTTTAAAATCTTTAAAGCACTGTTCCAATGCCATCTAAACGGCACAAGAAAATGGAGCAGTTTTGTCGCAACCTTTTCTTGAGGGGTTATAGCACACTATAACCCTGAAGGGTTGTGCGCTCTCCGAGGTCCTTTTTTTTGTACCAAAAAACGGCACAACGATCATAGTCATTATGCTGTTAAGTTACCGAAATTCGAGGTAACCCCTCCCTGCGAGTATAGCGAGTGGGGCAAGAACGTGAATGTGCAACATTGACGGGAACAAGAGGGGAAAAAGCACTAAAAATGAGATGCACGAATTTAAGAACTCATTATCGGATGACATTTCCCCTATTTAGTGCATTTCCTTTAATTTAAGTACAAAATAGAGTTGAACATATAGGCTGATGTATGTTGGCTTAAAAAAGCATCTTAAATCGCCTTATATTAAGCCTTGTCAGAAATAACCCATCAGGTACCGTTCTGGATGCTCGTCTACGTCTTTCTATTTTACAAATTTTAACATGCACAAAAAAACTCCTCTCCATTCTTAGCTTTATAACCTTTTTCTTTTTTCCCTTCTGTTAGTTTCATCAGAATTCAAGGGAAAATAAACCTATTCGGCCGTAAACTTCTGTAACCTTGTCTAGGTTATTAAATTGTATATAACCTTGCACTTTTTTTTTGACGATTGCAACGTATTGATTTTCAGCACTCCTCTTGTAAAGAATTTTTCCACACAACAACAAAAACCACGCCGTACAACAACAAAAACCACGCCAGAAAGCAAATCACATAGCAACAAAAACCACGTAAACAGCAAAAAAGTTGGATATGTTTTTTGTTGTGTTTTAAAAAGTATTATATTCGCCTTCGAAATCAATTAAAAAAACGGATGTGGCACGACCTATCAAGACAGAAGAAGGAAGAGATATAAGACAGAGTAACTACATTACTACTGCACAATACGAATACACGGCACAGGAGAAGAGGATTCTATACAGGGTAGTAGAGAAGGCATTTGAGTTCAGAATGCAGAATACAGAATACTTCGCAGCACACGAGGGCGAATATGCTGTAAAAGAACACGTATCTTTCACTATGCCAATAGCATCTTTTATGCCTAGGAAGACCGACCTCAGCGGAAAGGATTATGATGAAGTTGTTGACGCTTTCAAATCACTTGTCGACAAGAGAATATCATTCAGGGGGAAAGGAGAGTTTTCATTCGGAGGGATTCTTAATTCAGCGGATAGAAATAAAGGGGAAGGTACAATATATTTTGTCGTTCACAAATTCGTATGGCAGTCCGCTCTCGACTTCTCTAAGGGCTTCACAAAGCTAGAACTTGCCGCTGTTATGCAATTCAAATCAACATACACAATGCGATTTTACGAATTTGCAAAGCAATGGAGTGATAGGATGCACTACACAATCACAAAAGAGGATTTTAAGAAGATGTTCGGCTGTCAAGATAAATACCATCGAATGGAATCAATCAAGAGATGTATCATAGATGTCGCCAAGAAAGAACTAGATGCTAAATCCTCTATCTCATTCACATACGAGTGTAATAAGGTTGGCAAGAAGATAGAGAGCTTCACTTTTCATTTTCACGAGCTTCGCAAGAACAAGAGCGAGGAGCAGGAAACAAAAGACCTCTTAATTAAATACCCTAATGCAGCACTATCAAGAGAATTCAAGGAGTTTCTATCCCACAAAATGACATTCACTCCCGCAGAACTCAACCATAACATCAAACTATTCCATGAGTTCGAGAAGGAATTCCGAGGGAAAGCCATTGACGAACTAGAGGAAACATTTCAGTACATAACCAAAATGCAGAAGAGACCTAAAGATAATAAAGGCTTATTCATCTCCAATATCAAGAAGAAATTGGAGTGGGAACAACGCCAATTACACCTTGAGCTCTAGCTGAACAATTCCCCTATCCCTCCAAACCCAAAGATAGCACATCTCCTTACTTAGCACAAATAAATGATATTATTTTGTGCTTTTGTTCGGGTGTGCTATCTTTGGGTTTGGAGGGATAGGCAAGATGTCTTTTGTGGTGCAGTTAGCTAAAGCAATACACCAAAAAAGCACTTGCGCAGGGGATACCCCCGAGACCCCGACGGATGGAAAAACCATCCTTTAAAACGAAAAACTTACGAAGATAAGAATAACAAAACGGCACAACGATCATAATCGCTGTGCCGTTTTGTTATTAAGTTACCGAGTTTCGAGGTAACATCCTCCATCCACCTCGTCAAACTTGGCAAGGGCAAGATATTTTTTTGTATTACAAAAATACATCTTGCTCTTGCCAAGTTTGACGAAAAAAAATAACCCATACAGAATAAAAAAAAGACCACTGCTTGGTTAAAAGCAGCGGTCTAATATTAAATTATTATGGGACAATTGTTATTATCTCCAAGCAGTAGGTACGGCACCTGAATTGCTCGCTTTAGTATCCTTGAAGCATCCTACGTGTACTGACGATGAACCATAAATGTAATTCCATAACGCAGGAAGTGTACTTCCTCTTGCTTCATCATCGCTTAACTCCTTGCCAACATTATTAAACATATCTTCAAGTTTCGCTTTTTGCTTTAGCGATGCAAACCGAGTCCCTCTATCTTCTGCATCATTACAAAAAACATTAGGATTCACTTTTGCTTTAGTACATCCAGAAAATGTGCGATTAAAGTCATATGCTGCTGTGTTGTATTTAAATAAATTAGCAGGGATATAGGTGAGAGAAGCACAACCATCAAATGTACCCATAAACTTTGTTGCTGCTGCGTTGTATCTAAATAAATAGGGAGGTATAGTAGTGAGAGAAGCACAACCCAAAAACGTATAAATAAAATTAGATACTGCTGTATTGTATCTAAATAAATCCTCATGAATAAACTTGAGTTTGTTACAATTCCAGAACAATGCCGAAAATGACGTTACTGCTGTATTGTATCTAAATAAATCATCAGGGATAGAGGTGAGACTAGTACACTCAAAAAACGTATAATCAAATGACGTTACTGCTGTATTGTATCTAAATAAATCATCAGGGATAGAGGTGAGACTAGTACACTCAAAAAACGTATAAAAAAATGACGTTACTGCTGTATTGTGTTTAAATAACCCAGCAGGGATAGAGGTGAGAGAATGGCAACCATAAAATGAAGAATCAAAGTTAGTTGCTTCTGTGTTAAGCAGTGGGGTATCTACGGACTTTAATAAATCATCAAGAAGCCAGCTTACTTTAGGCATTTGCGGTCTCTTAAAATCTTTTTCCGAACTCGAAATGGTAATTGTATATTCTCCTTCTACTTCATAAGTATGACCTATACCACCACTCAATGATGAACCTGCTGGAATATTTTTAATTTCTGTTCCATCTCCCCAGTCAACGGCAAGAGTGTAATTCCCAGTTGCACCGGTAGTCGGGAAAGGAAGTAAATAAAATATGTTATTCCCTTTAGTTTTAATCGTAAAAAGGAAATCATCCGAAAATCTCGCAACATAGGTTTTCCCTCCAGTTTCAGCTGTTAATTTCACCTTTAGTGTGTTACCAGCAATGGTGATATCGTCACCTGCTACTACTGGCTGACCTTCCACGTACCATCCAACAAACCTAGAATTATCGTTAGCTGTTGCCGTAGACTCGAATATTTCTCCGATTATCCCTGTTCCTCCAGAATTATCTACCCTCCCC
>JBOFMR010000121.1:0-1498 GCA_051658485.1 Phocaeicola sp.
TTCCTGTTTATACCCAAGTAAAAGATTACGATGCTTTTTTTATTAATGCGAAGGATGGTTCAGAGTTTACTGTAGACCCTACTTTTTCTTATTACGTAGATCGTACATCAGTTCCCAAAATGTTTAGCCAATACCGCAGAAACTTGGAAGAATTAGAAAATGGGTATATACGCAATGTGATAATGGATTGTTATCGTATTGTAGCCAATCAATATCCTTCTGATTCGTTGATAAGCAACCGAAGACAGTTTGAAGATCGTGTGCAAGAGATGATGCAAAATGAGTTGAGGAAAGAGGGATTTATTTTTCAACAGCTCACCTCGAATATTACTGCACCCCAATCGTTGAAAGATGCAATTGATGCAAAGAACAGAACGACTCAGGAGGCGATTCAATCTGAGAATAGGTTGAGAAAGGCAGAGGCAGAGGCTAAAGCAAAAATCATAGAAGCAGAAGCAGAAAAGAAAGTGAATGATTTGAAGGCATCGGCACTGACTCCTTTGATTATTCAACAAATGTATATTGAAAAATGGGATGGAAAGCTGCCGCAATATGGTGCTGTTCCCCAATTATTCAAAGACATCAGTAAATAGATTACAAATAACTAAAGATTTTAGACAAACCGTTATGGAACAAAAAAAACATTTTACAGGACTTTCTGACCAACAGGTGATAGAGAGTCGAAAAAAGTATGGTAGGAATGTATTAACGCCACCAGAAAAAGAGTCTTTATGGAAACAATTTTTGGAGAAGTTTGAAGACCCAATTATAATTATTTTATTAGTAGCATTGATTGCTTCATTTGGTGTGTCTTGTTATCACTACTTTGGGGCAAATGAAAGTGCAGGAGTTTTCTTAGAGCCAGTAGGTATTTTGATAGCTGTTTTATTAGCTACAGTAGTTGGCTTTTGGTTTGAACAGGATGCAAACAAGAAGTTTGAAATGCTGAATCAGGTAAATGACGATGATTTAATAAAGGTTATTCGGAATGGAAATATGTGTGAGGTCTCCAAGAAGGATATTGTCGTTGGTGACTTCGTTTTACTTAATACAGGGGATGAAGTACCCGCAGATGGTATATTACACGAGGCTGTTTCGTTGGAATTAAATGAATCAACATTGACAGGAGAACCGATTATAAAGAAAACAGTTAGAGAGTCTGACTTTGATGATGAAGCGACTTATCCTTCAAATTGTGTTTATAAGGGGACTACGGTGGTAGACGGTCATGGTATTATAGAAATTACAGTTGTGGGTGATGTTACTGAGTATGGAAAAATATACGAGGGGGTTCAAATTGACACAGATGTTGATACTCCGCTTAAAATCCAACTGAATAAATTGGCAAATCTTATAACCAATGCAAGTTACATTATAGCTGCTGTTATTGTGATTACACGCATCGCACTCTATTTCTTTAATTTAGATTTGAGCGCGGGATTTGATTGGGTGACTATAGGTGGTTATGTGTTGAATACAATCATGATTGCGGTAACAG
>JBOFMR010000122.1:0-1281 GCA_051658485.1 Phocaeicola sp.
TATGTCAACGCAAGTATAAAGTAGTTGCTTCTCTAATCTCATCACATCTCTAGAATGGTTCCAATGCCATCTAAACGGCACAAGAAAATGGAACAGTTTTGTCGCAACCTTTTCTTGAGGGGTTATAGCACACTATAACTAGCAGGCTAGTTGTGCGCTCTCCGAGGGCCCTTTTTTTGTACCAAAAAAAACAGCTTAACAGCACAACGATCATAGTCATTATGCCGTTTTGGTATCAAGTTACCGAGTTTCGAGGTAACGTCATCCATCCACCTCGTCCAACTTAGCAGTGGGGCAAGATAATTTTTTGTATTACAAAAATACATCTTGCTCTTTCCGAGACGGAAAGAAAAAACAGCTTGACCGATATGTTGCCACTACGTATTCTAACTATAACCCATACAGAATAAACAAAAAAAGACCGCTGCTTGGTTAAAAGCAACGGTCTAATCTTAAATGATTATGGGAAAATGGTTGTTATTTCCAGTATTTAGGTACGTCTCCGGAATTTTTCGCTTTAGCATTTTGGAAACACTGGTAGGTTTCTACTCCATCTTTAGGCTGGCCGTATTGCCACAAAGCTGGGAAAATACTTTTTTTTGCTTCATCAGAACTTAAGTTTTCTCCAACACTGCAAAATACCCCACTAAGATCTAGTCGTTCCATTAACGAACTAAACCGAGTATTTTTCTCTGTTGCTTCGTTACAAAAAACATCGCGGTGCACTGTTGCGTTAACACAGCCAGAAAACGCATAGCAAAAGGTAGTTACTTCTGTGTTGCTAGAAAACAAACCATCAGGGATATATTCGATAGAAGTGCAATCTTCAAACACTGAACTAAAGTCTTTTACTTTTGTGTTGTATATAAATAAATCTTTAGGAATAACCCTAATCTTTTCACAACCACCAAATGCAGAAAGAAAGCCAGTTACTTCTGTATTGTGTCTAAATAGCTCCGAAGGGATAGAGGCGAGAGAAGAACAAAACTGAAACACCCAATTAAAATTATTTACTTTTTTATTATTAGCAAATAAACCTTCAGGGATAGATTTGAGAGAAGAACAAAACTGAAACGCATTATGAAAGTCAATTACTTCTGTATTGTGTCTAAATATCCCCGCAGGGATATAGGTGAGAGAAGAACGGCTCACCCGATAAACCCTGGGGATTCCTTTTAAAATTATTATCTTTGCTGCATGGATACACACGGATTACTACTTTTAGCTCAGGTTGTTTTACCTGCCGATATATTGACACGATTCACGATTACGAAAGTTGAG
>JBOFMR010000123.1:0-12337 GCA_051658485.1 Phocaeicola sp.
TTGAGTCTATCTGTTTTATTGTTTTTTATTCCTGTCCGGTAAAAAATGGAACGAGTCATTATATTATCTGATAATCAATAAATTGCTGAGATTCCTTAAAAAGGGGCTTGTATTTTCATTGGCTAATGATTTTGTAAGAAACTCAACAGAATATACCTAAATTGAAGCTTATTTACTCTCTAATAGATTCTATTATAGGAAAATCAAGTGATTTTCTAAAGGCATTAAGTTTTATCGGACAGCAATAATATAGATAGACAACTCTGATGAATGTGGCAGTAGGAGAAAGAGTATTCACGGTTCACCCAATAAACCCTGGGGATTCCTTTGTGGACAATAATAGTTAATATCTTTACTTGGCATAGATGTTCACCACGCTAGATAGAAAAAAAGGAACATCATTCACCCCTCTTAAATCTACCCTAAACGTTTTAGCTTTGCATTCATTCCTTTTGCCGATGCATTAGTCGCACGGTTGCTGAAGAAGTTCAAGTTTTTATAGCTCACCTGAGAAAGTTGGCCCCAAGCAAAACTGGGTCAATAAAGATTCTTCAGTGAAGATTTGGTGAAGACTATATTCTGCTCTCTTCACCATAACCTATTGATAATTAGATTATGTGAAGAATTGAAGCTTTTTTTTGCTCTTTTATTTTAAGTAGAAGAGAGTTTCAGCCTCTCTAAAAGGGTAATAAGCATACCAAAAGAGAGATTGGTAATGAAGCCTCTTTTTGAGAACTCTTATAAAGCGATTGATCATCAGTTGATATAATGATTCGTTCTCTTTTTTACCGGGCAGCAATATTTTTTTACCTGCTTACACAGCTAAACTGTACAAATAAAAGAGTAGGATGAGAACATTCATCGTTGTGGAGAGACCCAAGAAGGCTCTCTATCAGCTCAAATGGTTTTCGATAAATAGCCTTTGCTTGCTTAAATATTAAATTTTGTCAATTCTCTTGTTTACTGAACATTATGGAGCTATTATCCAATTGAATTTCGTTTTTTTTAGAGAATTTGAAATAAAAAAGCTAACTTTGCAGCCCGAGTAGCCGATAATTGCTATTTTCCTATTTTGATTAAAGAGTAAATAAGGTAGAATGTTTATTAGAATTACTTCGTCTCTCGCTTTTCCGATTTTTTAATTGAAACACTTATAAAAAAAAGAATACTATTTACCGATGAAGATAACCCCTTTTTTCGTTCTTAAGGCATCTTTTTGCCTAGTTCTATTTATTGCATTGTCAGGGTGCAGCACAAGAAAATCCCATTCTGCTAAGCGACAAGTTATGGTTACCATAGAGCCACTTCGCTATTTTGCCGAAGCCATTGCCGGTGATACTTATGATATAATAAGTATGGTGCCCGATGGAAGTAGCCCTGAGAGCTATGACCCAGTTCCACAACAGTTAATTGATTTGTCTGATTGCCAAGCTTACATTCGTATAGGTTACATCGGTTTTGAAATGAGTTGGATGGATAAACTGGTGAAGAACAATCCACATCTCCATGTTTTTGATACTTCGCAAGGAATTGATTTGATAAAAGATAGCGAACACAAACATCATCAAAACTGCAACCACCCTGGAGGAGTTGAACCTCACACATGGAGCTCTACAAAGAATGCATCTATCATAGCCAATCACATCTATGAAGCCTTTTGTACGTTAAATCCCTCACAAAAAGAGTTTTACCAGCATCGATTAGATAGCGTACAGCAGCTTATAGCGGCTACAGACCAACAAGTGCGTAGCTATTTGGATAATGCCGATTCGACTTTCTTAATTTATCACCCCTCGTTGAGCTATTTTGCTCGTGATTATGGGCTTACTCAAATAAGTATCGAAGAGAATGGGAAAGAGCCATCACCAGCTAAGCTGAAACGATTGATAAAACGATGCCGTGAGGCTCGAGCAAAAATAATCTTTGTGCAACAAGAGTTTGATATACGTAATGCAGAGGTTATTGCAAGAGAGGTAGGAGCAAAAGTAATCTCTATTGATCCGCTCAGCTACCATTGGCACGAAGAGATGGTGAAAATAGCCAAGTCACTTCAACACAAAGAGTAGTTTACCACTTTTGATTTTGTTGCGAGGAGGAATGTCTAAACAATCTGTAGTTTATGAATAAAAAACTGATCACCCTGAGTAATTTATCTGTTGCCTATGACGGGAAACGTGTACTCAAAGAGGTGAACCTTACCATTCGTGAGCGGGAATTCTTGGGGGTAATAGGTCCTAATGGAGGTGGAAAAACCACGCTCATTAAAACGATATTAGGATTGAAACAACCCTCTCAAGGGAGTATTCAGTTTTTCCAAGAGGGGGTAGAGGTGCCTGAAATAGCAATGGGTTATCTACCTCAGTGCAACAGCATCGATAAGAAGTTCCCTATTTCAGTTTATGAGGTGGTGCTTTCGGGGTTGAGTAAACAGAAATCGCTTTTTCGCAGCTACAGCAAGGAACAGCGTGTAGCGGCAGATGCCATCATACATCGCTTGGGTTTGGAAGGATTGGAAAGTCGCCCCATTGGAGAATTAAGCGGGGGGCAGTTGCAGCGCGCTTTGTTAGGGCGTGCCTTGGTTTCGAATCCGCAGGTAATTATCTTAGATGAACCCAGTACCTACATAGATAAACGGTTTGAAGCCAAACTCTACTCACTGCTTGAAGAGATAAATAAAGAGCGAGCGGTGGTGTTGGTAAGCCATGACATTGGTACTGTTTTGCAACAGGTAAAATCGATTGTTTGCGTAAATGAGACCGTTGACTATCACTCCGATGCAGAGGTTCCTACTGAATGGCTAGAGAAGCATTTTGGCTGCCCCATCGAAATCTTGGGACACGGTCACTTTCCCCATCGCATCTTGAAATGTCACGGGCATGATTGCGATCATGACTCCCATCTTTTAAAAGAGGAACCAAACGAATAGAATCGAATCGAATGAAATACGAGTTGCTCAATGAGTAATTATTTTTTCTTTCCTATCTTTGCACCATTGTAATGTAAATAAATCACAATAATTAAATGAAACAGTACAAATTAGTCAACAACGTAGTGGGCTGGGTGGCTTTTGTTATAGCTGCTATAACTTATTGCCTCACGGTTGAATCGACCGCTAGTTTTTGGGATTGTCCCGAGTTTATTACAACTGCTTACAAGCTTGAAGTAGGTCACCCTCCTGGTGCCCCTTTCTTTATGCTTGTTGCTAATTTCTTTAGCAAACTGGCTAGTGACCCTTCGCAGGTGGCTTATTTTATCAATATACTGAGTGCTTTGATGAGTGCTTTCTGTATCTTATTTCTTTTTTGGAGTATTACCAACCTAACGAAAAGGCTAGTTTGCCCCAATGATAGTGAGATGAACTTGAGCAAGATGATTACCATCATGGGCTCGGGCTTAGTAGGTGCTTTGGTCTATACTTGGAGTGATACCTTTTGGTTCAGTGCCGTTGAGGCTGAGGTGTATGCCTTCTCTAGCTTGTTTACAGCGGTTGTATTTTGGCTCATCTTGAAATGGGAAAGTCAATCAGAGGAACCACACAGTGACCGTTGGCTTATCCTTATAGCCTATTTAGTCGGCCTCTCTATTGGAGTTCACTTATTGAACTTGCTCTGTATTCCTGCCATTGTGTTGGTGTTCTACTACAAAAAGAGACCCAATGCTAGCTTTAAGGGAAGCCTTTTGGTTTTGATTGCCTCAGCTTTGTTGGTGGGAATTGTACTTTACGGTATTGTACCTGGCGTGATTAAAGTCGGAGGAGCCTTTGAACTCTTCTTTGTCAATTGGTTAGAGATGCCTTTTGATACCGGTCTAATCATTTACATCCTTCTTCTATCATCAATCCTTATCTGGGGGGTATATGAAAGCTATGTAGCAACAAATGTTCATCGAATGAATATCTCTTTCCTTGTTGCTGTGACGATGCTGGGTATCCCTTTCTATGGATACGGGATGAGCAGCTTATTGATTGGTATAGCTGTATTGGCTCTAATCGGGCTCTATCTCTATCTCCCTTTCAATAATGCCTACAAAGTTAGTGCACGCACTTTGAATACAACCCTTCTTTCGTTAATGATGATTATGGTGGGTTACTCTTCGTATGCTCTGACTGTTATTCGTTCGACAGCGAATCCTCCTATGGACCAAAACTCTCCCGAAGATATTTTTACTTTAGGGGACTACTTGGGACGCGAGCAGTATGGTAGTCGTCCACTCTTTTATGGACAAGCTTATAGTTCGAAAGTGGCATTGATTACTCAACAGAACAGTTGTGTATACGATGTTGAAGAGGGTGCACCGGTCTATCAACGTAAAGAAAAAAGTAGTGCAGAGGAGAAAGATAGTTATGAAGTAGTTCGTAATAAATCGGATTACAACTATGCACAAAATATGTTTTTCCCCCGTATGTATAGTGAGAGCCATGCAGCGGCGTATGAAAGTTGGTTGGGAGGTGTAGAAGGACGTCAAGTGCCTTATGACCAATGTGGAAGTATGATTATGGTAAAAGTACCTACACAGTTGGAAAACCTTCGTTTCTTCTTTAGTTACCAGATTAATTTTATGTACTGGCGCTACTTTATGTGGAACTTTGTAGGAAGACAAAATGATCTACAGAGTAATGGAGAGATAGAAAATGGCAATTGGATTACAGGTATTACCTTTATTGATAACTTACTGGTAGGTAATCAAGAGCTTCTTCCTTCCGACTTAAAGAATAACAAAGGACGCAATGTATTCTTTGCATTGCCCCTCATATTGGGTCTTATCGGTCTATTCTGGCAGGCTTATCGCAGTGAAAAAGGTCTTCAACAGTTTTGGATTGTGTTTTTCCTTTTCTTTATGACAGGTCTAGCCATTGTGTTGTATCTAAATCAAACCCCACTACAGCCACGTGAGCGTGATTATGCATATGCGGGTTCATTCTACGCCTTCTCTATTTGGGTCGGTATGGGTGTGGCAGGCTTGGTACACTTTTTGAAAAAACGCATGAATGAGAAGACAGCTGCTATTTTGGCTTCTGTAGCTGCACTTTGTGTACCATTTCAAATGGTGAGTCAAACTTGGGATGATCACGACCGTAGTGGACGCTACGTGGCACGCGACTTTGGACAAAACTATTTAAGCTCTTTACAAGAAGAGGGTAACCCAATTATCTATACCAATGGTGATAATGATACCTTCCCATTGTGGTACAACCAAGAGACGGAAGGCTTTCGGACAGATGCTCGTGTATGTAATTTGAGTTACTTGCAAACCGATTGGTACATTGACCAAATGAAACGTCCAGCTTATGATTCGCCTGCATTGCCTATCAATTGGAGCCGATTGGAGTATGTGCAAGGACACAACGAAGCGGTGATAATTCGTCCCGAAGTAATGGAGAGTCTGAATAGGCTCTATGAACAAAATAGAGAACAAGCAGTATCGGAATTTGGAGATGATCCTTATGAATTGAAAAATATATTGAAGCACTGGGTGCGTGAATATAAAGAGGGATTGCAAATGATTCCTACCGATAGCATTGTCGTGAAGGTAGATAAAGAGGCTGTACGCCGCTCGGGTATGATAATACCTAAAGCATTGAATGGTGAAATACCCGACCATTTTTCTATCTCTTTAAAAGGAAAACGTGCTTTATATAAGAGTGAGTTGATGATACTTGAAATGCTTGCTAATTGCAATTGGGAGCGTCCTATTTATATGGCGATTACTGTAGGTAGTGATAATCACCTTAACTTGGGTGATAACTTTATGCAAGAAGGTTTAGCATACCGCATTACTCCTTTTAATACCAAAGCGCTAGACGCACGAATTGATAGCGAGAAAATGTATAAGAACTTGATGCATAAATTTAAATTCGGAGGCATTGATAAACCAGGTATCTACATAGATGAAACGGTTATGCGTATGTGTCAAACACACCGTCGTTTGTATGTACAGTTGGCTGGACAATTAATCAAAGAGGGACAAACTCAAAAGGCTGTTGAGGTATTGGATTATAGTTTGCAAATGATTCCTACAATGAATGTGCCGCATGACTATATTATGAGTAACTCAAAGGATATGATTGATGTCTATATGGCAGCAGGTGAGTATGAAAAGGCATCTAAAATCATGGATGAGCTTGCTAATAAATCGGTAGAGTACATTAGTTGGTACTTGAGTTTGGATGAAATGCGTTTTGCATCCATCTACGACAGCTGTTTGCGCAATCTCTATATACTCGATGAGTTGAATAAAACATTTGATAAATTAGTTGCTGCGACTAAGGGATTGTCAGGGGATGCTAATAAAACATCAATGGCAGAGCACTACGATCAGATGTTTGAAAGTCTATATAGTAACTTTAATACGCGTGTTGGTGCTTCACGTCATTAGGAGCCATTTTTTCTTAGAGGGCTATCCTTTTGATAGGTAGATAGAGCGATGGTGGAATTGATTTACTAATATGTAGTAGCCAAAGGATTGTTGTAATACTCTTTTTCATCTAATTAATTAGATGAAAAAGAGTGCAGATATAAGGTTTAATACGAAAGCAAATTCATAAATCCATTGCGGTGGGTATGTATCATTTTTATAATAATAGGAGATATGAAAAAAAGAAATGTTTTATTGCTTTTAATAGCTTCCCTCTTACAAGTAGTGGTAAGCTGTAGTCACCATGAATCAGCAGCTGATAATCCAAAGGAGCCAACAGCACTTGCTGACTATACCATTATAATGTATGGTTGTGGAGGTGGCGATTTGGACAGTGCGTTACTAAATAATTTGAGCCAAGTAGCGGGACATAGATATTCACAGAAAGTGAATTTTACAGCTTTGGTCAAATATTCTGCGGGCTGGCAGTCAAAACCTGAGTTCAGTGGAACCAGGCAGTATGATTTCACAAAGGCCAAGGGTTTAGTTGATAAGGAATTATTTGATAAGGATTATCGTTTGGATAACCCAGAGCATATCTCAGCATTTATAAAGGGTGCTCAAGAGCGTATGCCAGCAAAAAAGTACATTCTTGTTCTATGGAATCATGGTACTACCTTTGCTGCTGAGGATAAACCGGATGGCCCTTACATTGGGAATCGAAATCTAGTTGTAGATGATAATACTGATAATAGTAGTATCTCAATCTTTGAATTGGAAGAGGCTTTGAAACTGGTAGGCACAAAGATGGATCTAGTTTATTGGGACGTTTGTCTAATGAATCAGTTTGAAAACAATTATCAAATAAAAGATCAGACCCATTATATTTTAGGGGCAGAACATCTTACACCTGGTGCTGGTGGAGAGTACGATAAACTTATGACTGCATTAGAGAAACACTCCGAAGTTCTTGATGCGATGAAAGAGTATATACCTGCAACCATTGAGTATTGGAAGAATGTTGTTGAAGAGGATAGCCCTTTGGGGTGTGACCTTACTTTATGCGATATGGCCCATATGGAGGAGGCAGTTGGAGCGGTAACGAACTGTATGGATGATTTTATCCAATTGTATAATGATAAAAAGGGGGATAAGGATTACCTTAGTCTGCTAGGATCAAGTGAAGAAAATGCTTTCTCGTGGCGTTCGAAGGAAGGGGTGCTTTATTTCCCTTGTAATGTGAAAGAGGAAGGAGAAAGTGTTTATGCTCACTCGATTGATATCTTCTCTTCATTTAGAGATGTTGCTGAAGCGATGTCAAATGATTCGTTAAAGAGTTCTACAGCAGCACTGGGGAAATCACTTGAAAAATTAATTCCCATTACCGAGTGTATTTCTAAAAGAATAGAGAAAGTTTCATTGGGTATTACATGGGTTGATAAGGATGAATTTGCAAGCAAATCTGGCAAAGGTGGTAATTCGCTTGAAGATGTTTACTCGCTATTGAAGTTCCAAGAAAAAACGGATTGGGCTCGTTTCTTAAGTGTATATGAGAATTTAGAACTAAAAAAATAACAAGGCAATCGTAATAATTAAATCCTTTCGGATTGTTGCTTGTATGGTACTTGTAGATATAGTAGTTCACATCGTCTCTTGTCAGTTATGAATTGATAGGGGGCGATGTGTTGATTTAAGGATGGGACTGCATCGTTTCAATATGTTGCATGGGTTCCGATTCATTATTTAAAAATATTTTTTTATCAGTAAAAGCGATGTTTATAGAACAACCACCACTGCTCATTCGCTGGCTCTATCCCAACGCACTCTTTCGCATGAATAGGAATGAGAAATCACTCTATCTCACATTTGATGATGGCCCTATTCCTGTGATTACCCCTTGGGTGCTTGACTTATTAGATAAATATGAGGTTAAAGCTACCTTCTTTGTGATAGGAGATAATGTGAGAAAACATCCAGAAGAGTTTAAAGAGATTGTGGCAAGAGGACATCGGGTAGGGAATCACACATTCAATCATATCCGTGGATTTAAGTATGATGGAGAGTCCTATTTAGAGAATACCGAGAAAGCAAATAAGCTGATAGCAAGTAATCTTTTTCGTCCTCCCCATGGATATATGAGTCGCGAGCAATACAAGGTATTGTCCAAAAAATACCGTATTGTTATGTGGGATCTTGTTACACGTGATTATAGTAATCGATTAAATGGAGAAGAGGTTTTTAATAAGGTGAAAAAGTATGTTCGGAATGGGTCAATTATAACTTTTCATGATTCAATAAAGGCGGAGTCAAACCTAAAATATGCTCTTCCTCGCTCTATCGAATGGCTAAAAGAGCAGGGATATACCTTTAAGCTATTTGATGAATGAATAGGTGGCTGACGATTTAATTTATGAGATAACTCTAATTCACGATCTATTCTTCAGTGAGAAATAGGGAAATGGCATAGCTGTTGACTACTTAATCTCAAGCGTATTCTTTAACTGCTCTCTTTATGCCAGCTAGTTAAAGAATACGCTTGTTTAAATTCGTTGATGAGTCTCATCCAACTTAATCTTCAACCTCATAGCTACTCAAATCATACCAAGTTTGTAATAAAGAAAGATTAAAGAGAGTAAACCTAGATAACTAGGATGCCAACTACGCTTTCACCCTGACTTTCACTCTTACTGGAATGGTATCAATAGGTTTCCAATCAATCAATCAGTCTATTAACCTGAGTAAAGAATTGTTCCTTGATTTTACATCGGACAATAGCTAAATTAGTAAAACTTATACATGCTTGTTCCTTTATATATAAATGGGGCAAAAAAGAAGAGGTAAGTAGCTAAAAGTCATGCGGTTTAAAGGTAAATTACTCTGCGGTAGTTTCGATGTGTGATAAGGTGCTATCTGTTTATTCTTAGTTAAATATTCAATAAAAGAATAGAATGATTATTCAGGTTCGTGTTTATTTAGTAGTCTTGTAAAAAAAAAGGAATTACTACTCTCTGACTCTTCTTACTTGAGTGCTAATAGCCTCTTGGGATAAGGGAATTTTTCCCCTTTGTAGAAATAAATAAGAAGGTGATTAGATAGAACGTTTTTCAATACAATTCAAATTCAATATTATGATTAGCTTTACTAAATTACTCCCAGTTGCATTTTTAGGTGCCTTTTTTATGAGTGGTTGTGCTAACGAGGATCCTGCTTCATCTCCACTTCCAAGATACACAGTGGAATTTTTACATGGGAGAAATGGCACTGTAGAGCCTTTGGGTCTGCAGATTGGTGACGAGGGGACAGAAGTCTATTCGGTAGCGAAGGAAGATGAAGAATACAAATTTGCTGGGTGGTATAATATTGAAGATCCAATGCATAAACTTAATACTCATGGGGATATTGCTGTCGATGGGGATACATTAAAGGTTAAGCTTACAAAGTTAACTGCAGATCAGGTCTATGAAGCCAGGTTTGCTAAGACTATTTATACGATTTATTTTGATGTTATAGGTGCAGGCAAGGGATCGATATCTTCATCCGAAGAGGCTACTTCGGCTGGGAATTGTGTCTCGTCGAAAGCTACGCCGATGGCTGACTGTGGCCTTGAAGGTTGGTATGATGTGGCTAGTGGTGCTAAGATTGAATCAACGAATCCTAACGATCCCGTTTATCTCTCTTCCGATAGTTTGGATTTGCATGTAAAAGTATCACACGAGTTAAATAAGCATAAGTATACAGCTAAATTTATCGACTTGATTTACAATGTTAAGTTTGCAGCTGATGCCAATGGAATAGTAACTAGAGCTTCAGGTGAAGGTCTAGTAGGTGATGAGGTGATCTCTGTTGCCACACCCAATCCCAACTATAAGATTCTTGGCTGGTATGATGGTGACGTTAAGATTGAATCAGAGAATACTGAAGATCCTGTTTATCTTTCTGAGAAAGGCCTGAAATTGCATGTTAAACTATCTTCTAGTGTAACAGGGAAGATTTATAAAGCTAAGTTTGAGAGTCAGATTTATGCTGTCTCTTTTTCTACAGAGGCAGCAGGTAATCTAGACGTTTACTCAGCTGAAGGTACCTTTAGCACTATTGTGTCGTCTACTGTTTCGCTCAAACCAGAATGTGACGATTTTTATATCTTTGACGCTTGGTACGATGGTGATCTTAAGATTGTAGAAACAAGACCTCACGAGGATGTTTATGTTTCTGAGAAGGGACATAAATTGAATGTTAGATTATCTTCTGCTTTGAATGCGAAGCGTTATATGGCTAAGTTTATTAGTGAGGATGGTAACGCTACTCCTCGTTTATATGTCTATGGAACTGGCGATGATGCGATGCTTAAGCTAACTAAAAGAGCAACCAATCCTGCTGCTATTTTTCAATTTGGCTCAATCATTGCGTGGGCTCCTGCTGTTGAGAAGCTATCTATTCAGTTTGACCCTTCAAGTAGAAATCAGCTTTCGTGGAGTAATACATGGAGCCTCCATGGAATTTTCCCCGAAAACACAGCCGCTTATCTAAACAAAGGTATGGGAGACCCCTGCAGGCTCATTGGATTTACGCAAAAAGAGATTAAGGATAAACTGAAACAAGGTATTGTTGTTGATAACAGTAAGTGGCGTATGGCCTCAAATAGCGAACACCTATCATTTTGTGCGAATCGCTCTGTTTGGACTGAGTTAGATGGCGTTTATGGTTTTTATTTCGGTCCTGGTGCAACAAGCGGTGGAACCGGTGGCGAATTTTTCCCTGCTTGGGGGGCTCGTGCCATCGATGGTTCTCCTGACCGTGTAGGTAACCATGCTGACTTTTGGTCAAATACACCAAGAGGTGAGGATGCTCACTTCATACATATCCTTGGGGATGGCTCGAGTCCTGGAATACAATCTTATGACAAACATGCAAATGGTCACACCATTCGTTGTGTTCGTAGATAATCGAATTAGCCATCTTTAATTCTTTATTCTAGGGAATATTTTGAAAAGATCCAGCACCCAATGGGTGCTGGATCTTTTCAAAATATCTTTGATGCATTTTTATTGCTGTCCGATAAAACTTAATCTCTTTAGGAAATCGCTTGATTTTCTAAAATTGAATCTATTAGAGAGTAAATAAACTTCCATTTAGCTCTATCTATTTAGCTTATCGGAAAATCATTCGCTTTTAAAAAGAGAAATCCTCTTTTTAAAACGCTCAACGCACCATAAACAATCATGTGATCTAATAATTCGTTCTCTTTTAAATCCTTCCTCTTTATCAGATCCATCCTCAAGTTGTTAATTTGTGTTATAAGTGGAGGGCTTTTTAGTAAACTTGTCGATACCTTTCTAGTGAATCACTCTATTGACCTGATTAAAGGGCTCTTCCTTTATTTTAGATTGTATGACAGCTAGGTTAATGAATAACCTTTTTTACCTACCTCTAATTAAGTATTGCGTATATATGTTATTGTTAAATAGATAGTTGTTTAAGTCAATATATTTAATTATATCGATGAAAAGTAAAAATAATATCACGTTTTCAATCACCAATAGGTCGTCTAATCGAGTATAAATTGACCTCTTTCTGACAACTATTTACAACTGTGCCTATCTATCGAGCAAGAATGTTATCTTTTGTTATTCAATCGCTAAAAGATATAAATAACTTTCTTTTATTATTTCTTTTCATTTATCTTTCGACAAATTTTTAAAGAAGAGCCACCTCATGACTCTTCTCATTTTTAGTGATAATCGTTTTTTTTGAGTAACGGGGGTCTCTTCCCCTTTGCGAAAATAGCTAAATAGTGATTATAGATAAACAATAATAAAACACAATTTAAAGCTTAATGTTATGATTCAATACTTCGTTAAACTTTGTTTTATCTATCTGATTATCAATAAGATAATTGCGTGTTTGTTTGCATAATCCCCTGATTATTACTACCTTTAAGGGTATTCTCACTCACTCTTATGGTAGCAAATAATCAGGTTCATAC
>JBOFMR010000124.1:0-1091 GCA_051658485.1 Phocaeicola sp.
CCAATAGAGTTCAGAATGTCTATGAATGCTGATCCCAATGCATCTTTTTCATTATCAACATGGATATTAAAATCACCAACAATTAAAACTTTATCTGCAGCCAGCACTAACTCGGATATAAAATCAGCACATTCTTTAATAAAGTCTGTATGGTGCCCTGGTGGCCTGTATACAGTAGCCAGTACAAACATCACAGGGGATTTATCATTAACACTTGTTTCTCTGGACAATGTTATATGAAGCACCATTACTTCAAACGAGTTATACTTGAAGCCCGCCCTCTGAGAAATACTGAAAACATTGTTATAAATTGAAGCAACACCTCCCCCTTTACCTTTTGGACGTGGCTCATGTTTATAACAGTAATCTTGGGGGGTAGACTCATTTAAAATAATGTAATCATCAGGTTTTAGCCAGGTTTCTGTCAAACAGAGCACATCTAGGTTATGATCAGTGATCATATCATTTACAAAAAGTGCTTTCGTAGAAAGGGACCTGATATTCAATAAGCCAAGCTTTATCATTTGTTTATCCGTATTGCATCTGTTTTTTATTTGTTGAACATCAATTAAATTGTTACTCTTAAATTGGTTTGGACGTTTTTTGTATTTTCTAGTTCGGGGAACAGACACAGTCTCTATAGTGTGATATCTAGGTGAAAGAGTCTCTATGTGCTGAGAATTAACTGATTTCTGTGACTTGAGGCGGCTAGCAGACGGTCGGTTTAGCCAGTCTGTCTGCTTCCTGACCTGGGCCCCAGTTAGTCAAGTACAAACTCTAAGACTATGTGCCATATTTCTAGACAGAAGAGCGGCACCACCCCAGGAGGGATGAAGACCATCTCTTTTCAACAGGTCAGGTCTGCCCCAAAAACTCGTCCAATTGTCTATGAAACCTATGTTATTCTGCGGGCACCACTTAGACATCCAGCCATTGAGTGACGACAGTCTGCTATGTATCTCATCACCACGGTAAGCAGGGAGGGGACCAGAGCATATTACAGTGTCTGACATCGTGCTTGCAAGTTCACACACCTCTTTAATGTTATTTTTAGTGATCTCCGACTGGCGAAGTCGAACATCATTAGCGCC
>JBOFMR010000125.1:0-35060 GCA_051658485.1 Phocaeicola sp.
CTTTTTAGGACTCTTCAAGCTTATTTGTTAAACGCTCAATACGATAACTCTAATTCCAGACGAAATAACAAAAAAAAGAGATAAAGTGGTCATAAAAAGAGGCTATTTTTATCTCGCTATCTAGCAAAAAAAAGAGAAAGAATCATTACATCTACTAATAATCAATAGTTTGCCGAAATTCCTAAAAAAGAGGCTTCCTTTTTCGCTGGTCAATGATTCTTTAATAAACTCGATCGAATAGACCAAAATTAAAGCATATTTGCTCTCCAATGGATTCTATGATAGAAAAATCAAGCGACTTCCTAAAGGCATTAACCCAACTTTGCCCCTAAATATTCTTTTCAATTATTTTTAGCCTATTTTCTACTATTTCACCACCTAATTATCTGAATCTCAATAACACATTTCATAGAAGATCATTATTCCTGATTTGTAGTACACAGCGTTGTGATTCGTTACCATTATTTTCACACCACCTGTACCCAAGAATGTAAAATGTACGTTATCACAGCATAAAGCATAGTTAGCAGATGATGCCAACCGTCAAATGACTTTACATACCTCTCGCCTCCATCTTTGCGACTGATTTCTATTTATTGCTGTCCGGTTAAAAAAGGTACGAGCTATTATATTATCTGATAATCAATAAGTTGTTTAGATTCCTTGAAAAGGGACTTGTCTTTTCATTGGCTAATGATTTTGTAAGAAACTCAACAGAATGGGCCTAAATTGAAGCGTATTTACTCTCTAATAGATTCGATTATAGGAAAATCAAGTGATTTTCTAAAGGCATTAAGTTTTATCGGACAGCAATATTAACAGATAGTTTGGGTTATGCAGCATCAATTGAATACACCCAGTGGGAATAATAAAAATGGGCTAAGAGGTCATAGGAAAGCAAGAATCAAATCCAAGAAATCGCTTCCATTGCACTGAAAGTTTTTGACTTGGAAGCGGATTCTTGCTTCAATGATGATTGGCGATTGCCTTTACATTCCTTACATTCGATGGATGTGAGAAGCTATTTTACGGATAACTCGAGCAGTTTTTCAAAAGCTGGAATAATGATTTCTTTTCGGCCTAATTGAACAATTCCCATTTTTTGCAGAGCATTGAGTTCTTTAGATACATTGGTGCGAGTATCGTCAATAAGTGTGGCTAAGTCTTCCATTCTGATAGATAGCTTTTTTTGACCTGTAGAGAACTGTGTACGGTTCAATAAAAAAGTTATAATATGGTTTTGGGTCGTTCCTTCAAAGCTATTCCACAGTTTTTCATGCGCAATTTGTACTCGGTTGCTAATTATGTTGCAGTAATTCATTCGAAAGATCTCATATTTACTCAACTCTGTCAGTAAATAGGATTTGCTAATTGTGACAACACTTAAATCAGTATTCGCTTTGTAGGTAGCCGTATAAGAGGTGTTCATCCCAAAAATAGAGTGTGGCTCCAAGAGAGTGGGTTGTGTAATCCATTCTTGAAGTAAAAATAGTTTCTGAGGGTCAGTGGTTTGAGAAATGAGTTCACCACTCAATAAGAAAATTAATTCGTTGCACGAATCTCCTTGTTTTACAATAATTTCATTTGCTTTGTATCTGTGAAAGTGAAATTGAACTTTTTCGAGTACTTGAGTGAAATCTGCTTTGCAAAATCCTTGAAAAAGAGGTAATTGTAAAAGTGTATTGTACATAATTAATTTTCAAATGGTTAGACGAATAGCTTAATTACTTACTAAACAAGCAAAGTTAGTGTATTGTTTAGCAAGGTGCTCTTTTTTCAAAGTTTTATTTTTACTTTTTATTATTTTTTTCTTTTTTAAACGGCTATTCTGTTTCTTTCTTTTGCTTTTCGTTAAATAATTCATTATTGATAAATTGAATATATAAATAGTATACTTTTGGCAGCAGAATTAGAACGATTTGAATAGAAAATTCGCCGCAGCTGCTTTAATAGAATAGTATGGTTTTATCGATTCAGATAGTTCTCTGTATAGCCTATTTCGAGGATAGTTTTTAGTAGAGATTGGTAGCATAACAAAAATATTAAATATAATAAATATAAAAGGAGGAAAAGATGAAAGTGAATAATTGGATTGAAGATAGGATTGCCTATATTGAAATGACAGACCCTGAGCATTTGAATTGCTTGAGTCACGCTATCTGTAACTCTTTGATTGAAGAGATCAATAGAGCTTATGAATCAGAATGCGTTTCTATCATCATTAAAGCAAAGTGTAGAAATCAAGTGTGGAGTGCAGGTCATGATATTCGGGAGTTACCTATAGATGGCACTGACCCATTGGCCTATGATTTGCCTTTACTCTCTCTACTTCGTAAAATCCAATCAATTCCTATTCCTGTTATTGCCTATGTTGATGGAACAGTTTGGGGAGGTGCATGCGATTTGTGCTTTTCGTGTGATATGATTGTAGCCACAACAGAGAGTAGTTTTGCCATCACACCTGCCAAAATCGGTATTCCTTATAACTCCTCTGGTTTGATGCATTTTATGAATCAATTGGGGTTGAATAAAGCGCGCGAAATGTTTTTTACCGGAATGCCTATTGAGGCAGTCGAAGCTCATAATGTGGGGGTAGTAAACTATGTCGCTTCAGCTGAAGAACTTCCTGCGTTAGTTAAGTTACGAGTACTAGATCCTATTCGCCGAAATTCAATACTTGCAATTAGCGCTATGAAGAGACAGTTTCGTATTTTGGCTCAAGACTCTTCGATGGTATCTTCGGAGACTTTTGAACGAATTAATGCCTACCGAAAAGGAGTTTATACCTCTCCTGATTATCGCGAGGGGATTACTGCATTCTTAGAGAAGCGTACACCCCGTTATTGTGGAAAACCCAATCAATTGGATATCTAATAGATACAGTTATATAGGTGGGTTTTGATAGGATAGTGGGTGTTATTTTTTTCGCCCTGCTGCCAACCAATGCTTTTTGTAATAGCTCTCATTTAGACTGCTTACCATTACTCCACGGCTGGTGCTGGTATGTATAAAAAGATTATCCTTGAGATAAATTCCTACGTGACTGGCTTGTTTTTTCTTTTTCCCGTTGTGAAAGAAGACCAAATCGCCCTCGCATAGCTTACTCTTAGCTATGCGGTGGCAATTTTTTGTGAGCTGTTCGTTCGAATTTCTTTCCAAACTCTTGTGGTAAACTTTTTTGTAGAGTCGCATCGTTAGTCCTGAACAATCGACACCTTTTTTCGTTGTACCTCCGATTCGATGGGGAACACCTATCCAATGGGCCGATTCTATATAAAGTTTGTGATTGTCTTTTTTCTCAATATCTACTCCCAGACGAATTGATGCTTGGGCTAATTCCTTGTAATTGTAGTTTGGTGTAACAGTTTTACAAGCGCTTAATAGCGTGGTAAAGAGGATAAATAAAAAAAGTTTTTGTGCTATTTTTCTCATTACTTTGGGATTTCATTGATGGGTAAAAGGATTCTCTCTCTTAGTTGTTGATCGTTTTAGTTGCTCTCCTTTACAGTTGTAAGGGAGTTTTTTTGTCCGATAAAAAAGAGAACCGAGTTGGTCATATTTGCTTTCCAATGCTATACAGCTTGTTAAATAGATAGAGTTTCTCTTTCTATTTACTGCTATTTTACTAGCATGTGCGACCAGAGCTTCTCTTTCATTAAGGGTTGATTTTAAAGAATTATTGCTTAAAACTTAATGCCTCTAGAAAATTGCTTGATTTTTCCATAATTGGATCCATTAGAGGGCTAATAGGCTTCAAATTAGCTCTGTTCTATTGAGCTTATCAAAATAACATTCGCTAGTGAAAAGAGATTTTTTTTTTGAGGAATCTCATCAATCCATTGATAATCATGTGGTATAATGACTCATTCTCTTTTCATTGGATAGCCATGAAATTAAGCAAGAGATGAAAATCGGGCATTTCAAAGTAGCTTCACTCCCAGTAGCTTTGACTACTTCAAGAGCTCTTTTGTAGCAGATTCATCATGCTCCTGTAGCTTCACCATTTTAACAGCTTTGTCATTCTCAATAGCTTCAATAACTGCAATGGGCAGTACCACCCCAAAGAGAAGGAGAGATACTGCCCAAAGAGCCACTACAAAGAGATTTGAATATTAGCAAAGTGCTTCTGCTCGAGTGGCAGATACCGCTTTGCTTTTACCCCTTTACTCCATTTAAGAGTGGATAGAAGCTTCATGCATGCTACAATTATTTAACTTCGCAAGTCATGCTTACCTCGATTTGATTCTTTTGAGCCAAGAACTTTTTGATAAAGCCTCTTAGTTCATCCGCTGTAATGCTATTTACCATAGCCTCGTATTGAGAGCTTAGGTCCATTCCTTCCCAATAGTATTTATCAAGTATATTAACCCAATAGCTGTTCTCTTTTTGATTTTCATGATATTGTTTCAACATATACTCTTTTACCTTCTTCAAGTTATCGGCTGATGGACCCTCTTTAGCAAACTTATTCAACTCCGTTAAGACCACATTTGTAAGGTGTTCTCTCTTTTCAGGGTTAGTGTCGAAGTTAATTTGAAGTCTACCTCTCTCTTTAGGGAACTTGCTGATACTTCCACCTACACTCACGCCATAAGTTCCTCCCTCTTTTTCGCGTACTGTCTCTGTATAAACCAAATTCAATATTTGCGAAGTCATACTCATCAAAATACGATTTTTAGGAGTGTATTTTACTTTACCTGAGCGCATAACCATGATAGAGGCTTTAGGAGTCTCCTGCTCTCTGTTGAAGATGTTTTTGTAATTCCCTTTGCGGATATCCATTTTGAGATCTTTAAAGGTCTCTTTGCGGTGGGTCGCTGGTAGACTACCTAGATAGGTTTCAATAAGTGGTGCTGCTTCTGTAGCATCAATATTTCCTACCAAGATAAAGGTGAAGTCGCTCGCATCTTTATAGCGATCTTTGTACATCTCCATTACTTTGGCGTAATCTATTTTATCCACTAGATCCGCTTTCATACGTAGCATACGTGGGTGATTGTTATACATCGCTTTGTAGAGCGTGTCTATCAATGCCACTCGTGGATTAGACTCTTGATTTTCCAAAGAGGCCTTCATACGGTTTTTGTACGAAGTAAAAGCATCTTCATCTGCACGAGGTGCTGTGAAGTTAAGGTAAGTAAGTTGCATCAATGTTTCAAAATCTTTGGGAGCACATCCGCCTCTTAATCCTTCATTTGTCTCACTAATAATTGTAGAGACAAAAGCTTTCTTACCTGCCAACGCCTTATCTAATTCAATAGCGCTAAAGTTTCCGATACCACCTACTTTTGCTACTTCGTTCAATACATTGATATTGATGATTTCGCTATCAGGAAAGAGTGAGCTACCGCCTGGGCTGAAAGCTACCAAATTGATTTCGTCTGCTTTGAAATCAGTCTTTTTGATGACAACACGTACCCCGTTTGAAAGAGTCAATAGAGTAGAGCCAAAAGCACCCTCTTCCGTTTTTACAATTTTTCCAGCGGTAGGAGTTACAGCAATCAATGGTTCATCCGATACATTGTCTACATAAGCTGGAATCTCCTCTGCCTTAACGTTCTTGATAACATTTGCAATCTCCTCTTTAGTAGGATAGACCATTCCCTCTTTATCGGGACAGAAGATAGCAATCACTTGATTCTCGTCGCTGATTAAGCTAGGGATTAAGCCGTTGATAGCCTCTACTGGGATGCTAGGGACAATTTGGTTCATAATAGCATATTCATTTTCAACCCCTGGTATAGGTTCGTTGTCGATGAAATTGCGTACATACTCCAATGCGTAGTTTTCATTTTCATTTTTCTCACGCTCGTTGTATGCTGATTCCAATTCACTTAGGTAGTCAGCCTTGGCACGTGCATATTCAGTAGCCGTGAATCCGTGGCGATGTATACGCTCTATTTCGCGAGTAACAGCAGCCAAAGCAGTCTCAATGCCATCCTCTTTGCTATAAGCCATTCCTGCAAAGGCACCCTTAGCACCTGAAAGCATAAAGTCGCCATCCATTGTTTGTGCACCCAAGAATGGAGGAGTAGGTGACTCTCTTAACTCTGCCAAGCGTGCATTAAGCATATTGGCAAGCATTGATTTCATGTAGTTTATCACTAAATATTCCATGCCACTCTTTGCCTCTTTTGGGAAAGCATCGTGTTTGTAGAAGTGATAAATCATTGTTCTGGTCTGCTCCTTATCCTTTGATAGGCTTACGATGAGCTCTTTGTTGTCTGCTACCTCATACTTCTCTAGTGGAGTAGTTGTTTTAGGCATCTCTATTTTAGAAAAAAGAGTTTGTATCTTTTTCTCTACTTGATCAACATCTATATCGCCTACAATAACCAATCCTTGATTATCGGGTCTGTACCACTTTTCGTAATAGTCACGAAGAGCTTGGTAGGGGAAATTAAGTATCACATCCATCTTTCCAATAGGAAGACGATAACCGTATCTACCTCCTTGGTAAATTTCGGGTAGTGCCGTTTCGTACATACGCATCATTGCACCTGTACGGGTACGCCACTCTTCGTGAATCACCTTTCTTTCACTATCTATTTCAACGGGATCAAGTGTAAGACCATCTGCCCAATCGTGAAGGATAAGCAGACATGAGTCTACAATACCATCCCGAATAACAGGGACGTTAGAGATGTTGTAGACAGTCTCTTCAATCGAAGTGTAGGCATTTAGGTTGGCACCAAACTTTACTCCGATACTCTCTAAATATTCAATCAAAGTTTTTCCTGGAAAGTTTTTTGTTCCATTGAAGCACATGTGCTCTAAGAAGTGTGCCAACCCACTTTGGTTGTCCTCTTCTTGTATAGAACCTACCTTTTGTGCAATGTAGAAATCAGCTCTATTTTCAGGTAGTTTATTGTGGCGGATGTAGTATGTCATCCCATTCTCTAATTTCCCTATGCGCACATTACTATCTATAGGGGTAGGGGGCATTTGTTGTGCAGATGCTCCCAGGAAGGTTCCTGCTAGAAGGCAAAAAGCAATTGTCTTTTTCGTCAAGTTTGTCATAAATATATTTTAAAATTATAATAATCCATTTGCAGAGAGGTATCTTTCAGCCTCCATGGCTGCTTTACAACCACTTCCTGCTGCTGTAATGGCTTGGCGGTAGTGTGGGTCTGCCACATCTCCTGCTGCAAATACACCAGCTACCTTGGTACAAGGTGAATTGCCTTCAGTAAGAATGTATCCGACCTCATCTGTATCGATGTAAGGCTTAAAAATATCTGAGTTGGGTTGATGCCCAATGGCCAAGAAGAATCCATCAATGGCGATATCATATCTCTCCTCATCAGCCTCTCCCAAGCGTTTTACTACACGTACTCCCTCTACACCGTTCTCACCAAAAAGAGCAGTTGCATTGTGTTCAAACAAGACCGTTACTGCTGGATGTGCCATCACACGCTCTTGCATGATTTTTGAAGCGCGTAAGAAGGGCTTGCGAACCAATAGGTAGACCTGCTTAGCTAGGCCTGCTAGATAGATAGCCTCCTCGCAAGCAGTGTCTCCACCACCTACTACGGCTACTGTTTTCTTTCTGTAAAAGAAGCCATCGCAGGTAGCACAAGCGCTAACACCCATACCCGCATACTTCTTTTCATCATCCAATCCCAAATATTTGGCCGTTGCACCAGTCGATATAATAACGGTATCAGCCTCTATGATGTGACCTTCGTCCGTTGTAATTGTATAGGGGGCTTGGCTGAGGTCAGCACTCACCGCTAGTCCACTGCGAATATCTGCTCCAAAGCGTTCAGCTTGTTTGCGCAAATCATCCATTAATTCAGGGCCACTGATTCCATCGGGATAACCGGGGAAATTCTCTACGTCGGTAGTAGTGGTTAGTTGACCACCTGGTTGAAGACCTTCATACATCAAGGGTGATAAGTTAGCACGTCCAGCATAAATTGCTGCTGTATAACCCGCAGGTCCTGAGCCTATAATTAGACATTTTGTTTTTTCTCTATTCATTTTAGTCTGCTATTCATTTAAGGGGTGAACATTCGTAATCATCAAAAACAAGGTGGGACGATTTTTTAGAATCTGTTGTGATTGGGCTATCGCAAATCCATCCTTGCAATTAGGCATGTGCCAAGCTCTTTTTAGCTCTTATGTCGTTGAGCTTTTAGGAGAGAACCTATTCTGTTTCGCCCTTGTCTCCTTGGGGAATTTTAGCTCTACTCTCTCTCTATCGCAAATCAATAATTTCAGCACTGGAGTATCTTTTCTTATCAAATTTAAAGTTGGCATCGTTAAAGGATTGTCCCATTTGAAAAGAGGATATCTTAATTTCTGAATCGGTTTGATTGTTGCTCTTTATCTTGAAATAAAGGGGCTCATAGTTTTTACTTATAATCAGCGTTACTGAAACAATCTCTCCTCGCTTTTCGGGTGTAAGTATCACTTCATACGCTGGTTTTCCCCCAACCATTTTTTCGCCTACAAACCGATAGTTGTATCCGTTTTTGTAGCTAGATAGTAGGTAAAAGGGGTGAGTCTGTTGCAAATCTTCAGGGGTAGGGGTGGTGATATTTACTTCGTCACTATTAGCTAAATAGCTCCACTGCGTATCTCCATCAAACCAGCTCTCTATCCCTTGGCTCTGTAGGTGAAACATTTTACCTTTCAGTTGCATCGTTCCTTCTATCGTTCCTGTAAAGGTTAAAGAGATTCCTTTTCCTTCTTGAAAGAGAGCCCATGTGTGGTCTAACAGTTCACGTGCACGCACCTCCTTTTGTCCCCAAACGGATAAAGAGAATAGAAGAAAGAGAAGAGTATAAGATGTTTTTTTCATAAATGAGTGGTATTGGCTCTGCTTTTATCAATCTGTTTTAAGTTTACAAATTCTTGGAGCAACAGCAGTTTGTTTTTGCTCCTTTTCTATCGAATCTTCGCAATTGTTATTTTAAAATGTAGTAACTTTTCGTTAGTTACTCTCAAATTTTATGAGGAGAGAGGATTGAAATAGCCCGATAAAGAGCACTTACTAATGGGCTCTTTGTGGACTCTTTCGAGTGGGTTGATTTATGTTCTACTCCTCACTTTCTCTACTCTCCTCAAAAATGGTCCCAACAAAAGGGCTCTCTTTTGAAGTAACAAAAAAAACGGTTTCCTTGTTTACTTCAGGTTGCTTAATTTCATCTCTAAATCAGTCTCATCCATGCAGAGTACATCCCTCGCTTTACTTCCCTGTGTAGGACCCACAATACCAGCCTTCTCCAGTTGGTCCATAATGCGTCCGGCACGGTTGTATCCAATAGAGAACTTCCGTTGAATCAATGAGGTAGAACCTTGTTGATGGATAATAACCAAGCGTGCTGCATCTTCAAACATAGGGTCTAGTCTATTCATATCGACATCTCCCAAACTATTGTCGCTCTCTTCGCCTACATATTCAGGAAGTTCGAAAGCGCTAACATAGCCCTGTTGTTTGCTGATATAGTTTGAGATTCGCTCCACCTCAGGGGTATCTACGAACGCACACTGTACACGTACGGGGTCATTTCCTTGTAGGTATAGCATATCTCCCTTTCCGATGAGTTGTTGTGCACCCGATCGGTCAAGAATGGTACGTGAGTCCATCATCGCTGCCACACGGAAAGCTACCCGTGCAGGGAAGTTTGCTTTGATGGTACCTGTGATAATATTGGTTGTCGGGCGTTGAGTCGCAATGATGGCGTGAATACCAATGGCACGTGCCAACTGTGCAATACGACAGATAGGAAGCTCTACCTCTTTTCCTGCCGTCATAATGAGATCACCAAACTCATCAATAATCACCACGATATAAGGCATAAACTTATGTCCCTTTTCTGGGTTCAGTTGGCGACCAATAAATTTTGCATTGTACTCTTTGATGTTTCTGCAACCCGCTTTACGTAGCAAGTCGTACCGAGTATCCATTTCGATACAGAGTGAGTTTAGCGTCTGTACTACTTTGCTTACATCCGTAATGATAGCATCCTCCCCATCGGGTAGTTTTGCCAAGAAGTGGCGCTCTATAGGTGCATAAACCGAGAACTCTACTTTTTTAGGGTCAATGATGACAAACTTCAATTCAGCAGGGTGCTTTTTATAGAGCAATGATGTTACGATGGCATTAAGTCCCACCGATTTACCTTGTCCAGTAGCCCCCGCTACAAGCATGTGAGGTGCTTTGGCTAAATCAATCATAAAGACCTCATTGGTGATGGTCTTCCCCAATGCTACGGGTAGCTCATAGGTTGTTTCCTGAAACTTTTTACTGTTCAGGATGGAGTGCATAGCCACGATTTGGGGATGTGCATTAGGTACCTCGATACCGATGGTTCCTTTTCCCGGAATAGGCGCAATAATACGTATGCCCAGTGCCGAAAGGCTCAATGCAATATCATCCTCTAAGTTTCTAATTTTAGAGATTCGTACCCCCTCGGCTGGTGTTATCTCATAGAGTGTAATGGTAGGACCTACACTTGCTTTGATAGAGCTAATCTCAATCCCAAAGCTACGTAGCACTTTTATGATACGCTCTTTGTTGGCATTTTGCTCCTCAATGTCGATGTTTGGTCCATCTCCTTTGTACTCGTTTAATAAATTGAGTGTTGGGAATCGATAGTTCTCTAAATCCATTCGAGGGTTGTAAGGGGTTGATAATGTCCCTTTGTACGCTCTATCTTCTTCTGTAGCTTCATCTCCAATAGAGAAAGGCACCTCCTTTAGATCCTCTTCAGGGGTTGACGATTCAATGGCTTCTTCCTCTGAAAGAGGCTTTGCCGGTTCTATCTCATTTGGTAGCTCAATGGTCATTTCAGGTTCTACCAAGGGCTCCTTTTGGCGAGCACGGGGCGATATCTCACGAGGCTCTATCTCCAGTTCGATAACATTGTGGATAGGCTCTTCGTAGGTAGTCAATTCATCGACCTCTTCTGTATCGTTACTCTCCTCTACGTCGGCTGATTCACTAGTTTCGATTTGGCTTTCACTTGTAACTACCTCTTGAGTAGCGTTTTTCTTTTGTAGTTTGCTAAAATTAGGCTTTAGCATTTTTCGTATAAAGAGGATAGAGTCTCTACGTACATAGACGATGTAGAGAATAGCGGTTGTAAGTAGCAGCAGCGCCAATCCTACGGAACCTATCTGTGAAATGAACCAATTACTCACGTTATAGCCATGTAGTCCACCTGGGTATAAAAACGTGTCAAAAAATGGGGGTGCAAGAATAAAGCTTAGTGCAACTGAAAACCAAAGGAGTAGCATTGAACAGGAGAAGAACCATTTCCGCAACTGAAAGTCGTATGCTTTCATCAGCTTCATGCCCATCGCTGCCAAAAACAGGATGATGAAAAAGGATGCAAGCCCAAAACATTCGTTGATTAAAAAATTAGATACGACAGCCCCTTGAGAGCCCGTCTTATTGGTTATCCCATTTTCAGTCTGAAGAAGCTCACCTGGGCCGGCATGGTACAACAAACTTTGGTCATCTGCCCCAGTAGTTAGAAAAGAGAGAAATGCCAACAGTAGGTAAATGGAAAAGATTACGGATAGGAGTCCTATCACAAATTGAAAGACTTCGCTCTTGAAGAGTATAGATATGCGATTGGGTTTAAGAGAAGGGCTCTTTTTCTCTTTATCGCTTTTAGTTTTTGCCATATATTGTAATAACCTAATTAATTTTGCAAATGTATATGATTTTGATTAAATATTCGCTTAGAGTATACATTAATTTTTGCCACTCTTAACCCCTCTTGGTGATTTAAATGTTTTAATTTTGCCCCATTTACTATCTCTAGTCTCTTTATAATCTTTGTAATAACTTCTTTTGTAAGCTACTAGACTTCTTTTTTTTGCTCTTGAATATACGTTTTTTAACTTATTTTCCCCGTTGCGACTTTGCCTCTTCTTTGTTTGTGTATTACAAAGATGAAAATGAGCAACCTTCCCTTTGGTTTGTTTGAGAAAAAACAAACACGGCTCATTGAGGCTGTTTCAGTTTTGAAAATCAAAGAGAAATAGAGAATTAGCAGGTTGCTTTTATTAGTGGTGGTTCACCTAAGAAAGAGATTACTCTAATGTCAAATAAAAGCACTGAGAAATGGGTTTTGTCTTTTCCTCCTCTTTTGTATCAACTTGGTATAACACTGGCCAAGCGATCTCTGCCTAACCCATAAAAAAAGATTTCACCTTGACCTCTTGTTTTAAGAGTGTCAAGGTGAAATCAATGTTTTTGAATATTTATTGTTGGATCGGCTCTCTTTCAGATAAAGAGAGTTTGTGTAGTTGTCATTGGCTCAATAGAGCAATGAGTAGCTACCCGTTTTAACTATTCGCCATAGATAATCAAAGCCGATTGGGGCGATACCACTACTTGCGTACCACTAACCTTACCTAATCCAGCTTGATTAATAACTCCCTCTTTACATACAATTGTATATTTGCCTGCTGGGACATCTACTTTTACACTTTTCTTTTGAGCATTTAGTACTACAATAATATCTTTCCAGCTATCACCATTGGCATGATCCTTAAGTTGAAAGGCCACTACATTAGACTCTGCTACTGGAAGGAAAACTAATTTTTCGCGAACCAAGTCAGCACTTGCCATACGGAAAGCAGGGTGATTCTTGCGTAGTTCTATTAACCCTTTGTAGTAGTTAAATACATCATTGTTTTTCGATTTAAAAGACCAATCTATTTGGTTGATGGCATCAGGACTCTTGTAGCTGTTGTGTACCCCTTGCTTATCGCGCATCACCTCTTCTCCCGCATAGATAAAAGGGATACCTTGTGAAGTAAATACAGCTGTTTGTGCCAATTTGTCAAGGCGTTTCAACTCATCGTTCTTTATGTTTGTAATAGCCGATTTCAATCTATCTACCAAACACATATCATCGTGACACGATACATAACTAATCATTTGCGTAGGCTCTGTAGCCCAAGGTGCTTGTGAATAATTTACCAACTCATAGTTAATTTGAGGGTGTTGAATTGCACCAGCGATACCAAATTTAATGCTCTCTTCTTCGCCAGGAATACCCGCTAGGAAAGCACCCTTCTCATCATTGTTATAAGGGCCACGCAAAGCATCACGCATCTCATCCGAAAAAGCAGCGATACCAGGAAGTTTACTTGTATTGGCTTTCATAGCCAATTGATCTGCCTCCATTTGAGGTGCTTCGGCTGCCCATCCTTCTCCATAAATCAAAACCTGTGGGTCAATTGCAACAGCTGCCTCATGAATAAGGTTCATTGTTTCAACATCGTGTATTCCCATCAAGTCAAATCGGAATCCATCTATGTGGTATTCATTCATCCAATACTCCACAGACTCAACCATGTATTTGCGCATCATGCCTCTTTCACTAGCTGTTTCATTGCCACAAGCCGAGCCATCGGCCAATGAACCATCAGCACGTTGTCTATAGAAATATCCTGGAGCAGTGCGTTCAAAAGCACTATCATCAGTGTTAAAGGTGTGATTATAAACGACATCTAATACCACGCGTATGCCTGCTTGGTGCAGAGCTTGCACCATCTCTTTAAACTCTTTGATACGAGATATCGGATTATAAGGGTCGGTAGCATACGATCCTTCGGGCACATTGTAGTTTACTGGGTCATATCCCCAATTGTATACATTGTCGGCTAGTTTCGTCTCATCAACAGATGCGTAGTCGTACGAAGGAAGAATGTGTAGGTGTGTTATCCCCAACTCTACCAAGTGGTCAATACCTGTTTTTAGCCCATCGGGACTCACTTTACCCGCTTCGGTTAGTGCCAAAAATTTCCCTTTGTTTGTGATACCTGAAGAGGGGTGAATCGAGAAATCACGGTGGTGTAGTTCGTAAATAACTGCTTCGGAGATGTTATTCGCAAGGGGTGCTTTATCGTTCTCCCATCCCACAGGATTGGTCTCATTAAAGTCGATGATGGCAGCACGCTTGCCATTTACTCCTACTGCTTTGGCATTGATACCGGGTGTTTCTCCCAACCACGTGCCATTCACTTTTACAGTAAAGGTATAGAATGATCCCTTTAAGTCTTCCTTCACTTCAGCCTTCCAGGTTCCCTCTTTGTCTAGTTTCATGTTTACCGTCTTGGTAGGCAAACCTGTATGACCATCGGCATAAATCATCAGTTGTACCTCTTCGGCAGTAGGTGCCCAAACGGCAAAACTAGTTTTCTCGGCACTATAAACCATTTCGGTAAGATCGCCTGAGCGTACTGGATAGAGTTCGTACGAAGCATAGCTTTGTTTGGAAGTGCATCCCGAGAGGGTTGCTGCAGTGAGGGTGAAAAGGGTTAGATTCGTCCATTTCATGTTAATTCGTTTTGAAGTGTTTTAGGTATAATTTAATGTATATATAGGCTCGGAGCTAATAACCCAGAGCCAAAAGTAAAATTAGAATAAAAAGAGAGGCATGAACTAGAGTTGAAAGAAAATATAAGTCATCCAATTATTTAACAGTTTAGTTATAAGAGAGTTTTACTATATATCAAGGGTAAAAAATAGAAAGATAGTAAGGGGTAGTGAAGGGGTATAAACCTCCTTTATCAATAAAGGTTATAGGTAAATGGAGCTTATTTGAGGATGGTTTTGGGTAAATAGAAGCATGGTCTGAAAGATGCTTTTGTTTTAGGTAAAACAATCGCTTCTTTTTGGTAAAACATGCGCATGTTTTGTATTCAAAAAACGTTTGTTTTCGGACTCTCATCTCTAGAGAAATTACAAAAAAGAATCGAGGTTGAACAAAGATTTAATTGCCAACTAATTAGGCTGGCTGGGAGAGAGAGAGGGTTTTTATTACTCTTCCTCCTTTTCATCTCGATACTGTCGAGGTGATTTACCCATATAACGTTTGAAATATTTTCCGAATAGTGAGATGTCTGAAAAATTTAGCGAATAGGCAATCTCTTGAATGCTCATATCGCTCGATTTTAGTTTGGCACAGGCATCGGTTATGACCAATTTAGCAATCACTTCTGTAACGGTTTGCCCCGTTACCTTACTAATCGTTGTACTGAGATGTTGGGGCGATATATGGAGCAGATTGGCATAGAAGGTTACGTTTCGTTGCTCTTTGTAGTGTTTTATCATGTGTTTCGTTAGCTCCTTGACTATCTCCTCTGCTCTGTTAAATAGCTTATTCTTGGGTTGATTTGTTTCATAACATCTACTGATTCCGTGAAAAATGGAGAGAAGCTGTGTGCTGGCTAATGCAATATTCATTTTAAAAGCCTCTGTGTGGATTGCTTTTTGTAAGAGGAGTATATACTCTTTTATCAGTAGGGAGACATCACTTTTAAGTGTTAGTACAGGGGCTTGAAGAATTGAATGGACACACTCCATAACGACAGAAAAAGAGGAGGTGTTATTGAGTAACTCTTTGTGAAACCCAATGAGGTAGAGGTGGCAATCGTCAGATTGTTCCAAAACCTGCACGTAGCTATTGGGTAAGATGGTAATAAAGCTGTTACTTTTTAATGTATGGGTGGAGAGATGTGTGGAAATTTTACATAATCCTTGGTCGCAAAGAATGAATAGATAAGCGGGTATTTGCTCTGGAAATTCAAAGGTTTCTGCCAGCTTTTTTGTGGTGTCAATCACCACCTCTATTTTCTTATTTAGTTTAATAAAATTAAATAGTGTATTATTTGTCATACTAACAGTTTTGCATTTGTTTTATCTAAAAGCGAAGATAACAGTATTATACCAATCTATCAACTGTTTTGCTTAAAAATAGACTACTAACTATTATATGTAGCACTTGTTATAGAGTAGAATTAGATGGACTTTTGCATCTTTATAATTAATATATAGCAATAGGAAAATGAAATGTAATCAATTGTTAAGTGTTGTGGCTCTTTCAGGGCTACTGTGTGCTTGTGGACAAACGGAAAAGGAAGAGCAAACAATTCGCCCCATAAAGGTGAGAGAGGTGGTTGCACTGGGAGTTATCGAAAAGTCCTATTCAGGAATAGTATCGCCCGATCAATTTAGTAATTTGGCTTTTAAAATGTCAGGTCCTTTGGTGGCTATGAATGTTGAAGTCGGTGATCGCGTGAAAAAGGGGCAAATCGTAGCTGAGCTAGATCCTACTGAATTTAGATTGGACTTCGAGGCAAAGAAGGCTTCTTATCAAAATGCAAAGTCGCAGGTAGAACGTTCTGAGAAGTTGTTGGCTAAAAATGCCATTTCAACTCAAGAGAATGAGGTGAACTTAGCGAGCTTTACCAATGCAAAGAGTGCTTATGAAAATGCACAAAATACGCTAGAGGAGACTCAATTACGTGCTCCATTCGATGGCTTTATTCAAACCAAAGCGGTAGAGAACTATCAAAGGGTACAGCCAGGGGAGAGAATTGTAACCTTGATTAACCCTGAAAAGTTAGAGATTGCATTCAATGTACCTGAAACCAATCTACCTTATTTATTATCAGGTTCAAACATCTATGTAGAATTTGATGCGCACAAAGGAAAAAGATTTAGCGCTCAGCTAAAGAAGTATGTAGAGGCATCTCCTAATGGAGCTGGTATACCTGCTTATCTATCTATAAATGATTCTGAATTTGATGCTAAGAAGCTAAATGTTGCTGTGGGATTTTCATGTAAGGTGATTGTTACTCCTAAGAGTGAGTCAATCTTTACTAACAATGAAATAAGTGTACCGTTATCAGCGATTGTTTTTGACAATAAGCTAGACAGCAAAGTTGTTTTTGTTTACAACAGCAGCACAAGTAAGGTGGAAAAACGTAAAGTTAGTGACAACGGAGAGGTGTTGAACAGTGAAGATGTAGTGGTAACAGGAGAACTAAAAATAGGTGATAAAGTGGTTATTGCTGGGGCTTCGTACCTTGTCGATGGACAACAAGTGAAATTACTAACTGAATAATTTAGTCAAAGAGAGCAATTATGAATATCCCAAAATATGCCATAGAGAACCGAAAGGTAATCTATTTTTTTCTAACCATCTTATTGATTGGTGGGGTCTTTTCTTTCTTTGAACTACCTAAGAAAGAGGATTCACCTTTTATCATTAAGTCGGCCGTACTGGTTACGCAATATCCAGGGGCAACTCCACTAGAGGTGGAGAAGTTGATCACAGAGCCCATCGAAAGAGAGATTCAGTCGATGTCAGAGGTGTATCAAATAAAGTCAGAGTCATACTTCGGTATGTCTAAAATTTCGATTGAACTACAACCTACGATTGATGCTGCTCACATGCCCATCAAGTGGGATGAGTTGAGACGTAAAGTGGGTAATATACAGTCGCGTCTACCAAGTGGAGCATCTACCATAACGGTGAATGATGACTTTGGGGATGTGTTTGGTATCTATTACGCCTTAACTGCCGATAAAGGGTATGAGTTCAGTGATTTAAGAAATTGGGCACAGCGCATTCGTACTTCAATTACACCGATTGATGGGGTGCAAAAGGTAACACTGTTTGGTGAACAAACAGAGATTGTGGCAGTGAAAATATCCCTCTCTAAATTAGCGAGTTTAGGGATAGACCCAAGTGCAGTGATGAATGTACTGCAACAACAAAACATACAAGTTAATACGGGTGATGTAACAGCGGGTAGCTATCAACTTCGTTTGAGAGCTGAAGGAACTTATACCAGCCTAGAGGATATAGAGAACCAATTAATCATCACAAGCGATGGAACAGATGTTCGTCTGAGTGATATTGCTTCAGTAGAGCGCGAATATTTAGACCCACCTACCACCTTAATGCGAGTAGATGGCAAACCAGCCATTGGTCTTGGGGTTGCTACAGGTCCGAAAGATGACGTGGTAGCTGTAGGTAGATCGGTAGAAGCTGGCTTGAAAGAGCTAGAAAAACTTCTTCCAGTAGGATTGGAAATTGTTCCTATCTATCCTGAAGATAAAATTGCACACGAAGCAAACAATGGATTTATTGTCAACTTGTTGGCCTCTCTTCTTATCGTTATTGTGATTATCTTCTTGGTGATGGGTTCACGTGCTGGGATGCTTATAGGTAGTTCACTACTCTTTTCGGTAGGAGGTACGTTGCTGATAATGTACCTGTGGGGAGTCGGGCTGAATCGTACCTCGCTGGCCGCATTTATCATTGCAATGGGTATGCTGGTGGATAATGCCATCGTGGTAACTGACAATGCACAAATAGGTATACAACGTGGTAAGTCGCGTATACAAGCCTTGATTGATGGTGCACGTAAGCCTCAAATGGCTTTGCTAGGTGCTACGCTGATTGCTATATTCTCTTTCTTGCCACTCTATTTGGCACCAGCAGCAGTAGCTGAAATTGTGAAGCCACTCTTTATTGTACTAGCGGTATCTCTCTTCTTAAGTTGGGTACTTGCCTTGAGTCAAACCACGACCTTTGGTAGCTTTATCTTGAAAGAGGCTAAACCAGGTGAAGATTCGAAAGATCCTTATGATACAAAGTTGTATCACCGTTTTGCTAACTTTATGAATTTGCTTATCAAACGTAGATTTATAACACTTTTAGCGGTGATTGCTACATTGGCATTCTCTCTCTTTGTGATGGGATTAATGCCACAAAGCTTTTTCCCTAAAATGAGCAAACCTTACTTCCGTTCCGATTTAATATTCCCTGAAGGGTTTAGTATTCATACGGTAGATAAGGATGTGGCAAAGATGGAAGAGTTCTTGGCAGCACACGACAAGGTGAAGACCTATTCGGTAACATTGGGTAGTACACCTATTCGTTACTACTTAGCTAGTTCATCATTCGGACCTAAATCAAACTACGCCAATGTGGTGGTAGAGACAGTAACTCCAGAGGATGCATCGGATGTAGAACATGAATTCTACCAATATATGGTGGAAAACTTCCCAAATATCATTACCCGATCGGCTCTTTTTGCGCTCTCGCCAGTACCTGAAGCGACTATTGAAATTGGTTTTATCGGTGAGAATGTTGACACCTTAACAGCTTTGGTTGATCAGGCTATAGCAATAGCTAGAAGTTGTGATATGGCTATGGATGTGCGATCGAACTGGGGAAATAAGGTACCTGTATGGAAACCTACTTTCTCGCAACAAAAGGGATTGCGCTTGGGGATTACTCGTCAGCAAGTAGCCAACTCATTCCGTATAGCAACCAATGGTTTGCCATTGGGTGAATATCGTGAGGGAGACCAATCACTACCTATTATGTTGCAAGATATAGATAGAGATGTGGTGAATTTGAACGACATGAAGAGTATGCCTGTATATAGTACGAAAGCCAAAATGGTAAAAGTAGAGCAGGTGATTGATAACTTTGAGTTGGGATACGATTACAATGTGGTGCGTCGATTCAACCGTGAACCTTGTATGATGATGCAGTGTGAGGTGAATAGAGGAGCCAATACAATGGCTGCATTCCAACAAGTATATCACGCTGTGAAAGATCAAATCGTATTGCCTGAGGGGTATAGCATGAAGTACTTTGGTGAACAAGAGAGTCAGGATATTAGTAATAAAGCATTAGCGGCCAATATGCCACTTACTTTTCTACTAATATATATTACGCTTCTCTTCCTATTCCCAAGTAACTATCGCAAGCCTGTCTTGATTATGTTGATGCTTCCATTAATGTTTATCGGGGTAGCTTGGGGATTAATCTTATTTGGAAAATCACTCGACTTCTTTGCCATTCTAGGTCTATTGGGATTGATTGGTATGAATATTAAAAATGCCATCGTACTAGTGGATGAGATTGGTGCACAGTTGGCAGAAGGAAAAGTAGGAAAGGATGCAGTTATTGAGGCTACTAAGACTCGTATTATCCCTGTAACTATGGCTTCGGGAACAACAATCTTGGGTATGTTACCTCTATTGGGTGATGCTATGTTTGCGGGTATGGCAGCTACCATTATGGGTGGTCTATTTATCTCGACTGTATTGACCATCTTCGTACTTCCAGTAACTTACTGTATATTCTTTAAAATTAGAGCAGACCGACAATGAAAAGAAAACAAACGATATTAATGGGTTTTGTAATGGCAGCATCTATGCTGTCAGCCCAAAACTCAGTAAGCTATACTGAATTTGAGCAACGTGTGTTGGAGTATAGCCAAACATTAAAGCAGAGTGTAGCTCAAAGAACTGCTATGCAAAAGGCTATGCAGGTGGCTAAAACAGCTTTCTTACCAGCTATAGATGGGGGAGGAAGTTACCAATACCGCATCAATGACTTAGAACTAGGTCTTGGTGGGGCTGCAATGGCCATGGATAAAAACACGTATAGCCTAGATCTAGGTGTGAGTCAGCCCATTTATGCAGGTGGAACGATCTACAACAGATACAAAGCATCTAAAATACAGGTGGAAATGGCTGATAAGGCTATCGAATTGACAACCGATAATCTGATATATGCAGCTCAATCTAGCTATTGGGGATGTGCTGCACAGAGGGCGATGTATGAAACAATGCGTGAGTATGTAGAGACAATTGAAGAGTTGGTGAAAATCCTACAATACAAATATGATGATGGTTTGATTAGTAAAACGGATTTGATTCAGATGCAGGCACGTCTTAAAGAGGCGCAATTGCAACAATCAAACACCTACCAATCTTATCAAGTTTCCTTGCAGAATATGAATGTATTGATGGGGATTCCTCCATTGGAAGAGCTTATCTTGAGCGATGCCATATCGGACTTGACTCCTACAGTGGAACATGTAGGTGCTGATAAAGCACTCTCTGTACGTCCAGATTTTACCATTTCTCAACTTGAAATGGATTATCAAAAGCGTCAGGTGAAGTTGACAGCAGGTAAATACAACCCAACTTTGGCTGTGGGATTCAAACAGTCTTGGGGAACTCAAATGATAAATATATCAGGTGAGACGGTATTCAACTCTAATCTATATGCTTCGTTAAATATACCCATTTTGCGTTGGGGAGCTCGTTTTAAGTCGGTAGCTTCTCAAAAAGCGATTTTATTGACTAAGCAATATGCTTTGCAAGATAAGCAAGACCAAATCTCAAGAGAGGTGGCTAAAGCTTGGACCAACATGACAGAGTATAAACGTCAATTGGAATTGGCTAAAGATAACTGTGCTTTGGCAGAGGAGAATCTAGAGCTAAATACCTTTAGCTATACCGAAGGGAAACTAACGGTACTTGACGTACTATCGGCACAGCTCACTTGGATTCAAGCAAATGGTAACTTGATTCAAACGGAGTTTAATGAAAAGTTGGCATTGGCTGATTATCGCAAGGCGGTAGGTATGCGTTATTTGGAAGAGGCGGAAGAGAGTGCTGAATAGTTGAAAAACGAAAATAGATCTTTCCACGTTTTTTAAGTTTTCGAAAATGAGGCTTTTCTCATCTCTCCAAATGGAGAATAGAGAACATCAATCCTCTGAAAACTTGATAACAAACCATAAAGGAATTCCCCTTTTCTTTCTCTATTATAGGGAAAGAAAAGGGGAATTCCTGCTTTCTGAAGATGCTAAACCTAGCTTCTTTATTAATTATTTCTGTTCGATAAAAAAGAGAACGAATTATTATTGTTTCTGTCTGGTTAGAAAAGGAATAAGTCATTATATGATCTGAGAATCCACAGATTCTTGAGATTTTTAAAAAAAGAGGCTTCTCTTTTCGTTGGCTAATGATTTTGTAAAAAACTCAATCGAATAGACTTTAATTGAAGATTGTTTGCTCTCTATTTTGACTCGATTATAGGAAAATCAAGTGATTTTCTCAGGGCATTAAGTTTTATCGGACAGCAATATTAATCAATATATCGTTTGGTTAATGGAGCAAACTCCTCAATGCGACGATCACGTAAGAAAGGCCACCAACGGCGTACATTCTCGCTACGTGTAAGATCAAGCTCTATGACTATATTCTCCTCCTTGTGGTTATCACCTTGTGCTAGGAATTCACCTTGTGGGCCCGCTATAAAGCTATTTCCCCAGAACTGAATCCCATTGGTCTGTCCCGATGGATCGGCTTCGTGACCCACACGGTTTACTGCGATAACAGGTAATCCATTGGCAACAGCGTGTCCACGTTGTACCGTAACCCAAGCACCTAACTGACGAGCTTTCTCCTCCTCAGTATCGCTACTTTCCCAACCAATCGCTGTGGGGTAGATTAAGATTTCAGCACCGCGTAATGCCATAAGTCGCGCTCCTTCGGGATACCATTGGTCCCAACATACCTGTACACCCAATTTCCCAATGGATGTTTGGATGGGTTCAAATCCGAGATCTCCAGGTGTGAAGTAGAACTTTTCGTAATAGGCCGGGTCATCAGGGATGTGCATTTTGCGATATTTACCTGCAATCGTTCCATCTTTCTCAAATACGACTGCGGTATTGTGGTAGATACCTGGTGCACGTTTTTCGAAAAGTGAGGTAACCAATACGATGCCATATTGAGCAGCTAGTTCGCCATAGAAGCCTGTAGATGGTCCAGGAATGGGCTCGGCTAAATCAAAAAGATTGGTGTCTTCTGTTTGACAAAAGTAGGGAGTGTTGTGTAGCTCTTGCAACACGACGAGTTGAGCTCCCTGGCTTGCCACTTGGGCAATGTTTTGGTGTAGTTTACGTAAATTCTCTTCTACGTATGGGCTACAACTTTGTTGTACAATTCCCACTTGTATTGTTCGTTTGCTCATCTATTAGGGTATGAATAAAATGGTTTTGATAATTAAAAAACACCTTCAGGAAATTGCATTGTTACACAATGTAGCGATCCATGTTGTTGAATGAGTGCACTACAATCGACTCCTACTATCTTTCGTCCAGGAAAAGCCTCTGCCAATACCTGCATGGCTTGTGCGTCAAGGTCCTCTTCTTGGTAGGTAGGGCATAGCACTGCTTCATTCATAATTAGAAAGTTGGCATAGGTTGCTGGTAGGCGCTCTCCATCGGAGTCAAAAGCTGCTGCTGCCATTGGTAAAGGGAGTAGTCGGTAGGGTTCTCCTGCTAGCGTGCGGAAGGCTTTAAGTTCCTCTTCCATCGCTTTAAGCTCTTCATAGTGCTCATCCTCTTTATCGTTGCACTGTACGTATGCAATGGTGTGGTTGGGGCACAACCGAGCCAAGGTATCTACGTGGCTATCCGTATCATCACCAGCAAGGTATCCGTGGTGAAGCCATAGAATCTGTTTGGCATAAAAAGACTCTTTTAGGTAGAGCTCAATATCGGACTTATCCATTTTCTCGTTTCGGTTGGGTGCTAACAAGCAGTGTGCCGTAGTTAGGATCGTACCCTCACCATCGCTCTCGATAGATCCTCCTTCGAGTACAAAATCAGTGTAATTCCCATACGCTCCTTTAAGCTTTCCAGTAGCATAGAGTTGACGATTTATTTGATTGTCATGATTGGCTGCAAATTTCATTCCCCACCCATTAAAACAGAAATCCATTAGTAGAGGGTTTCTATCTGCTTGAAGCAAGGTGATAAAAGCATGGTCTCTTGCCCACGTATCATTGCTCTCTAGCTGTTCGATGATTACGTTTGAGAGATTTGCTCCCCCCTCACGAAGTAGTTTCATCACCTGTTGAGGCCCTGGTGTTACGATCAGTAGTTTTTGAAGAGCCAATATTTCGGTAGCAAGTGCTACAAAGCATTGGTTTACCTCTTCAAGCATATAGGCCCAATCACTATTAGCGTGGGGCCAAGTAAGCTGTATTAGGCTCTGTTTGTGCCATTCAGCTGGTAAAAAGGGTTTGTTCATATTCTTATTTAATAGATCATTCATAAATCGTGATCGCTCATTTTGTTTTAAAATAGGAGGGTAAGTTACTCCGTTTAGTAAACCATCATTTACTAATGATTGGGTTCTATCTTGTGGGAGAGTAGCCCTACATAAATGTTCTTTGCTACTCCTCGATTTTCTCTTATGCCATTAAAAGAGAGTGGTTTGAAGTCACAAATAGAGCTTTACTTGTTGCTAGAGAGAGCATATTACCAAATCGTTTAAAGAGTTCCAAACGGTAACGCGTTATTCTCAAAGAGCAGGTCGACTTTACTCGTTAATGCTACTGTGTGTTTGGTATCTCTTTTTGTTCCGTATAGGAATTATCAATCTTCTTTTTTTCTCTCTTTTTTCCACGGTACCCAATCGAATAAATTCTTCCAATTATCAAAATCTTTTTCGTACATAATCCCAATCCCTTGTGTGGTAAGGGTTGATTTGATGTGAAAGCGTTCATTGGTTTTGCTATATCCCTTGAGTCTCCATTCTCCTTTTTTCTCTAGTAGGTAGATAGCTTCAAAGTCGCCAATGAAATTGTTGTTTGTCAGTGTATTTTCTCTATATCCAAACTGCCCATTAATGAGAAGGCGATTATTAAATAATCTTCCCGATAATATGGCTTGTGCCTCTACATCTTTCCACCCTTTTTCACCCGTGGCTAAATTGGCTCCTACATCCCAATTCTTATTATCTATGAGCTGTGCCAACATATTATTAAGTTGCCCAGAGAGTGTGCTGAATGCAAGTGAACTGGTGGCATTCGATGATTGACCGGCATCGGCATAGTCGTAAGCATAGAATTTCCCAATGGTAAGCAGGTAGATAATTTGTGCATTCATTTGCTCTTCGGTTTGCGTGACACCTCGTATCAACTCACGATCTTCGTTTGTTACTGAAGGGAGATCTAAGTCAAACTTGATGGTGGGGCTTGACATGGTTCCTGTTAAATTCATTAAGCAGTTGACTTGCACGCTACTTTGCCCACCTTGGGTTGTTTGTACTCCAATACCTAAGTCGCGGATAGAGGCTGAATTGACCGTATATGAGGCTTTCAGATCTAGATTTGCATGGTATGGGTCGCCAGTGAAACGAACTGATCCTCCAGGAGTAAGAGTAAAATCTTTTCGAATGACCTCTTGTATACTAAACTTATATGACCCTGAATTAATGATGTAATTTCCATACATATTAAAGTCTCCCTTGTTATAAAAGTCTATTTGCAGATTTCCCGTTCCATAGGCTGTTATATTATCTTCAGAGACAGGATCGATAATAACTTGCATAGCGAGATTTGGCGTAGCTTCTACTCGCAATTTAAGGTATAAGTCTAAGGGGACTTTTTCCTTTTTATTGGTTCGATTCTGCAGGTTTGATGGGTGATAGAACTCCGTGTTTATCTTCTCCTCTATGCGTTGGGGCGTTTTGTCTACAAAATGGATAAACTGGTTGTCTGTAGCTTCTGCTTTTAGCCCTGCATTGTAGGTGAATTTACTCTTTTCACTGGTTTTTATCGTTGCATTTACATCCATTCGTTCGTCATCACCACTTAGCTCTACCTCTCCACTGCCGTATACTTTCCCATAAAAAGAGGGGCTATCTAGCTTGGTTGTATTACAGAGTAGTAGATTTCGTGGCATCACTTTGAATTTATAACTTAAGCTTTGCAATTTATTGTGACGCAATTCTCCAATCAGTTTTCCCGAATGACCTTCTCGGTCAAGGAGATTTATATCTTTAAATATAATTCTACCAGGTTGCAGCAAAATTGAATCTTCTCGTATTTGAAAGTAGGTATTCAATATATCTACCTTGGTCTCAAGATTGGCTTTGACACCACCCTCTAAATCGAGGAATCCTAAATCACCAAAAAGGCGGACGTATCCATTTACTCGTCCGTCAATTTCGCTGATGACACCTTCTACAAAAGGGGTAAGTAATCCCAAGTGTGTACGGTCTGCTTGAATGTGCAAATCGAGTTTGTTTCTTATAGGCGAAACAAACCCTTTGACTTTAGTTCTGGATAGATTTTTTTCACGTATATCAGCCTTTAGTACAATATCTCCCTGCTTATGATTCCAAGAAGCATCTATGTTGGCATTTCCCAATAGTGACTTATTCATCATGAAGTTATCAACGTATAGCTTTACACGCAGGTCAGGTTCCTCCAATGTATGTTTTATGGATGCCTTTCCTGTAGCCCATCCATCGAACTCTACTGCATCAAACTGAATTAGATCAAGCACGTATCCTACATCTATTTTTTTCAATTCAACGATACACGAGTCAGATGTATTTTCAGCTATGTTTCCATGGATGTGTAGAAACTGTTCTTGGTTTTCGATGGAAAAATCATGAATAGAGATTTTTTTAGCTTCTATCTCAATTCTTGATGCTTGAATGTTCCAAATGGTGTCATTTAATAAAATTTGAGAGGGGGATATATTGATATTACTTTTTAGAGGCGCACTCTTTTTATCCTCTTTTTCAAAAATAGTATTGGTTATTAGCTTTCCTCCATAGGTTGATTCCGTATTGTTCCACCAATTGAAGGTTGTCTTTAGTTGGTCATCCTTAGCTGCAGCGTCAATGGATACATTTAGCATTGCCCCGTTGTTAAGGAGTATGCCTGAACGGATGACGCAGGTAAGCTTCTCCGATAAGTTGTCGCAGAGTAGGGTACTAGAGTCATACAGTGTTGATTTGTATGTAAATTCAGGTAGGTACCCTTTGATTTGCATCTCCTCGCTGCTGTCGTGAAAAAAACCACTGATTTGTGCCGGAAAGTGTAAATCTAACGGTATGTAAAACAGTTTAGAAAAGAGCTTAGTATCATTAAGAGAGAGGTCGAATGAGAAATCATTCAGATCTCTAGTGAGGGTTGTTTTTTTAGAATTCTCCTCGATAAGTGAGGGGAGGTATCTTTTTGCATTTCGAAGTATGCTTTGAGAGAGGGTCTCATAGGAGAAGTGTCCCTTTAAGAGTCCCGTTAAAAAGTCAGATTCGATGGCCAATTTTTTCTCTCCATTTTCCTCCTTTGCAGATATGGTAAATTTGTCCAAAGAGTAGTAAGGCTTCTCATTTTCTAATACAATCAGACTGTCTATGGAGAGTTCTCCATCTACATCGTTAATAGAGCTGCCACTAAAATCAGCAAGTAGATTAAATGAGACTCCCATATTGTGGTGTCTTGTTGATAAATTAAGTCTATCAGGACGTAGGTCTTTTACCCGAATATCCAGTTTGTAGTTAGATGATTTACGGTTCTTTTGAAACCCTCCTTTCAATTGTACCGATCCGTTTTCGTCATTCAAATCAATACTTCCCAAGAATCCTCCTTTTTTTAACTCTCCGTCAAGTGAAATGTTTTTGTAGAGATATTGGTTGTACTCAAAAGACTCTATTGTCCCCTTTATATACGATTCAGGGTAATCATTCTCATAGTTCAAGCCCTTTATGTTAAGGAGAAAAGAGGTTATCCCAAAATCCTTTTCATTGTCAAGGATTTTTCCTAAGTCTAAATTGTTGCTTGCTATTTGACCTGAATAGCTTCGTTTGCCTTGATCCTTTTTGTTTGTACTCATCGACCCTTGTAGAGTACCTGCATCTGTTTGAAGAATGCCAATAAAAGCTAAATTGGCTATCTGACCAGTGGCGTTACCATGAAAATAGATGTTCCCTAAGTTGGCTACGACGGGTGGTATTGGGGTGTTGAGGTTCTCAAAGAGATTCTTTACGCCGGGAGCTGAGAATGAAAATTCGCTAATCTCTCCATCCAATTGCATCTTCTCTAAATGATTCCAATCCGTGAGCTTTCCTTTTGCTTTCAATGAAAATTGTTCTGGAATGGTTAAGTTTAATAGCGAACAGTTGGAATTGTTCCCTTTCCCAGAGGCTCTGACTTTTAGGTAGATAGGAGTGTGGAAGTGGGTTAGAGCAGGAACAAAAGGGGCTATATCTGCCAATACAATCTTCCCATTGACTGTTGCCTGGTAGTTAGTTGTTGGTGTCAATTGAAACAGACTTGGTAGGCTATCGTAAGAGGCTGTGAGTGAATCGACGTTTACCAATGTATGTGGCAATTCTATCGACAGTCGGCTAGCTTGTAGCTGTTGATGATTGGCTATCAGCTTGGTTGATAGCTTTTCAAGTGAGAATCCACTCTGCTCTTTAAAGCTCAATCTTCGTATAGAGGCATTGATGGAGTCATTTTGCAAGGCTTTTACTGAGAGTGTTGCAAAGAGATTAGAGAGTGCAATGTGATGTGGATTGAAAACGTTAGGGGTTTCTGGCATGGAGGCAATGTGATACGAAAGATTGCCATGACGAATAAGAACCGTATTTAATCGTAAATGGATGTGGGTTGTAGAGCTACTGTCTTTAGGTGCTAAGGCATCTAGTACGAATTGGTAATTTGGGGTAGAGTTTACCTCTTCCTTTCGTAGGCTGATGTTAAAATTAAAAAGCTGTAGGCTATTTACAATGATTTGGTGATTAAGGAGCGGTGTGATTTCAAATTTGGCTGCTAGTCGAGTCACCTTGATCATCTCTTGGCTTTGTTGGTCTTTTAGCACGACATCTTCTAGGATGAGTCGGTTTAGTAATCCCAATTGGACATTTCCAATAGAAACTTCTGTTTGAAGCAGTTGTTTCAACTCTTCCGAAACCAATTTAGAGAGCTCTTTTTGAATAAAAGGGACATCTAGCAGAAGGAGTAGAATGATGTAAAGGCTCAACAAGACTACTGCTAGTGTACGAAGTGTATATTTTAATATCCGAATAAGTATCATTGTATTCTTTTGAATGAAACAAAAGTACAAATATCTGCCGATTTATCTTCTATTATTGGCGCTATTTTTACGATAATTTGCAAAGCAAGAGGGAAGAATGGTCTACTTTCTCAATTCAATGAGGATGAATGGATTGTCTGTTTTTATGCAAGGCTATTCTATTTTATCTATTTATAACCATTTGCTGAAACTGTTTTTTTCTTTTTTACTTTTTCTCTCTTTTTTTGTCAGGGGATAAATAATACTTTTGCAACTGCATTTGTGCTCTATAAAAAGAGTGCTTTGCAAAAGAGATGAGCTTGGCTATCCGATGTATATAGGTCAGAATTTTGTAAACCTATTTTCTGCTTTTTTTTAAAGTGTAAGCCAACTATTTTTTTTCTTGTTTCCTTTTGTGCCTAAATATCTATAATTGTTTTTGTTGTATATTGAATATTAGATTATTTTGGCACTTTTCTTTTATCCATTTTGGTTTTTTTTCTTGATAAGTGTCTGTGTTATATGATTATCAAAAACAATATTATCGATATTAGGTTGTATAGATAGGCCATGAAAAGCTAAACTCCTTACACAGAGTTAGGGGTCGTAATTCCGTTTAGAAAATTAAAGAATAACCATCATGATTAATAATAAAATACCTTCTCCTTTGGTTTCCTTATGTCCTGTATTTTTATTAGCCCTTTTATTGGCTATGTCGATCTATTTTTTTGGAGAGAATTCGTTAGCTGGTGCTAGTCAAATAAGTCTATTAGTGGCTACTTCTGTATGTATATGCATCTCAATGGTAGGTTACAAAATCTCTTGGAGTCGTTTTGAACTTGCTTTTTCTAATAATATATCGGGTATATCGAGCGCTTTGATTATTTTACTTGTTATTGGTGCCATATCAGGTGCTTGGATGATTAGTGGTGTGATACCAACGCTTATCTACTATGGCATCCAACTGATTAATCCCAAACTCTTCTTGCTCTCTTCTTGCATTATCTGTGCTATCGTTTCGGTCATAACAGGTAGCTCGTGGACCACCATTGCCACCATTGGAGTGGCACTCTTAGGTATTGGTGAGGCGCAAGGGTTTCATCTAGGATGGACAGCGGGTGCAATTGTTTCAGGGGCCTATTTTGGTGATAAGATATCCCCCTTGTCAGACACTACGGTGTTGGCAGCATCGGCATCAGAGACGCCTATCTTTACACATATTCGTTATTTGGTGATAACAACCGTTCCTACGATGTGTATCACCCTTTTGATCTTTGGCATTGCTGGGTTGAATCATGAGGTGACAGATACCTCTCAGATAACTCTGTTTGTGGAACGACTCTCTGGTAAATTTGTAATTTCAGCAGGCTTATTTATTGTTCCTGCACTTACGCTTCTTATGATTTTAAAGAAGCTTCCTTCTCTTGTAATTCTTTTCTGTTCGGCTTTTTTGGCTCTTCTTTTTGCTTTCATCTATCAGCCCCATCTGTTGCAAGAGATAGCGGGTGATGAGTGGAGTGGTACTCCAGCACTTATTAAGGGAGGTATGATGGTGCTATTTGATAGTACACAGTTGGATGCTGGAGATAAAATGGTAAATGCCTTAATCTCTACGGGTGGAATGAGTGGCATGTTAAATACCATTTGGTTAATCATTTGTGCGATGTGTTTTGGTGGTGCTATGACAGCCAGTGGTATGTTGGGAAGCATAACCTCTTTGATGCTTCGTTTTACAAAAAAGAGATTTGGATTGGTTACTTCGACTGTAGTTTCGGGCTTGTTGCTGAATGTAGCTACTGCGGATCAATATGTCTCGATCGTTTTGACAGGAAGTATGTTTAAAGATATCTATAAACGCAGGGGGTTTGAAAGTCGTTTATTGAGTCGCACAACCGAAGATGCGGTAACCGTAACCTCACCGCTTGTGCCTTGGAGTAGTTGTGGTATGACTCAAGCTACCATTTTGGGTGTCTCTACATTCACTTATGCCCCTTATGCATTCTTTAATTTGATTAGCCCTCTTATGACCATTTTGATAGCAATCATAGGTTATAAGATTGTGCAGAACGCTCCTCTTGAAGAGAAAGAGTCTCATTAGTTTTATTGTTTAGCTAAGGTTTTCCACCACTTTTCTACTCTTTTAACCTGTAATAAATCAAGAAGGAAGAGGATACAGATAATGATTGGTTTTTGCTGCAATCTATAGGACTACCCACACGATTCATTGTATAGCTCTCCTTTGTTTGACTTTTTTGTGTAAATTTGTCGCACTTTTTATTAAACCAAATAGAGAATGGCAGACAATTACATAGAGAAGCAGTACGATAACTATGCAGCAAGAAAAGCGGCATGGGAGAAGGGTGGGGTTCAAAAGAGCAAGCCAGAGCCACCGAAGCAAAAGAAACGCCTCTTCCTAACAGGAGGTGCCGAGGGGATAGGTAGAGCCATTCTTCAATCTTTTTGTCAGGAGGGATACAAGGTAGCCTTTTGTGATATAAACGAGAAGGCGGGTAGGTTGGCTGCACTGCAGACAGGTGCAACCTTCTATAAAGTCGATGTAACCTGTGTGGATGAGTTAGAGGCTGTTATGAAGCAGCTGTTCGAAGCGTGGGGCGACATTGATGTGATTGTGAATAACGTAGGAGTTAGCGGGTTTGTCTCACTGACTGAATCGACTGTTGATGACTTTGATCGAGTGTTACATACCAATCTTCGCCCTGTTTTTGTCACCTCTAGATTATTGGCTATTCACCGCACCTCTTTGGCTATACCCAATGCGTATGGGCGTATTATCAATATAGGTTCTACCCGTTCCCTAATGAGCGAAGCGGGCTCCGAAGGTTATGCAGCCTCTAAAGGGGGTATTCATTCGTTAACCCACGCTCTAGCTCTCTCTCTAAGTGAACTCTCCATAACTGTAAATTGTGTTTCACCCGGTTGGATTCAAAACCGTGCATACGATGCCCTTCGCCCAGAAGACCATGCACAGCATCCCTCCAAGCGAGTTGGAAAGCCCGATGACATTGCTAGAATGGTTCTCTTTTTGTGTCAGGAGGGGAATGATTTTATCAATGGAGAGACCCTTACTGTGGATGGAGGAATGACCAAGAAGATGATTTATGTGGAGTAGGAAGGCTCTATTTCTTTCTATTAGACCATAAACCTACCAATTTTTATGTACATTTGTATCTCAATTATTCAAGTATCTACTTATGGCTATTCATAAAACAACCCTGCTAGGCAGAACCTTATACGAACTACAACAAATAACTGCAAATCTAGGGATGCCTAAGTTTGCAGCCAAACAGATTGCTTCATGGCTTTACGACAAGAAAATAACCTCTATTGATGAGATGACCAATCTCTCTGTAAAGCACCGTGAACAGCTGAAGGGTGCTTATGAAGTGGGGGCCTCAGCACCTGTTGAGGAGATGCGTTCAATAGATGGAACGACCAAATATCTTTTCAAAACAGTAACGAATAATTTTGTTGAGGCTGTTTATATCCCCGACCAAGAGCGAGCTACACTGTGTGTCTCTTCGCAGGTGGGATGCAAAATGAATTGTCACTTCTGCATGACGGGTAAACAAGGCTTTACTGCCAACCTATCTGCCAACCAAATATTGAATCAAATTAGTTCCATTCCTGAGCGTGATAAACTCACGAACTTGGTTTTTATGGGTATGGGCGAACCTTTTGATAATCTGGATGAGGTGTTGAAAGTGCTAGAGATTCTTACCTCTGACTATGGATATGGGTGGAGTCCCAAACGCATTACCGTATCTACGGTAGGGTTGCGAAAAGGGTTGGTTCGTTTCTTACAAGAGAGCGATTGCCACCTTGCCATCAGTATGCATACCCCTTTCCCTTCTCAACGCAAAGAGTTGATGCCAGCCGAAAAAGCTTTCTCAATCACTGAGATGGTTGATGTGTTGCGTGATTATGACTTTAGCCATCAACGCCGATTGTCTTTTGAATACATCCTATTTAAAGGGGTCAACGATTCATTAGTTTATGCTAAAGAGTTGGTGAAATTGGTACGTGGTTTGGATTGCCGGGTTAATTTAATCCGTTTTCATGCCATTCCCAATGTCGATTTAGAGGGAGCTGAATTGGATAAAATGAATGCCTTCCGTGATTATCTTACACAGCACAACGTCTTTGCAACCATTCGTGCTTCACGGGGTGAAGATATCTTTGCAGCTTGTGGTATGCTCTCTACTGCCAAGCAGCAAGCTCAAGAGGACGAACGTTTATAAAATATAATATTTAGATACAGTTATGAAACGCATTACTATTTATCTTAGCACTTTAATACTTATTGTGGCATTATCAGCCTGTAAACAAGGAAAAAAAGGATTGTTTACTCCCACCTCGAGTGGAAGACCTTACGAGCTGTTGGTTGTTGTTGATAACGCTATTTGGGATCGCCCTGCTGGTCGTTCTCTTTACAATGCACTTGATGTTAATGTTCCTGGGTTACCCCAAGCTGAACGCTCATTCCGTCTTTCCAATATTGATCCGCAGCACTTTGATCGGGTGATGCGAATCTTCCGAAATATTATTGTGGTAGATATTCAAGATATCTACACTCAGCCCAAAATGAAGTATAGCCGCAATTTGCATGCGGCACCTCAAATGTTGATGACTATACAAGCACCCAATGAGGCCGAGTTTGAAGAATACGTAGAGAAGAATAAACAGGTAATTGTTGATTTCTTTGTAAAGGCAGAGCTCAATAGACAAATGGCGCTGTTGAAAGAGAAACACAATATCATAGCTTCTGAAAAGATGAAAGATATGTTTGGCTGTGAAGCATGGATTCCAGAAGAGCTTAACTCTTACAAGGTGGGAGAAAACTTTCTCTGGGTATCTACCAATCGTGCTTCAGGCGATTTGAACTATGTGATGTATAGTTATCCTTATCGGGATTTAAATACTTTTACAGAGGAATATTTCGTTCACAAACGAGATTCGGTGATGAAAATTAATCTTCCTGGTGAGCGTGAAGGTATGTATATGGCTACCGATGCCCGTTTTGTTACTAGTAACGATGGAGTCGTAAAGGGAGAATTTGCTCAAGAAGTGCGCGGGCTATGGCAAATGGAAGGTGACATGATGGGTGGTCCTTTTGTTTCGCACGTGCGAGTTGATAAAACAAAGGGACGCATTGTGGTAGCAGAGATTTTTGTCTACTCACCCGACAAATTAAAACGTAATTTTGTACGCCTAATGGAGGCTTCTCTCTATACTCTGCAACTGCCTAATGAGGTGAATTTAAATGATACTGTAGTCGAACCAGAGTTGGAAGAGGAGGTATATACGGCTGTAAACTAATAACCATATAGCATTAATAATAGATGGAACCAAACAAAAAAATAAGAATAGGGATTACTCATGGCGATGTCAATGGCATCGGTTATGAGGTTATATTGAAAACATTCTCTGATTCAATGATGCTGGAGCTTTGCACTCCTATTATTTATGGGTCGGCAAAAGTAGCCACATACCATCGTAAAACGATGGATATCAATACTAATTTTGCTATCATACACAGTGCTAGTGAGGCACAAGAGGAAAAACTCAATGTTCTAAATTGTACAGATGATGAGTTAAAAGTAGAGTTGGGTAAAGCTTTACCTGAGGCTGGCAAAGCTTCGTTAGATGCATTGGAGAAAGCATTAGAAGATTATAGAGCAGGTGAAATTGACGTATTGGTCACTGCACCAATCAATAAAAAGACCATTCAGTCTGAAACCTTCTCTTTTCCTGGGCATACCGAATATATCCAAGAACGTATTGGAAGTGGAAATCAGGCGCTTATGATCTTGATGAAAGGTGATTTGCGCATTGCTTTGGTTACGGGACACATACCCGTAAGTGAAATAGCAACTAAGCTAACCAAGGAGTTGATAATGGAGAAGATTGGGATTTTTAACCGCTCTTTGAAGAAAGATTTTGCTATTGATGCACCTCGTATTGCTCTATTTTCACTTAATCCACATGCTGGAGATGAAGGCTTGTTGGGTAAAGAGGAGTCGACCATCATCACTCCTGCTATTGAAGAGATGGTAGCAAAAGGGGTACACTGTTTTGGCCCTTATCCTGCTGATGGATTTATGGGTTCTGGTAATTTTACCCATTTTGATGGAATTCTTGCAATGTATCATGACCAAGGATTGGCTCCATTCAAGGCATTGGCAATGGATGAGGGTGTTAACTTTACAGCAGGGCTTCCTATCGTACGTACTTCACCAGCACATGGAACAGCCTACAATATTGCTGGACAAGGCATTGCAGAGGAGAGCTCGTTCCGACAAGCGGTGTACGCTGCTATTGATATCTTTAGAAATAGAATTACCGATAGAGAAATTCACGCACGTCCTTTGCGGAAGCAATATTATGAGAGACGTGACGATAGTGATAAATTAAAACTAGATACTATCGATTAGTTAATCGTATCCATCCGAATTCTGCCGTATTTTTCTTCTCTTTTTTCTTTCCGACTTTTGTATTCAAAAAAAGCTATGTTTAATTTGAATGAAAACAATCGTCTCGTTATTAGTCATACTAGTACTGATATGCGCAAAGGAGTT
>JBOFMR010000126.1:0-8141 GCA_051658485.1 Phocaeicola sp.
CTCAACTTTCGTAATCGTGAATCGTGTCAATATATCGGCAGGTAAAACAACCTGAGCTAAAAGTAGTAATCCGTGTGTATCCATGCAGCAAAGATAATAATTTTAAAAGGAATCCCCAGGGTTTATCGGGTGAGCCGAAGTTTGTCTGAATCATGTTGAATTGTTACTTGTTACGAGAATAAAAAAAGCGTCTTCAATACTTTTGTACTGAAGACGCTAATGGGTGAATGATGGGTTTCGAACCCACGACCTTCGGAACCACAAACCGACGCTCTAACCAACTGAGCTACAATCACCATTTAACTGCATTATTTCCGAATGCGATGCAAAGGTAATGCTTTTTTTTTTGTCTGCAAATAATAGGCCTACTTTTTTCTCTTTTTATTCAAAAAAAATCCCATTTACCCTTTTTTGCCTATTTGCGTACTGAGTAAATGAGATTTTTTAGAACTTAGTCCTCTTTCGTGACTTATGAATAGATGCTTTTCTTTCCTGCGAGAAGTGTGTTTTTCATCAATGAAACGATGGTCATAGGACCTACGCCACCTGGAACAGGGGTAATGAAAGAGCATTTGGGTGCTACTTCGTCAAATGCTACATCTCCCGTTAGCTTAAAACCAGATTTCTTTGTAGCATCGGGTACGCGAGTTGTTCCTACATCAATAACCACTGCACCCTCTTTTACCATTTTGGCTTTTACGAAGTTGGGCTGACCCAATGCAGCTATAATGATGTCTGCCTCTTGGCACTCTTTCACCAAATCGTTACTGCGGCTGTGGCAAACCGTAACTGTAGCATCGCCAGGGTATCCTTTTTGCATAAGAAGCGTGGCCATTGGTTTACCTACAATGTTGCTTCTGCCCAATACAACACACTTCTTTCCTTGAGTCTCTATGTTGTATCGTTTCAATAGTTCCATAATTCCATTTGGTGTAGCCGATACGTAGCAAGGAAGTCCAATTGACATACGACCTACGTTGATGGGATGAAAGCCATCTACATCTTTTCGGTGATCAATGGTTTCGATAACCTTCTGTTCCGAGATATGTTTAGGCAAAGGTAATTGTACGATGAAGCCATCTACGCTGCTGTCGTTATTTAGCTCCACTACTTTTGCTAAAAGTTCCTCTTCGGTAATATCAGCTTCGTATCGGATGAGGCTTGATTCAAATCCACACGCTTCACATGCTTTTACTTTGGCTGCTACATAAGTTTCGCTACCTCCATCGTGTCCTACTAGGATGGCTGCTAAGTGAGGTCTCTTCTCACCTTGTGCAATCATTTGAGCTACTTCTGCTGCTATTTCCAATTTTACCTGCTCTGAAATTAGTTTACCGTCAATTAGTTGCATAAGCTTTCTTCTTTAAAGTGTTATTTTTTTTAATCAGGGTATAAAAAAAAGAGGAAGTACACACCTCCTCTCTTCTCTTTTTTTCTGAATTATCTCTTCATTTTGGGCATCATTTTACCCATTTTATTGCTCGAAGTAACCATCTTCATCATTTTGCGCGTTTGGTCAAACTGTTTTAGTAAACGGTTTACATCTTGAATAGTAGTTCCACTACCTTTGGCAATGCGTGTACGTCGGGTTCCGTTTAATAACTCAGGATTGGTACGCTCAGCGGGAGTCATTGAGTAGATAATGGCTTCGATGCTTTTGAATGCATTGTCATCAATGTCTACATCTTTAATCGCTTTTCCTACACCTGGAATCATAGCAGCTAGGTCTTTTAAGTTACCCATCTTTTTGATTTGGTGGATTTGAGATAAGAAGTCATTGAAGTCAAACTGATTCTTTTGAATCTTTCTTTGCAAGCGCTTAGCCTCTTCCTCATCGTATTGTTCTTGAGCACGCTCTACCAACGATACGATATCTCCCATCCCTAAGATACGGTCTGCCATACGTGAAGGGTGGAATTGGTCGATGGCGTCCAATTTTTCGCCAGTACCTACAAACTTAATTGGCTTGTCTACTACTGTGCGAATTGAAAGTGCAGCACCCCCGCGCGTGTCGCCATCTAATTTGGTGAGGACAACCCCATCAAAATTTAGGCGTTCGTTAAATTCTCGTGCAGTGTTTACTGCATCTTGTCCAGTCATTGAGTCTACAACGAAAAGCGTTTCATCGGGTTGAATGGCCTTCTTAACCGCTTCAATTTCCTTCATCATCTCCTCGTCGATGGCCAAGCGACCTGCTGTATCGACAATAACTAGGGTATATCCTTTGAGTTTTGCCTCTTTGATAGCGTTTAATGCTATTTGTACAGGGTTTTTGCTATCTAATTCGCAGTAAACAGGTACGTCGATTTGCTCACCCAAGACGCGTAGCTGTTCAATAGCTGCAGGGCGATATACGTCACAAGCTACCAAAAGAGGTTTTAGGTTCTTTTTCGCTTTTAGCATTTTTGCTAGCTTTCCCGAGAAGGTTGTCTTACCCGATCCTTGCAATCCTGACATCAAAATGACTGCTGGGTGACCCTCTAGATTCACTTCGGCTGTTTCGCCTCCCATTAAGGATGCTAGCTCGTCGTGTACTATTTTCACCATCAATTGGCTCGGTTTTACAGCTGTAAGCACATTTTGTCCCAATGCCTTTTCTTTAACCGTGTCTGTAAATGTTTTGGCTACCTTGTAGTTAACGTCAGCGTCAAGAAGTGCTTTGCGTACATCCTTTAGGGTTTCTGCTACATTGATTTCGGTGATTTTTCCTTCCCCTTTCAGGATCTTAAACGACCGTTCTAGTCTGTCACTTAAATTTTCGAACATATATTTAATCTTTTTCTTATCAAGTTTGAAGCGCAAAAATAGGAAAAAAGTTCCTTATCTGATTGGTTTTGGTAGTGCAATTTTCTCTTTTTGAATAAATAAGGTCTATGACTCTCGAAAAAAGGTAGGAAATGAGAGGGAAGGGGCGGAGATTGAAAAGGTGGAGGGGTAAAAGGTGGAGTTTTGCTTTAATTATCAGTGGATAGGTGGCTGTGAAGAATAAAGGTAAAAAAGAATATTGATGAAGAGAGGTGTAGAACGGGAGTAATAGTATTGTTTTTGTATAATAAATAGGTGTTATATTTAAGATTCGTTTCTAATGAAACATTTTCATTAGAAACTTTTAATTGTATGATTTAGTCCAGATTGTTTGTATTTACCCGTTTTATCCCTATCTTTGCACTCGAAATTATAAAAAAAAGAATAAAATGAAGAAATTTGCTTTGGCTAGTGCTTTGTCTCTAATGGTTTCAATTCCAACTTTCGGTGGTGGATTACTGACGAATACCAATCAGCATGCCGCATTCCTGCGTATGGTAGCTCGTGGTGCTTCAATTGGTGTAGATGGCGTCTATTCAAACCCTGCAGGTTTGGCTTTCTTGCCCAATGATGGTTTCTACCTTTCATTGACTTCGCAAAGTGCCTACCAAACACGTGTGATTGATGCAAGCTATAAAGTTCCATTGATGACAGCAGAAGGGATAGAATCACAGTCTGTGGAAAAGAGTTATAAAGGAAAGGCTTCTGCACCTATTATTCCTAGTTTTCAAGCAGCTTATAAAAGAGGGGATTGGACTTATTCTGCAGGATTTGCTATCACAGGTGGTGGTGGAAAAGCTTCGTTTGATGAGGGGTTGCCTATGTTTACCTCTTTGGTACAAGGAGCTCTTGGTCTACTGAAGTTTCCAGTTAATTCTTATGACATAACATCAGCTATGGATGGGACTCAATATATCTTTGGATTGCAGCTAGGGGCAACCTATAAAATCAATGATTGGTTATCTGTTTTTGGAGGTGCTCGTATAAACTATGTAAGCAGCGGCTATGAAGGTTTTTTAAGTGCTGAACACGCTAAAATGGGGAAACTTGTTGACCTTAAACTAGACTGTGCACAGACAGGGTGGGGGGTCACACCAATCATTGGTGCTAATGCGAAGGTAGGCAATTTTTTGTTTGCTGCTAAGTATGAGTTTAAAGCAAACTTAAACATCGAGAATAAAACGAAAGTATTAGAAGCACCTGCGGGAGTTGACGTAAGCAGCTATGCAGATGGCGTAAATACCCCTCACGATATTCCTGCTTTCCTATCTCTTTCGGTGGGTTATAGCATTCTTCCTACCTTGCGTGCTACGGTAGAATATCACCACTTTGATGATAAAAATGCAGGAATGGCAGGTGATAAACAGAAATATCTTACGAGAGGAACGAATGAATACCTAGCTGGTCTTGAGTGGGATGCTACTAAAATGTTTACATTTAGCTGTGGATATCAACGCACTGACTATGGTCTGAGTGATGAGTTTCAAAGTCACACCAGCTTTTATTGTGATTCATATTCAATCGGTTTGGGTGCGCAGGTGCGTTTAACAGAGCGTTTGAAATTAGATGTGGGTTATTTCTGGACTAAGTATGCTGACTATACAAAAAGTTATTCTAATTATAGTGGAATTGTTTCTGATAAGGTTGATTTGTCTAAGATCGAATTATCGGGTACAGATGTGTACAAACGTACGAATAAGGTATTTGGCATTAGTGCAGAGTATCGTTTCTAATAAAATAGAGCGGTAAACCGATTATTATTAAAATGATAGAGAGTCCCCATGCTTCAGCGAAATGTTGAAGTGTGGGGACTCTTGCTTTGTGTCAACTAATGGTTGTGGTAATCAATTCATCATTTGGGTGAAAGTTGCTCTTTGTAAATCTTTAATTTAGGTAGTAAAGGGTAATAGGACCATTTGAGGATGCCTATATAGGGTTTGTTACAAAGATTGTTAGCATATATCAATTGTGGTATTTGGCTGATATATACTTTAAAAAGTATCATTGATTTTGAATTATTACTTATGAGAAGGAGCTTTAAAAACAATTCTTGTTATTGAAGCTCCTTTTTAGAGCAAACTCGGGGAGGGTGTGTGGAGTAGTAGCATACTTTTGGAAGGGACTCTATGATTAAAAGAAGAGATCTTTTAGATTTCTAGAAATGGAAGCGCCTTCTTATGGCAAGATTAATGCATACTCTTTGACTGCCCTCAATAGATAAGTTCTCCCATCACCTGCTACCGATCGAACTTTTCCTTCAACAAACATGAAAGAGTAAATAGCCCCCTCTTTGTTACATAGATAGCGCTCGCCATTGTGAATCAGATATTCTCCCTTTTTTCTAGCACGGATATCGCTGTTGATTTTGTCAACCACTTCACCATTAATCGTTTTGCTTAGCCAACCAGCTTCGTCATAGGTGGGGGGTCGCCAATTTTTAATTTCATTTACACTGTAATCACTCAAGTAGTCGTTTATTTGATAGCGATAAATTTCCCATTCAGCTAGACTTAGTAAAAGCAAATTGGCACCGTGGCTTGTTGCATTCGAAACTCGCACAACTATGCAGTCATTCCAAATTGTTCCTACTTGTGGAATATCAGCATGGATTCCTCCACCATCTCCCTCTCCATCCTCTCCGTTGTCATCTGGTGAGATGTTGGGGCCAAAATCAAAGTCGATGTAAATAGTTTCTCCCCATCCATCGGCGACGATGCCCCCTTCAACTTGAAACATGCCATCTTCGTAATTGCCACAGATCACATAAGGGTGGTTGGCGCGTGGGATTACTGTGGTTTGGTATCCATATGTTTTTGTTACCCCATCCTTCTCTTGGAAAGTGATGGAGAATGCCATTTTTTGTCCGCTGCAAGGAAAAATATAGAGCGTTTCAGTCCCCCAGATCTCCTCTTCCTCTTCTTTTTGGCAAACTATTTCAATTGATTGGTCACCATTTGAATAGTCGCCATTCATTGCCAATGATCCATAGAGAGGGGAGATGTGTATAGAGACTTGGCTAACTTCGGGTGGAATTCCCGCGAAGGAGGCTTTGAATGCAGTTACTACATAATTAAGAGTTAGTTCAAGTGTAGCTGACTGTTTTGAGAGTGTTATGTTCGCTCTCCCCATCATAGCTGCTTCGTTTGCCCTTCCATTCTCGATAGAGATGAAATCACTTAGTTGTGGTAGTTCTGGGAAAATATAACCACTAGATACGCCCGTTAGTGCTACAAGCTGATACTTACCGATTGGTAGATTCATTTTAAGCTTGTCTGATTTAGAAGAAATCTGTTGTTTTTCTATGCAGTTACCTTCTTCGGAAAAGGCATAGACCCAGACAGGATAAGGAATATCATCAGCATCTAATGAACGAGTTGAAACGGATAAGGTAGTTGTTGGTAGAGGTTTGCTCTCTTCAAACTCCTCAAACTTCTGGCAACTATTTAGTATACCTACTAACAGAATAGCTAGTAGGTATACTCTGTATTTGTAGTTAAGCTTTTTCCTTTTCATCTCCATCGATTATAATTTCTTCAGTATCTCCATTGGTCTCCCAATCTTTGATATCCGAACCTGTGATTTGTACGTTTCCATTCATTATGGTTATGTCATAGTGGTGCAGTTTCCCTGAAAGGAAGCTGGTGTTTGTAAAGTTAGTACTTATGCTATATTTTTGCTCTTGTTTGGTATATTGTAGCGTTAGTTTGATTAGATTTTCTGAGTCGGAAAATTGATTTACTACAAAGTAATATTCTTTTTCGCTGCTTGCTTGCTCGTTTAATTCATCCGTAGTAACAGAACTTGAGGTAACCTCTTCTCCGAAGCATACATTTCCACCCGTCTCTTTATCAAAGGCGTAAGTTGTATTACAAGTCAGGTTGTCTCCTGTTAATTGGATATTGTTGAGTGTGGCATCTTTTAAATCACCTTGTGCTTTGAATGTAAGCTTAACCAGGCAGGAGATGTGTTTAAAGCAGTTGTTTTCTCCTGTAAAGGAAATTGTCTTCCCATCATCATAACTCTGATTTATTATTTGTGCAGCTAAAAAATCATATTTGTAGAGTGTTGTTAAGCTTCCTGATTGGGTGGATAAGTCAGGCATAACAACATCCGTTTTGGGTTTTTGCTCTGAATGAGAGAAGGGGTAGTAGGCATAGAAGCAGTATTCTTGATTCGGGTTTTCCCAATACATTGTTTTTTCACTTTTCCATTTATTCTCTTCATAAGACCATTTGACTACTGCTTCTTCATCTCTGTAGAGGCCTATTTGGTCATTATCAGTAAAATTGCTCTCTTTCCCATCTGTGGTCAGATATCTTGCGTGGGTCTCTGAAGCGCCAATATGTGCTTTCATCGAAATAACCTCTTTCGTTTTGGTGTTTTCTACATTGGTCTGTTGGCACGCTGAGAAAAGACTGCAAATAAGCAGTAGATTGATTGTTGTTTTTTTCATGGGTATGGACTATTAGTTTATTAAAAAAAAAATTAGTTTCCTTTTATTTTTTCTAGAAGCATTTGTCTTCTAGCTTTGAACTTGAGAAACGAATAGTGCCAAGGATTAGATTCTGATATTGAAAAAATATAGTGAGTGTTTAAGAAAGATTTAGTAGTCGCTTAGGGGGGTAAAACCTTTATACAGCTCATTCTAATCGAATCTTAATTCTATCCGTCAGTAAAAATAATTTTGAAAGATCTATGTTGAATTGACTTACAATTCATTCGTGAGTAGAAACCTTGTAATGACTATAGAGAACAGTAGGGGAGCTTAAATTGTTTGGTTAAGGTTGGTTTTTTTGAGTGATTCAGGGAAATCAGATTTTTGGATCAAGTAAAATTGTAGGTTGGTACGGCCATTTAAAGATTTAGGAAGCTTCATTACGGTCTATCATTGTCGAAGAGCTGGTTGTTCATTTCGAATTGAAGTTCGAAAGCCATACATATAAAACAGGTTACGCTCGTTTGGATTGGGTTGGTGCTCCAGCCCCTTTTAGCTAGGGCGCTCCCCGAACGGAGAGAATAGACTGAAATAGAGGCTTAAGTGGAGATAAACAATCTACCATTTTACTTGAGCCAGAATTTTGAGTATTCAATGGAGGGAAATATTTTGAATGACTTAAAAGCGATGAGATGTTTTGAAGTTATGTAGGGCTATGTAATGTAGATACATAACTGAAAATGAATAAATTGTAGTGGATCGTAGGGCTCACCCGATAAACCCTGGGGACTACGCATATATTTTCGTTAGCCTAAATAGGAAGAACTTCACATCAATTACTCCTCTTAAGCTTGCCCTAAAAGCGGCTCACCCGATAAACCCTGGGGACTACGCATATATT
>JBOFMR010000127.1:0-4352 GCA_051658485.1 Phocaeicola sp.
GTCTTTTCATTTGCTAATGATTTTGTAAGAAACTCAACGGAATAGACCTAAATTGAAGCTTATTTACTCTCCAATAGATTCTATATATAGGAAAATCAAGTGATTTTCTAAAGGCATTAAGTTTTATCGGACAGTAATAGTTCTTTTTAAGATTTGAATCAATAATCTCTACTTTAACATAAATAGATGCAGATTTCGTTTTGCTTATTCCCCATAGAAATGAGGTTGTTTCTTTAAACATCTCAGCAAACTGAAGAATACCATCAACTACAATAAGCGTTAAAGGGTCATTTTGGGGGTAGGTAAATTTAACGATAATCTTATCAGCAGAGAATAAATTATAGCCGTCAGCTACTCGGCACGTCTGTAAAACAGCATCTTCTATAGCATTACTCACTCTATTGCTACCACTCCCTTTTCCTGTCAACACAATAACATTTTCTGCACCTGATACAACAGTATGAACATCTTCAACCCCTACGTTGATAATACCATTGCGGATGTTGTACATGTGATCAACATCTACAATGATATCATCAGAAGGATGAATGTAGAACTTATTTCTCATCATTCATTAGGCTTAACGTTTACGAAGAATCCAACTTATACCGTCATTGGTAGAATAAAACAGACCTTTACTTGTTGTACCAAGTATCTCTTTTCCATTTTCCATGAGATCACTAAATTGACCAGTGTTTGAATTACCACTGAAACGTAAAATCCAACTTCTTCCTTGATTGGTTGAATACTCTAATTTTGCGGTGTTGCTCGGGCATATACGAAGCAATTCTTTACCACGACTAATCATTATAGGCATAATAGTACTATTAATTATACTTTTCCACCTCCGTCTAACGGGCTTTGGCATCTCCGGGAATCAATTTCCGCTACAAATATGTGCCTAATGGTATGCCAAATTATATCATAGAATAAAATATAATGAGTTTTTTTATTGCAAGAAATGGAGACAGGAAATATTTGAACTCAGTGGGCAAACAGGAACATTCCAATAACTCATAACTCGATAGGTTATACATTCAGTTTTTACTTTAATTGTATTATTGCTATTGTATTTCGCAAAGGATGATGATTGTTTAGACTTGGATGTTGCTCTATACCAACAGATAACTAAGTTTTAACTTGGCCAATTGACTGTTTTTTTGTACCTTTATAAGAATAAAATAAAACTTGTTATGGATGGAATAATACCTTATAATACTTGGGGTTTATATACTCTCCAAGCTTTTTGGAGACGGCTCCAGTAAAAAGAAAAAGAGACGTAAAAGGAAGTCAACCTTTTGGGGTGACACCTCTACGTACTCTGACTATGATGCTTGGTCTAAATCACATGGATCAGACAACAAACTATGTTCAAAAGTGAAGGACTAACGAAAGAAACAAATTTCGCATTGGAGAAAATGAGAGGCTAAAGCACACCATATTTTCAATGCTAGTTGACCATAAAACGAGCATAACCAACGACATGATTTAGATAATAAGATAAATTCGTTATTCTCTAAATCATATTGCAGAATTTTATTAAGTTACTATGTAAATAATGTTCCTCGGATAGGTGCTTCCTTTTTAGCCTCTTCTTCCTTTTTACATTCCATTATAGTTTCTTTGAGTTTTTTATTCTCTTTATACCACAATGTTTTCGTGATAGATACGTTTGTTGCTATCATACGTTCAATTTCTGCTACTGCCTTCATTATATGCTCAGTACTGCAAATAGGAATCGTTCCATTGGGTGCATAGGTTGCTAAATACTCTTCAGAAGGATTGTTAATTCCTTGTCGCTTACAGACAAGCCAAGCAACTGTCTCAGCTTCAAACTCCTTCTCTTTGATTGTTAAGGTGCGTTCGCTCTCTTTCGTGTAGTATCTGTGGTGACAAAAAAGATGACCGAGTTCGTGGCAGATTAGATGAAATTTAGCATTGTCGGATAGGTTCCTATTTACACTAATGCTAAATTCTGAATGGTAATCGATGCTACCTTCTTTGTGCAGTGGAATATGCAGTATATGTTTTGTATCCCTTATTATATAGCCACCACATGTATTAGCTGCTGCGAAATTATCGTCGAGAAAGATTCCATACTTAACTAAATTAGAAATAAGGCGGCTAAGTTTAAATTTCTCCAGTTTACCTGTAGCCATATTCAGGGTATTGTCATAGAGTCCCATTAGTTGAGCTTCTGCTATCTCTTGGGTACCAGGTATTTGTTCTGTGTCAGAATAGTCAAACATACATTGAATGGGCCCAAATGGAATAAGTGTGATAAGTTTTTGAGCATTGAGTTTTGGTTGACGATTATAGTCCCTCCACTTATAACCGTTAAAAACTAATGACGCTTTAGGTTTCTGCATGTCAATAAGCATAGCATTGTAAGGGGCTAAATAATGAAATTTACCTACCACAGCTAGCATGCTTTTGAACTGTTCACTATTTCTATAGCTCTTGACAAGAAACTGAAGCTCGTCAATGTTGTTTTTAAACTCTAGTTCTCTTTTTTTTGATTCTTGTTGTTTTTTAGACTCAAGATAATGTTCTAAGATGAACTTGTCAGTGAAATGCCCCCATTCCGAGTAGGGTTGAAGACTAAAATTCAAATCGGGCCAAGTGATCAAAGTGTAGTATAAAGATTTGCTATGCAGATAGTCTGAACCCATATAGTCTAGTATCGCATCTGAGAATTCTAAAAAAGTATTCGCACGCGGAATAATTTGAAAGGCATATTCTAATCCTTTCTTAAATAGGTTATCATCAATTAAATTATCCATAGAATCAGTTGTATTTTCAATAAACAAGTTTAGACTTTAATTTTAAATCGGCTACCCTATTGCTCCTTCAAGCTCTCTCTTGTTAGACATTCCCTCTTTAAAAATAGTTTAAGGTGTTTGCTAATAGTAGTCATCCTTGCCTCAAATGGTTCAGCTATGCCTTTTTTGGGCGATTCTAAAGGTTTTGTCTCTATTAAGGTAATAGCACATTTTTGCATCTCTCTTTTCGCACTGTAAGATAAGAAATTTTGCTGTATTATTTCGTATGCAAAATCTATTTGGTATGTTTTTTATTCATTTCTAATTCTACAAATCTAGGTAATAACCCCTACAATCAATAAAAGTACTCCCCGCAAAGAATTTTATGATGTTGCTTTCAGATAAAACTTAATGCCTTTAGGAAGTCGCTTGATTTTCCTATAACTAGGATCCATTAGAGAGTATCAATTTGGGTATGTCCTATTGAATGATCACCATATTTTACGTTGTATTTATATTGAATTTGTGCCATAGTAAAAATGCAGGTAAGGTTGAACAACATAATACAACTGAGAGGAAGTATCGTTTAAACATTAAAAAAGAAAAAGCCAAGTGCAAAATAAAGAGACGTTGTGAGATTTGTGGAAGTGTATTTAGGGTTTACTGAAAATGACATCCGCGATAGTTTGTTCTAATCTTTTGTGGAAGAGGGTATTTGTAAAAAAGAACTATCTTTGCGCCATAAAATAAATTTTACTGTTTAATTTCCCAAGATGAGTTGGGAGCATTCATTTATCTACGTATGAAACGAAAACTACTATGTTTATCTTTGGCTTTCTTGGGATTGCAGCAGCTTGCTGCACAAGCTATTGTCTATGTTCAGAAACCAAAAGAAGAAATAGTTTTGCCTTCTGATTTTAACCCTGTGAAAATATTCCTAGCTGGCACCATCGATATGGGAAAAAGTATAGATTGGCAAGCAGCTATGTCGGAACAATTTAAGGATAGATACAATGGTGAGTTCCTCTTTTTTAATCCGCGTAGGGCAAAGGGATTAGATGGCACTGCCGAGGACTTTGATTATCAAGTGCGTTGGGAACTATCGCATCTTGATGAGGCCGATACCATTGTAATGTACATTATAGGGAGTAGTAAAAGTCCTATTTCGCTGCTTGAGATGGGGCTATTTATGCAGTCTAAAAAGATGATAGTGGTTTGTGAACCAGATTATTACCGATATGATAATGTGCGTATTACTTGTGATTATTACGGTACGCCTTGTTACACAAGTTTAGAGCAACTCTATACGGAGTTCGATGCGCGCTTTGCAAATCGATAAAATGTCGGTGATAGTATAAAAACTGTTTTGAATTTTCAAGTTCGATTTTTTTAAATCACTGGATTTATCTCCCTCTTTGTTACTCATTAGGTAGCCCGCTGAACTCCTCATGAAAGTAAGCCCTCGGTAAACTCCGTCTATTATTCTTGCTTCTTCCTCCTTACCTTTGTCGCAAAAACAAAGAGTATGGTATATTGGAACTTAGCTTACTTTAAGCACCTCTACGAAGAGTACATTACATCTGGCACTAG
>JBOFMR010000128.1:0-5105 GCA_051658485.1 Phocaeicola sp.
GTAATCACTAAAAAAGAGAAGGAGGATAAGAAATGACAGCAGATGAGTTTGTAAAGTGGCTCTATCCGATTGCAGAGCGCACAAGTGATATTAACCCCGTATTCGTTGTTGCTCAGGCAGCCCTTGAGAGTGGTTGGGGGAAAAGAAAGGTTGGTGAGTACAATCTGTTTGGGATTACGAAAGGGAGTTATACGGGTAAATGTATCTTAATCACTACTACTGAAATATTCGACACCCCAAATAAGAAGTTCACTGCACCCGAAGAGGTGTTATCGATTGTTCCAACAAGTAATGGTAAGTATAGGTACAAGGTCAAGAGGCTGTTCCGTGACTACTCATCTATGGATGAATGTTTAGCGGATCACTTTGAGATATTCCGTAAGCCTCACTTTTCTCACGCATGGTCATATAGAAAGAGTCCCGAGGAGTTTGTTAAGAAGATTCAGAGTGGAAAGATGAAGTATGCTACGGACCCTAACTATGTTGAAACTATGAATAGGATGTTCGCCTCAGTAAGAAGTAGGTTGTGAAAGTGCTAGTAAGATGGGTATTTATCTTCCTTGTACTTCTATTAAGTTCGTGTAAAACCCAGTACGTACCTTATGAGGTAACAAGGGAGAGAATTGAGTACAGAGATAAACTGCAGAGGGATTCCATTTACATTAGCAATTCAACTAATACTAGGCAGAAGGGCGATACGGTTTACATTGATAGGATAATTCGAGAGTATAGAAATAGGTCTCTAAAGGACACAATAAGAATTGAAACCCGTGATAGCATTCCTATTCCTTATCCAGTTGAGAGGCATCTTAGTAGATGGCAGCAGTTTAAGATAGAGATAGAAGGCATTGCAATAGGTGCAATAGTGGTATTGCTGGTTATAGTAATATGGTTATTATATAAGAGATTCAAGAAGTTTTTAGTTTTTTTAGGTATTAGAATTGTTTTTGCACCCTTGCTTGTGATAAATAGGGGTGTTTTTTTATCTATCAAAGATGAATTCCATCTCTTTACCATAACCTATTGATAATTAGAGTGTGTGAAGGATTGAAGGATTTTTTGCTCTTTTGTTTAAGTAGAAGAGAGTTTCAGGTTCTCTAAAAGGGTAATAAGCATACTAAAAAATGGATTGGTAAACAAACGACAAAATGAACAAGAAGAATACCATTCCACAACTTTTACGGGTGAGTCATAATAAGTCCCCAATTCTATAAATAGAGTTGGATTTTGCTGTTTATATTCAGGAGGGAGGATTCGTGATGGAACAGATAAAGAGGAAGAGAACTTTTTGTGGCTTTGCTAGGGGTATTTGCAAATCTTTGGTAATACAAAATGTTGAAATTATATAATATTTTTAAATATATTTATTTTTATTACATTTGCACTGTGATAATCACAAATAACACACAAATACTATTTTAGCTATGTTTAAATTAATGAAATCAACACTTTTTATTCTTTCAGTAGTTCTAGCAATGAGTAGCTGCTCAAAGGATCATGTCGATGAAGGACCAAAAGAACCGGAAAAGATGAGTATTACCTTTGCGACAGGTGATAACGGAACTGTAGATCCCATAGGTAAAAAGGGTGGCAGTGCGGGAGACACAATCTCCTCTGTAGCAATAGCAGAAGCAGCGGATTATGTACTTGAGGGGTGGTACGATGAAACTGGGAAGATTAATCCATCGGAGGATTTTATCTTCTCTGATAATACCTTAAAGGTGAAATTAACACAAGTAACGAAAGATAAGACTTATACGGCTAAGTTTGTAGACCTTACTCCTCAGCCCGGCGTAGCCGCACCCCGTATTTACGTAGTAGGAGAAGGCGATCAGGCAAAGCTCATGTTAACCAAGGATCCAACGAATTACGGAGCATTCTTCCAGTTCGGTAGAACTGTAGCGTGGAATAACAATGGAAGCCTAGTAAAATTGTTTGATCCGGGAAATTCACAGGGAGGTTCATCATGGAAAAACCAATCAGTCGGTGATACCTATCCTGCACACACCGCAGCGAACTTAAAAGCAGGCATGGGTGATCCGTGCAAGTTAGTAGGCTTCACTCAGAAGAACATAGAGGACGAAATTAATTCGGGTCGTGTGCCTGACAACCGCAAATGGCGCACACCAACAACTGCAGAAAATACAACATTTGGAGCTACATATTCCAATTGGACAACAGCCAGCGGCATCAACGGGTGTTACCTCGGTCCAGGTGCGACAACCACAGGTACAGGCGGAGAATTCTTCCCGGCTTCAGGCCGTCGCAACCGCAACGATGGCGCGCTTAACGAGCAAGGCACGAACGGATACTCTTGGTCTTGTACGCCGTACGAAGCCGACAATGGCTACATCTTGGTCGTCGGCAGCAGCTACGTGCTCCCGGAGTTCTACTTCCAGGCTTACGGCTTCCCCGTTCGTTGCGTTCCACAATAGGGCTACCCCTTGTGGGTAGTTCATTCGATTCATTTCTTCATTCCGGGGGATCTTAGCCCCCCCCCCGCACGAAGCCGCCTATGTCGGCCGTTTTTTTTCGGCTGGTGAAGGGGGGCTTGGCAGCGGTTGAGCTTGAAGAGGAAAAAGATTTATTCAGACCTTGTGTTGTTATCGAAAGACGACACAGAAGCAAGATGGGTAGAAGTGACAATCGCTCAAATGAACGAGGAGGTTCGGATTGCGGATGAAGCTAGGGCTAGAGAGGAAGAGCAGCACCGTCTAGGTGTGTAGTGTTCTGCCCCAACTCAGGAGCTTTTCCCCATCTCTTTAATTAGAGGTGGGGATTTTGCTGTTTATATTCAGGAGGGAGGGTTCGTGATGGAACAGATAAAGAGGAAGAGAACTTTTTGTGGCTTTGCCAAGTGTGTTTGCAAATCTTTGGTAATGCAAGATGCGTAGAATTACATGATATAATTTAAATGTATTTATTTTTATTACATTTGCGCTGTGATAATCACAAATAAGGCACAAATACTATTTTAGTTATGTTTAAATTAATGAAATCAACACTTTTTATTCTTTCAGTAGTTCTAGTAATGAGTAGCTGCTCAAAGGATCATGTCGATGAAGGACCAAAAGAACCGGAAAAGATGAGTATTACCTTTGCGACAGGTGATAACGGAACTGTAGATCCCATAGGTAAAAGGGGTGGCAGTGCGGGAGACACAATCTCCTCTGTAGCAAAAGCAGCAGCAGCGAATTATGTACTTGAGGGGTGGTACGATGAAACTGGGAAGATTAATCCATCGGAGGATTTTATCTTCTCTGATAATACCTTAAAGGTGAAATTAACACAAGCAACGAAAGATAAGACTTATACGGCTAAGTTTGTAGACACTTATATTTCTGAGCCCGGCGTAGCCGCACCCCGTATTTACGTAGTAGGAGAAGGCGATCAGGCAAAACTCATGTTAACCAAGAATCCAACGAATCACGGAGCATATTTCCAATGGGGTAGAACTGTAGCGTGGAATAACAGTGGAAGCCCAGTAAAATTGTTTGATCCGAATAATTCACAGGGAGGTGCATCATGGAAAGAACAGTCAGTCGGTGATTATCCTACACACACCGCAGCGAACTTAAAAGTAGGCAAGGGCGATCCATGTAAGTTAGTAGGCTTCACTCAGGAGTTCATAGAGAACGAAATTAATTCAGGTAGTGCGCCTGACAACGGCAAATGGTGCACACCAACAAAAGAAGAAAATAAAAAATTTGGAGCGAAAGAAAACCGTTCCAATTGGACAAAACTTGACGGCATCAACGGGCGTTACTTCGGTCCAGGTGCAACATCTACAGGTACAGGCGGAGAATTCCTCCCGGCTTCAGGCTTTCGCCACTTCAGCAATGGCACGCTTGACGCTCAAGGCACGCTCGCATTCTATTGGTCTTGTACGCTGCACCTCAGCAGCAACGGCTACAACTTGAACTTCTACCAAAGCGGCGTGACCCCGGAGAACGACAACCTCCAAGCTTACGGATACTCCGTTCGTTGCGTTCCACAAAGGACTACCTCTTGTGAGTAGTTCATTCGATTCATTTCTTCATTCCGGGGGGGCTTAGAACTCCCGCACGAAGCCGCCTGAGGCGGACGTTTTTTTTCGGCTGGTGGAGAGAGAGAGAGAAAGCTTGGCAGCGGTTGAGCTTGAAGAGAGAGGAAGTTTTACTAAAGGGGAGGAAAAAGGTAGATGGGGGGGATTAGTGGGGTTTGAAGCGGAAGAACACTATCAACTCTTTATCCTTCAACCAAAAATATAATCATCCAACATACAAGAGCTCTCATAAGAATCTAAAAGCATTCAGTTATTAGGTTTAATTCCTTTTCGAGTTTATCCGCTTCGGGCTGATCCAAAGCTGACAGGCATTGGATCACGATGTCTTTAGCTACGTTTTCTCTTCTCTCTCTGCAGTCTTCAGGATTAGGAGCGTTATTAGTTCTGTGTGGCGTTTTTTGGTTGTGGAAAAGCAAAAGCGAATTCTAATACTTTTTGTAATGAAGCAACAGATGCAATTACTCGGCTTATTTCGGTAACGAAACAAATAAATTTTGAGAATGCGTTTTACCAAGTTGGAAGTGGCTTAACAGATGATGAAGCAAAGCAAAGCACTTTCCCAGCTTTGTGGAATTATGACTACTCTTCTGGTGGAGTAGATAGTTCAGGTTGTTTTCATTATACTAAAGCGAGCAATACAGGTGCCGTACCTAGTGGATGGTAATATGTCAATCTTTCCATTATCATTTAAGTTTAGACCGTTGCTCTTAACCAAGCAGCGGTCTCTTTTTTTGCTCAGTATTAGGTTATGAATGGGCCCTCTTCTTGTTTGCTTGCTTTCCATTGTCCTGCTAATTTATTGCTGTATATATATATTAGTAAAAAGGGTAATCCTAATCAATTTAAAGGTTCACCCGATAAACCCTGAAGATTCCTTTGTGGATAATAATTATTAATACCTTACTTGGCATAGATGTTCACCACTCTATATAGAAAGAATGGTATATCATTCACCCCTCTTAAATCGACCCTAAACTTTTTTAGCTTTGCATTTAAACATTCTGCCGATGCATTAGTCGCACGGTTGTTGAAGAAATTCGGCTCACCTGATAAAATTGGC
>JBOFMR010000129.1:0-18374 GCA_051658485.1 Phocaeicola sp.
TACCACTTGCATCACTTGCAGCAGGTGAAAAGGCAAAGAACTGTACGTGTGTACCTTCAGCAGGCCAAGGAGTAGGAGAGAGAGTTTCCCATACATCACTCGTTTTGCTGACTTTTACATTATCCATCAAAAGAGTTGGCTTTTCTGAATCCCAAACGATCGACGCATCCGCGCCAAGTTCCCCTCGGTAACCATACACCTGAAATTCTTTAAATGTCTCTGCAGTAGTAGAGGCAGCTCTTGACTTACCTGCATAGGCACTAAAGTTTACTAAAGTAGGATCTACAGATCCTGATTGGTTGTGACCAATTACATCGTGTTTGGTACAACTGCTGGCAGCTAATGCCAGAGCAACAATGGGAAGAAGAAAATTTTTACTCATGTTTAATATGTCATGTTGATAAATATAAAGAAGAGACAAACAACCTTAGTCGCTCATCCAACTCCTTTTCACTACGAAATAGCTATATACGTAGCTCTGTTTTATGTTTAAAGTCAATATATTTTTGCACAAATAAACTAAAACATACATCTATCCCATTTTTTGTAAAATATTTAAAAAGAGTGTGATAGCGTTTTATGTAGAGCCTATTCGTAAAAGGTGCAAATGTACGCTTTTTTTTAAACAAAACAACAAGTAGTTCTCTTTTTTATCACTTTACCACCGCACACACCCGTAGCAAATCCTCCTCCGTAAGTGCCGACCCCGAAGGCAAGCAGAGTCCACTATCAAACAATCGTTCCGATACCCCGTTCACATATTTAGGCACCTTTCCAAAAACAGGTTGCAGATGCAGCGGCTTCCACAGCGGTCTCGTCTCTATTGAATAGCTGCTAGTTAAATTGCCTATTAGGTACTTGTCTAATGGTAGGAACAAACCAGTAACAGACATAAAAAAAGAAGAATAAGATATGGTTTTATCTTTGAATATTTTCTAAAGGAAATATAGGTTAGACCCCATATAACCATTAGAATAAGATACTTGTGTAGAGGATAGAGAATGCACCATCACAGGTGTAATTATTGCAATTCTAAATTATGCGAAACATTCTTGCAAATAAACGAGTAAAAATACTTTTTATGTCACTATAGATGCTGATGTTGTGTTCTTTTAATACTTTAAATACTAGCTTAAAATATTCTTTAGGATATTTACTATAGATCCCAGCATATAAAATTGGGTGTTTGAATTTGTAATTAATATCATCATAAAAACAATTTAATTTCACCTTTAGCTCTATTTGATCTGCTATACGCTCTTTTGTATAATACTTAGATGTAAGACTACCCTCTGAAGGTTTATAGTAGTAATATAACACTTTATTATACACTTCCATACTACTTGCCAACTTACCGCACGTAAGTGAAAATAGCATATCATTACCTATTGCACGCTCTTCAAATTGAATGTTGTTTTTTAGTACCAACTCCTTTCTTACCATTCTTATCCAAGGTGTCCATAGCTCAAACTTTATTACTTCTTTGGAATATTTCTTATTATTCAGAAAGTTTGTAATATATTTAGTCATAGTAAAAACAGTAGTAATACCCTTTTCATCTACCACTTGTGCATCGAAGTAGATCACATCAATATGTTCAATATCTTTATAGTATTCCAGGAATGTGTTTAAATTTTCTGAAAAATAGTCATCGGCATCAGCAAATAACAACCATCTCCCTTTTGCTTTCTTTATTCCTATGTTGCGAGCTCTACCAGCTGATGCTGACTCCTCTTTATTCAATCGAATAAATTCAACACAGTCCTTTTTTTCTGCTATTAATTCGTCTAATATTGATAACTCACTGTCACTGTTGTCGTCTATTACAATTATCTGCACATCATCTCTCTTAGGGATGGAGGAAAGACATTTTCGTAATAAGTGTGGCGTATTTTTGTGTGGTATTATTATGGTATAGTTGATATTCATATTTACAATACTTCGTTAAACTTTGTTTTATCTATCTGATTATCAATAAGACAATCTCGTGTTTGTTTACATAATCCCCTGATTGTTACTACCTTTAAGGGTATTCTCACTCACTCTTATGGTAGCAAATAATCAGGTTCATACGCACTATATATCATTTCATCTATTCTAGACAACTCTCGCATTCGTTTAAACAAATGGCGACGTGATTTTATCCTTGAAGTGTTTGTTCTGTTCTTACTCATCCTAGGTCGTATCAACTTCCTTCAACTTCGCACTAACAGCGGTCAATATTGCCAAAGTAGTCCATTGGAGGAACTCAAATAATAAAGAGATACCATTCTCTATAAAAGAGACTAAGGTACTATTGCACAACCAAATGATGGTAAACCTATTTATTTCCAAGTTCGGTATCAATCCAAACTCAAAGAAAAATCACAAACTTGTCAAAGAACTATTGCTCTACGGCACTAAAGCTGCGTAAAGTTAATCAAAACTTAACGAACTATTGTATTTTGTGATTGTGTAAGTATTTACTTTAGCAAAAGTTGTTTTAGCAAATTCCTTACTATTGTGTGTGGTCCTATTTGTATTTCACTTTTATAGTCATTTCGGCATTACTACCCGCTTCAACCTTGATATCACACCCTTCTATAGGTGCATTAAATCTTAATCCAGCTTTTCTGCTTACTTTGATTTCCATTTCGTCCACTTCTTCTTTTTTCCCTTGTTCTATTAATCGCACTGCTTCTTTGCATTGATTCTCTACACTATCAGTTTCAATCAATTTTTTTCCTATTTTCATCGCCATGAATAGCGGATTTCCAAAGAGAAGTGCTTTCATTATTCCTTTTTTTGTTGTTAGGTCTTGTCTAATCATGATTTTTTATTTTAGTTTATCTCATATTCTTTTTCCGTACCACATGGCTTCCTATAAAGCCTGCTCCACCAGTCATTAAGATGTTTCTTTTGAAGGTCATGGTACTATTTCTTTTTATTCGTATTCTTGTGATATTTAAATTTGCATTTTACTGCGTTACTACAGATAAATGATTCTATTTTTAGCGTAAAATTTATGCTATTTTATCACCGCACACACCCGTAGCAAATCCTCCTCCGTAAGTGCCGACCCCGAAGGCAAGCAGAGTCCACTATCAAACAATCGTTCCGATACCCCGTTCACATATTTAGGCACCTTTTCAAAAACAGGTTGCAGATGCAGCGGCTTCCACAGCGGTCTCGTCTCTATCCCTGCCGCATCCATCCTTAGTCGTAGCTCCTCACGGTCGTATCCCGTTACCGCCTTATCTATCGTGATACAGCTCAACCAATAGTTCGAGTCAAAGCCCTCTGCCGGCTGTTGGTAGACCGATATACCCGGTACCCCCTTCAAGTGTTCACAGTAGAAGCGATGGTTTCCCCTTCTTTGTTCCAAGTGATGCTCCAGCACCTCCATCTGTCCCCGTCCTATCCCCGCGCAGATGTTGCTCATGCGATAGTTGTATCCAATCTCCGTATGTTGGTAGTGCGGAGCATTATCACGCGCCTGTGTGGCCAAGAACATAGCCCGTTGTGCCATCTCCCTGTTGGGCGTAACCAGTGCACCCCCTCCCGAGGTAGTGATCATCTTGTTACCATTAAATGATAGCACCCCATAGGTACCCATCATCCCACAGCGTACCCGCTCACCATCGAGCAGATACTCCGAACCCAGCGCCTCCGCTGCATCCTCTATCACCGCAATACCGTACTCACGAGCAATCTCCAGAATCTCTTTCATCTTAGCAGGCACCCCATATAGATGCACCGGAATGATCGCCTTAGGCACCTTTCCAGTAACCTTTATCCTCTCTTCTATCGCCGTGCGTAGCAGAGTAGGGCAGATGTTCCAAGTCTCCTCTTCACTATCCACAAAGACGGGTGTAGCCCCCAGATAGGTAATGGGGTTGGCCGATGCTGCAAAGGTAAACGATTGGCAGATCACCTCGTCGCCTACTCCCACACCACACATGATCAAGGCAAGATGTAGCGCAGCCGTACCTGCACTCAATGCCACCACCTGCTTCTCGCTTTGTGTCGATTCCTCCGTGGTGAGGTAACTCTTCAGCTCCGCTTCAAATCCGTTCACGTTGGGTCCCAAAGGAACGATCCAGTTGGTGTCAAACGCTTCTTGAATATATTTTTGCTCCGTTCCTCCCATTTGGGCGAGAGAGAGCCATATTTTTTTGTTGTTCATGATTTATGATTCCTTTATTCGTAATAACTTAGCAGGCACACCTGCCATGACTGCATTTTCCTCTACATCCTTTAGTACAACAGCTCCTGCACCTATCAGTGCATTGGAACCGATTGTTTTTATTCCGATAACAAATGTCGAACTAGTTCCTGCATAAACGTATTCACATAGTTTCATTGATGCTCCAACATTTACACCAGCTGCCAAGAATACACCCTTACATAATTTTGTATGATGGGCTACATTTACACCTACACTCATCATTACATAATCTTCTATAGTTGTATGTGGCATAATGCAACCATTGGGTAGTATGTAGACTCCTTTCCCTATGGTAACATTAGGCGATACAATTACTGATTTATGAATAAAATTGGGCGTTTTATAGCCTAATTCTTCTGCATAAGTCAGGATTTTTACTCTAAATTTATTATTACCTATGGGACAATAAATAGCCTGTGCATCATTCATTGCAAATAATTGAGGTAGCAAATCTTTGCCTCCCAATATTTTCACTCCGCCTATTTCCTTCCCCCACAAATTCTCATTATCGTCTATAAATCCAACAACCTCTACACCTGCCTCTTGCAGATAGGCAAGATAGACCTCGCCATAAGTCCCTGCACCGAATATTACACTCTTCATAACTAGTTTTTTCCATTAAAAGGTACTGTGGTAACTTCACCCTCTTTACTAATTCCTTCTCTCTTGAACACCTTTTGGATGGTCAAGAATAATATTTTCAGGTCTAATGTAAAGCCTATATGATCGACATACCACACATCGTACTCAAATTTTTTAGCCCAACTGATTGTGTTCCTTCCATTCACCTGTGCCCATCCCGTAATACCTGGTCGTACATCGTGCCTGCGTGCCTGTTCTTGAGAATAGAGGGGTAAATAATGGGTTCTTAGTGGTCTAGGCCCTATCAAGCTCATATCCCCCTTTAGCACATTGATAAGCTGTGGCAATTCATCTATCGAAGTAGAGCGTACAAAGCGTCCCACAGGAGTAAGGCGTACCGCATCGGGCAACAACTTACCATCTGCATCTCGCTCATCCGTCATGGTCTTGAACTTTATCACTCTAAATATCTTGCCACCCTTTCCTGGACGCTCTTGCGTAAAGAAAGCACCTGCTCCCTTGTTGGCTATGGTGAGCCACAGCGTAACCAATAGCAGTATGGGCCAAATAAGCAGTAGGGCAGTGGCTACTATTGTAAAATCAATGATTCGTTTGAAGAAGTTTTTGTACATATTTTTCTTTTTTATTTCTGAGTATTATTCTATCCTTAGATATAATTTTTATCCAGTTCTTTAAAGTATTTCAGCCATGCACTAGCTAGTGCATTCTTGTCAAAATGCTTCATAACGTAGTTCCTTCCATTCGCACCCAATCTTAATCGTAAACTTGAATCTTCTATAAGTGGGCGTAGAGTGGCAGAAAGAGAGTCTATATCCCCCACTTTAAAATTAACACCAGTTTCGTTGTTTATATATGCATCTGTCAATCCCCAAATGTCACTACATACTACGGGAATAGAACATGCCGATGCTTCAGCTACACTACAACCGAAACCCTCTCTATGTGAAGGTAATACAAAAATGTCAGCTATTTGTAAGTATTTATAGGGTTCTTTTACTGCACCTAAATAAATTAGCTTACCATTTAGTTTATCACCATATTTTTCTGTTATTTTATCGATTACAGACTCTTCATCACTGCCTGCTATGACCAACTTAAGTTTCGGGTATTCATTACTAAGTTGCATAAAAGCATCTACTAATTCGTAAATACCTTTGTCTGCATTTAATCTTCCTAAGAAAAATAGAACTGTGCTATCCGAAAGAGCATAATCGTTTCTAAGTTCATCTCTGACCAATTTATTTGGTGAAAACAGTGTGGTATCCACATTTGCCATACTATTTTTTGAACCTAGGATTCTAGCTGTTTTAGGGATTACTCCAAGCGATATAAGATGATTTAGTTGGGCTAATCCATCCACTAGAATGCGTGTATCTAACCAACCTACCATTTTGTCTAGTGTAATTAAAAACTTTCTAAAGAGTCCTTTTTTATTTGCCCATACCTGTCCTGTGAATAGGTGAATAACCTCCTTTGCACCAGAACCTAAACCAACGATTGCAGTTAATAATCCTGCCTTAGGAGTCATTGATAAAATATAATCAAATTTGTTTTTTCTGAAATAACTCAATAATGCTAATGCTGTTTTCCCATCTTGTATTATCGATATTTTACGTTCAAAAGCTATGTGATGGCACTCTTTTACACCTATCTCTTTTGAGGTAAATTTTTCATTGTGATTTTCCGAAAAATTAGAAACTACATATATCTCAAAAACCGATGATAATAGCTTTAAGTGAGGTATCATAAAAGCATTAGGCGTAGATGATACAGTGGAAACTATACATATTTTTTTCATTGTTTTTTGTAATTATTCTTAGTCTGTTTTCTGAAGAATTACTCTAGGCTTGGGCATAACAACCGTGGCATTATCAGGTATATCTTCTACAACTACACAGTTTGCACCAATACGTACATTATCACCAATCCTAACATTAGGAAGAATCTTTGCACCTGCTCCAATCAGGCAATTATTCCCTATTACTACATTCCCGTGTGCTATGGTTACTTGTTGATAAATGGTTGAATTATACCCTATAATAACATCATGTCCAATGATAATTCCATTTGGTCCATGAGGTAAATGGGGTGGGGAGAGGAAGTTAGCACCATTGTTTAGGTTCGTTCCAAACGAGGCACAATTAAAGGCATCCGAGCGTTTTATCAAAAACAGCCACACTAGTTTTATTATTCTAGGTGTTTTGTCATTTGGATTAACCACTTTGTGTCGTCTTTTCCAATATTTCTGATGATTGTACCTTTGAATAAAAGATCTTAGTATCAGATTAAGAGGTGTATTGAATTGAAGCATTATTTGTTTAATCTACGTTTATGTAAATAGTCGTACAAAAAATTAGGCAATATACCAACCAAAATAGGCCGTAAGGTATATATATATGCAGTCAATGGGAGTGAAAGCATTCTAGCTGCTAAATAACGCACATATGCCTCGTTTATTCTATATTTAAATTTTCTTCTGTTATAAGCATTTCTGTCATCTCTCATGGAGTAGAGAGGTTCTTTTATATTTAATCCTTTGTATCCCTTTGAATACATTTTTATCCATAAGTGATAATCTTCTACTCGTAGTAGTATATCTGCTTCTGAATATCCATTTACAGCATCGTAAGCCTCTTTCCTAACCATACAAGGGGCATGACAAAAAGGAGTTCCCCGTATGAAATCTTTATTCACTGGCCTTTCAATAGATTTACTTTGTCCCCAGATTCCACTTTCATCAAAATAATTCATTTCAGAACTTACAATAGCTATATCACTATTCTTTTCTAATATTGCTACCTGCTTCATAAATCGACTTGGATCACATGAATCATCTCCATCCATTCTTGCAATATACTCACCCTGTGCATATTTTAAGCAGTGATTCAGGGTATAATTAAGGCCTCTGTTTGTGTTATTTTGTATAACTACAATTCGATTATCTTGTGCGGCAAATTCTTTGGCTAAAGCCAATGTATTGTCTTTTGAGCCATCGTCACAAAGAATTAGCTCCCAGTTAGTGTACGTTTGATTGATTATAGAGTCTACTGCCTCTTTCAGCGTGGAGGCACAATTATAAATGCCCATTATTACCGAAATCTTTGGTGATAAATTATTCATTGTGTTATCCTTTTAAAATCCACATAATGTAAGTAAAGAGTGTATGTCCTATCAGTATTATTCCCGTTTTCTTGCCTTGATCCCTCCAAATCGGTAATTTCAGCAAAGGGTAAGCTAGAACGATGGGGTATAGAAACCACGATAGGTAGGCAAAACGGTTTGAGAAGGAGGCTCTGATGAGCATAACCCAAAACGCATTGCTTATGATGTAGGTGTTTAGTAGTAGCAAATAGTGCTTATCGTATATTTTTCGTTTCACTACCACGTAGTAACCCAATAGAATAGGCATCATGCTGTAAAGTAAGAAGTCGAATCGAAAACCAGTGTTTGAGAATTGATCGTTGTATTCATCACTGGTTAAGTAACGATCCAAGCGGTCATCAAATCCTAGCCCCAAAAAGATGGACTCTACAAAACCACCTGCCACTAAACTAATAAAGATGGAGGATGCCCATAGGTACAAGTACACTTTGGTTTTGGAGTAGTACATGGAGACCATTGCTGCTGCTAGAGGAAGTGCAGACGTTTTGTGAACGCCAAGGGCCACAAAGGCCCAAATAATGCCATAAAGGCGCTCTTTCTGAGTTCCGTTGCAGTAACTCAATGCTAGCAGTACTATGCTTGTTGCCAGCCCGTTACGAATCCCGTTGACACCGTAACTAAAAAAGGAGAAGGCACCTATGCAGAAGAGGAACGAAAGGAATAGATTGTTCCGTGTTAATCTTTTGCACGCCCAAAACATAAAACCGATATAGCCCATCTCTATTATCAAGAAAAAGTAGGTTACATCCATTATTTGGGAACACATATTCATCAAGCCATTAAAGATTGCTTCGCCTGCATTAGGGTCATAGCTCATAGCCCCGCTTTGAAGGGCATAGTAACTACGAGCATAGTTGATTGTATCAACAAATACATAGTGAATGGGTCTAAGGCCCATAAAGAGGATTAAGAATATGGCGATGAGTAGGGTCTGTGTATGATCCTTTTTCCCTCTCAATAGTCGATCATATCGTAGAGAGAAGAGTTGAATTCCCTTGACGAGGGATAGGATCATCACCAAGTTTATAAAAAGTGGTTGGTATATGGAGGCGTTTAGCATATTGTTTTAAATAATTGATCCCACTCTTTGGCAATATGCTCTACCGAGTAGCGTTTTACGTTTTCACGGGCAGCAATTCCCATCTTCTCTCTCTTCTCTTTATCCGCTATTAACTCTAATAATTTGGCTGCTAGCTGACTTATATTACCATTCTCTACCAAGTAACCATCTTCGCCATCGCTAATGATATCTCTAGGGCCACAAGGGCAGTCAAAGGATACACACGGTACGCCGCATGCCATAGCTTCTATGAGTACCATACCAAAACCTTCAAAGCGTGAGGGAAATGCGTAGATAGAAGAATCTAAATAGGCTTGTTCAATCTCTCTTGTGGCTGGGTGCAGTATGAAGCTCTCTTGTACATTACTAGCTGCTATCTTCTGTCGCAATTCGCCACCGTCATTCTCATTCCCATAGATGTGTACTTCCCACTCTGGTGCTTTCTCTACTATATCTTTCCACGCCTCTAGTAGTCGTTCATATCCCTTTTGGTACCCTATTTTCCCTACAGCTATAATTCGTTTGGGCTCTAAGGTAGAAACTTCTTTGGGGTAGAATGAGAGTGGATTGGATATAACTGCCAGATTCTTTAAGCCTTTCCACTCACTAATGTTATCACTTGTTAGTACAACAAAACGGTCGTATAGTCTGGCACCGTAATTCATTAGTTTGAATTGCAAGTTATCTTTTAAATTCGGTTTTCTTCCATCCAAGGCTATCATTTGGCTTACATGCCGTTCGTAAATCATCGCACACGGTTTTCCACCCAAGAAAAGCGGTACAAATAGTCCCTTTATCCCATCATCACACACACTAATCACATCGGGTTTTAGGGCTTTAACCACCTTTCGTATTCCTTTGGTGTATTGAAGAAAGTAGGTGAGTGGGTTTCCCTTACACACCACATCGTGGAACTCTATTTGGGGGCTAAAGTTGTAGAACTGTTCGTTCCCTCCATCATTGAGGGTGAGGATATGTACCTCGTACCCTATCTTCTCAGCTAGATAAGATGCTTTGATAGAGAGTACACGTTCCAATCCTCCTGGCCCCGATGTCCCATTGGTTATATAGAGTAGTTTCATGGTTACTTTATCAGTTCTTCTATTTTTACAATCTCTGCTTCATTTCCAAAGTCAGTTACAGTTAGGTGTTCTGTTATTTGCTGCTGCAATGCTTTGTTCTTCACAAACTCTAGTACTCCCGTTGCAAAGGCTTCATTCTCTAACGGTACAATGTAGCCATCTATGCCCTGTTTTATTTGGCTAGCAGCCGTAGGATAGTTGCTTACAATAACTGGTTTACAGAGCATCTGTGCCTCTCTCACCGAAACCGATTTACCCTCGTAACGAGAAGGTTGCAGATAGATATCAGTTGCTTTTAGGTAAGGGTAGGGGTTGGCACGTTTACCTAGTAGTATCACGACTCCTTCCACACCTGCCTTTTTAATATTCTCTTTGATAAGCGATTCATCACCCCCATATCCTATAAGGAACCAAGTGAACTTTAATCCTTTCTCGACCAATGCTTTTGCAATGAAAGGTACGTTGTCAAAGTTCTTTGGGTAACAGTACCTACCGATGGAGAGAAAGCGTAGAGCACCTGGTGCCACCTCCATCTCGGCTGTTACCTCCTTCTCATCTGCACGGTTGCGTACAAAGGTAGGTGATAAAATGTTCTCTATCAATACGATTTTCTCTTTTAGTGTAGGGAATACCTTCAAGAAAGCGGTGGTGACCTCTTCTGATATGGAAGCAATGTAGTTGTAGGCACTCCATACAGGTAGCTCTGATGGGGCATTTATTACTATGTTGCTGTAATCTGTATGTATCCAGGCTATTTTCTTTTTGGATTTCACCCTGTCACGCACAATGTTGTGTGGGGTTAGAAAGCTAATAGCTAGGTCGTACTCTTTTTGAGGCGCTATGTTAGGCAATAGCGGTGTGGTGTTATGGGCTATGTATTGAAAGATCGAGCTGCTATCTGTTAGCTTGTTCTTTCGCATAAACTGCCTGCACTGTTTCTTTGCCCAAACTCTACCTAGTAGTAAGTCTATGTATCCATACTTTAGTACCTCTTTCATAGGGCGCTCTAGCATGGCATACCTCTTTACTTCAGGAAGTAGGTTTACCTCTTGGGGTATGAGTGGCATCAACTCTCCTTGGTGGCTATATATGAAGAGGTCTACATCATAGTGGGTGTAGTCTATGGCGTTTAGCAAACCTATTAGGCTTATCTCTGCTCCTCCTATCTCTAGGTAGTGCATGGCTATGAAGATGTTTTTTTTCATTATATTTTTTTATAAATCCTTCTTAGTATTAGAATTAACTTGAGATAGATTAGCGTTGCACTCTTTCCTAAATTCCTAAGAATATAATAGGTAGGTAGGTAGAGACCTTTTGCATTGCAAATAGGCAAATATTTTTTTATTGTGTCATCTCCTTTTAAAACATCATCCCAAAGCTTTTCTTTTCCTCCCTTTGTTTCTTCGATTAACCCCCCTAGAATAAATCCCGATATTCGTTGAGACATAATATCGTCTAAATCATTTTTTGAGTAATTTTGCTCAATCAAATATTTTTCAATTCTACTGGTAACCTCTAATTGTGCTACTGCACTTTTCGATGTTATTGTGCCAGAAAGTGAATTTTCATTCATTCGATTGTAGTGGTAACCTGCATAATCTATGGCTCTGAAAGAGTCTGATAAGGTTATATATCTTAACAAGAAATCAAGGTCTTCACACATTGTGAGAGAGGGGTCCATCTTCAATCCATTTCGACTTATAATTGTATTCCGATACAATTTGCTGCAAACGGTTCCCCCAGTCCTCAGGCAGGCAGATTTTATCACAGCTTGCTTAGAGATCGTCTCGGATGGGGTAAAGTCGAAAATCTTATTCTCCCCATAGATGGAGTGGTCTATGTATCCACAGAGAACTAATTCTACATCAGTTGATGCCTTGACTAGCTTTTCAATGTAATCAGAGTCTATCCAATCATCGCTATCTACAAAGAGAATAAACTCTCCCTTTGCCAACTCTAATCCTTTGTTTCGAGCAACTGATGGACCGCTGTTGGTTTGAGAAATAAGGGTGTAGTTCTCTCTGTTTTTTATGAATTGATTAATTAAACTAGCAGAGTTATCTGTAGATCCATCGTCAACTAGTATCACCTCAAAGTTTGTAAAGCTTTGGTGAAATAGCGAACAGAGCATTCGCTCTATGTGGTGATAAGCATTATATACGGGTATCACAACCGATACAACATGATTTAATGCAGGCATATCTTCTTTATTTTAGCTATTAGACGTTTTTTGTAATCAAAAAAACGATCTAGTAAATGATAAATTGTTTTAGAATATAAAGCAGCATAGGCAAATAGAAGTGTACTTAGATGGTAATTTATCTGTTTCCTTTGGTTGAGCATTGTTACAAGTTGACTCCGCACCTCTTCTCTATGTAAGTCAGCTGTGGTTGTATTTACTACATACTTTGCTGCCAAAGACAATCGTTTATTTTTTACAAATTGTTCATTGATACTTTTCTTAAATTCTATGGAGCCCATTATCTTACAAAAGTAAGTGTAAAAATAGTATTCATTTTCAGCATTAAATCCAAAAGTATGCGTTGACGAATCTTCTCTCATAAAATAGTTGTATACAGATTGATTCACTTTGGCTATTTTAGTAGACCGATCTATTAATTGGATAAACAGAAGAAAATCTTCACCGTGATTTATTGTGCGTGGTATTTCAATCAATGCTGGGCTAAATAAAGATTTTCTGAACATTTTCTCCCATAGATTGTAAATGGTTTCTGTGAAAATGATATCGTAAAACTCCTCTCTGCTCGCTACATCGTATTTCCCTCGTTCTCTGTAGTGTGTATTTTCTTCGCTGTAAACTGTTTTGTAATCTCCACAAACAATATCAGTTCCTGTCTCTACAGCTTTTAAATAGAGTGTTTCTACGGCATTTATAGGCAACCAATCATCGCTATCTACAAAGATAATCCAATCTCCTTTAGCATTCTCCAATCCTAAATTTCGAGCACTGCTTACCCCTCCATTCTCTTTATGAAACACTCGGATACGTTCATCCTTAGCAGCATACTCATCACAAATAGCTCCACAGTTGTCAGGAGAACCATCATTAATAAGCAGTAGCTCAAAGTCTGTGAAACTTTGTGAGAGAATGCTCTCTATACATTTGGGTAGGTACTGTTCTACTTTGTATACAGGTACTATGACTGATATTTTGGGATTCATTTATACGTATTTAAAAGAAACTTTTATATTGATAAGAAAATATTAGACAGCCCAATAGTCTCTATCTATAGTTTTTAAATGAGGGACATATTGAGTTATTTATAATTAGTTTATCTGAATATTTTAGACATAGGGGGTGAAATATTTGTCCTAAAATATTTGACCAAGGAATTGGGTAACCATCATTGTCGCCATAGGTATTCCCTGGATATTTTGATAATTCTTTTTCATACTTATCCATTCTATTGATTAATTCATTATACCAATCGTAAGTGAATGGTGTTTTAGGACGAGATATATAGGCACCATTTCCAATGAGATTACGCCAATATATTCGTAAATCAGAATCAATGGAATGTCCGGTTTTACAAACACCATTTATCCCTTTTTCTTGATATCCTAAAATGTATTTTTCTGAATAGTTTAATTGCTCAAATGCCTCTTCCCAAGAATTTTTACATTTTTTTATGTCTGTATATCCTCCACCATAATGATGCATAAAATAAGTTCTTAGGTAGTCTGCTTTATGAATTAAAGAGAGATTCTTAAAAGCTGGATGCAGTGGTGATTCAGGTAGGATATAACTATCTAGATTTTCTGGAGTAATTAATTTTACATCAACCATTGAATTCTTTTTTATGCTTTCAATAGCAGCTTTCCTGTTTGGGGATATTGGGTTATCTCCTGTCCAAAACAAATAGATAACCTTAGGAACTTCGCTGTTAAGATCAATACTTATAGAAGTTCTAGATGTGTTATCTACTAAAAAAAAGTCTTTGTATCTTTGCGGAGAATATTTGTAGGGATTGATTAAAGAAATAATCTTAGACTGTAAGTTGTTATAATAGAAATAGACAATATTAACATACAGCGGGCGTAAGTGTTTTTTTGCAAGAACCATAATTGAATAGGGGTTAGTTTTTTACTTTTTGTCTAATGCCAGAATAGCTTCAAAAGTTCGTTTGCAATTCTTTTGGTCATATAGAGGGAAAAAGTTGATAGAACGATTTGTATAGCTATTTTCTATTTGCCCTTGCTTGAAAATCAACTCTATTTGCTGGATTAAGGTTGACTCATCCTTTACAACAGGACCAAATCCATGCTTATAATAGTCAAAATATCCTTTTTGCGAGTGAGAATTATAATATTGTTCTTCATCAAATTGATAATATAGAACAGGCTTTCTCATATATGCAAAATCAAATGCAACGCTAGAAAAATCAGTAATCATAATTGCAGACTCCTTTAGTAGCTCTTGAACATCATACGTCATCTCATCTGCAATTGTGATAAGAGGTGATTTAGTAGTAAATAAATCTAGACAACCTTGTATTTCGTGGTGGGGGAAAAATAGAAGTTCATATCCTTTTCTTACTAATAATTCATGTAGTTCTGGACTGTTTATTAGTCTTTGGTATACTTGATAATATTCACTATTGATAAACTCATCTCTATATATTGCTGAGTTCCCAAAAGTTTGAGAAATTTTTAGCCAAGCTCTCCAAGTTGGCATAAGGAGTATCTGCTTTTTTACTTTACTGTCATGAAGTGCATCAAATCGGCATAGACCACTATATACAACATTAGATGCTGGATAACCAAAATTTTTACTAATAAAATCATATTCTGGTTGGGCGCCTGTCATAAATAGTGAATAATTAGTTCTTTTATAGTGAAAATGCTTACAATCCTCTTTTGTGATTCCATGTTGAATGAAAATTAGTGGCTTCTTACTTTTAGATAAATATCTCCAACAGATTCCAGACTTAGGAATGCCCATATTACCATGTGCACCAATTATATATTTAGCCAACACAAGAAATAAAATATGTGAGAATTTATTATTTGGAGAGATCGTGTTCTTCAAATGAGCTATTTTATATCTGTCTAGTGAATTGTCTGTTATGACATAATAGGCATTTATCTCTGGGTGGTTATTCCTAATATAACTAAAAAAATGGTATCCATTATCACCTGCATCTGTCTGTCTCTCTGAAATCAACCAAACATTTCTATATTTAGCTAGAAATTTCAAAAAGGCTGAATAGATAAGTGCAGCTATCAAGAGTATCAAGTCAAGAAAATGTTTTCTCTTCATTATAGTAGTTTTTTTTTGTTTTTTATGGAACGTAAATAGAATGATAAGAGTCTGGAATATATTTATATATCTAAAGCTAATTGTGTTGAAATGAAAAAAGATAGAACGATATAACGTTCGGACTTTTTATGGACTTTTAATATATATTATTGCGGTGTTTTTTTAATGATTATAAATAAGCAGTAGTTCGAAATCTAAAAAGTTTATATAAGAATAATCTAGATATATTGGGGCAGGTATTACTTCACCTTGTATTACAGGTCTAATTACTGATGTTTTGGGCATTATGTTCATACTGTGGAATAGATTATTTTTTTAACATTAGGATTAAACGATTAAAAAAGGCTTTTAATCCTGGTGTGAAGATATAATAGAGTAAACCAGATGAAAAAGCTGTTATTAGAGTAATTCCTGTACCCATTATTAGGAAGTGGCTGATAAATTCCGAGGGATGATAGGGTAATTGATAGTAAAGATAATTAGAGGAAAAAAAAGTAATTGCTGCTATTGCTAAATGCTTCAAATACCCCACAATATACGACCATACTGACCTTTTAAATCCTTGACTATACAAAAAATAGGGTTTCCAAATCAGAACAATTGTTGTTAAACTGATGGCAATTCCCGAAAGAACCCCTATGATACCAAAGAAATAGCCCAAAGTAATGGACAATATGATGTTTATAGTAGCCTCTGCAAAGGGAGCCCAAGTGTCTTGATACAAGCCATATGCAGAGAGGAATGATTCTACAATCCCTCTCGTGGCCCCTATAAAGAAGATTAAAATCATTAAAAGAATCGTTGTGTCATCCAATAGATACTTTTTGCCTAACCACAAGGAAATAAATGGAGAGGATAGGTGATAGAGGGGGATGGATATACTTAAAGCTATCCAAAAGCGGCTTGTTAAAAGCTCCCAAAAGACCTCATTGATTCTTCTCTTATTTCCCTCGGCTACTAGGTTACCAACACCTGCACCCATGCTGTTGAATAGTGAATTAAATAATGTGGACAGACCAGCTATTACAGTCATGTAGTTGCCATAATAGGCAATGATGGTTAGAGAAGTATAGGCATACATTACCATAGGGCTAGCTTGATTCAGTACAATGCCTGCCATTTTGTGGGCAAAGATTTGCTTGGTTTTGGTGATAATCTCTTTGTGTGATTGGAGTAAGTCCTTTCCTCTTGATAGTTCTATATTGAGCCATGGATACTCTTTTTTTACAATTCGGTTTAGTTCAACCGTACGAATAATAGAAAATGAAAATTCAAAAAGAATCCAGAGTTGGTAGCCTATTTGTGGAAATAGAGAAATGGCAGATAGCTGTATGATAATCTTTAGGGAGAAAAGGCTCTGCTGGTTGATGACCAACTTGTAGTTCTTTTGGTCGGCTGTTAACAGAATCTGTTTGTAGTTCCAAATATAGCTAAACATAGAGCCGAAAAGAAAAACTGTGAAGGTGGTATAGGCATACCACAAGGGCAAGTCAGATTTGTGGAAAATCCAAGGAAAAAAGCACATCAAAATAGCACTTCCTGCCAAAATGGTGTAGGCAACACGTCGATAAAGGTATCCTTGTATGGTGATGATATCAATCATCTTTTGACGGTCATTGTCAAAAAGGGGCTTGTAAAGTGAATAGGAAATAGCGGCGCCTACACCCAATTCAGCTAGGTTAAGAAATCCCAACAGATTAGAGGCAACAGTATTTAGCCCCAATACTTCGGCACTGAGGTTATCTATAAATATTTTTCGTGAGAAGAACCCCACTAGTATCGTCAGAATACTGAATAAAAGTGATACATTGGCATTCTTCAGCGTTTTTTGTGTACGTGATTGTGTCATATTTTTTTAGTATTATCTCCTCTCCTTCAACCCCTCAAGCACCGAGTTGTAACTTACATAATCACTTTTCTGTTTCTTTCCCAAATGCAGTGTGTTCTCTTCCACAATCCCTAGCTTTATAAGTGTATCTCGCACCAGTGGGGTTATAACTTTTGCTCCAGCATAGTTTATGTGGTCATAATCGCAATACATCGAATCGGGTAGGTGGTAGTCAAAGTGATTTATATAATGAATACCTTCATTTTTGCACAAATCAAAAGCTACTTGGTTAATGTAATTCCGAATAAAATTCGTATTCTTAGCTGGGTGATTTTCATGGCACGGTGCATTGTAGAGAACCAAATTTACATTTTTTCTTTTGGTTAATGCTATTATTTGCTGCAAAGACTCTTCCAAGATGGGAGAGGTAATAAGGGTATCTAAATCGCCTAAGTGAAAATTCACAGATTGTTCCGCTTTCATCACCTTTAATTGTTTTATAAATCCCCCTTTGAAGATATCACTCTTATTCGTTAAGTTGTTCACAAATTGCTTTGAGGGTATCCTATATTTAGCTTGTAAGTAGAAAAGAAAAGACTCTTTGTTTAGGGCATATTTATGGTACAATGCCAATGCAGAGGGACTCTGTACGATCAAGGGCATATATTTGTTATAAAATACAGGTGACTTCTCTCCCAAAATAGCCGATTCTAATTCTTTTGATAGCGAATGGGCGCTGTATCCCAATAGAACTGTTTTTATCTGTTTGTTGTGATTTAGGTAATACTCTAGTTTGGGTAGTGTGTAAAAAAGCCACTCTGCACTGAATCCTCGGTTCGTCATTTCGGGAAATAAGGCTGGATCTAGTGAGTACTCAATGTGTGAATCGCCTATAGCTAATACCGTAGCATTGGAGTCTAGTGCTGATTTTTCAAGAAGAAATGCCTCTAGCTTCTGTTTACAGAAAATAGAGATAGGTACCAATGCTAGGCTAAAAGCAATAAGAAAGAGTATTATCTTGCCAAAAAACTTCTTCATCATTCGTTCAAATTAAAATTGAAAGTAAATAAATGTAGCTGGTTCACCCCCTATAAATAGGGTGACGAAGAGAGCTACGGCTGTATAAACTGTATAACGCAAAGGTAGCGATT